>CALGPO010000023.1 GCA_937960465.1 uncultured bacterium
CAATGCTCTCTCTAATAAATGCTACCTAAATTGAGCGATTCTATATTCGGACCTGTCTGCGTGCAACGCACAGGCAGGCCTGTCTTACAAAATCGCTCAACTTAGATGCTATATAATCTTTCCTCTGATTATCGTTAAAAAGCTTTTCGCCCAAGATGTCGTCTCTCCTGCCTGCAATATGAACCCTTGCACTTGAATACGATTTTAATGTCAAGAAATATGGGATGTGTCCCTAATAAATATCTCTTTTTTTATTTCTCTCCCAACTTTGTTTTTGCCTCGTTCAGTAAAGCCGATTTCGGGAATTTATTGATTAGTTCTCTATATTTATTTTTTGCGTCTTCTGTTTTTCCTGATAGTTCGAGTATTTTTCCAGTTTCCAGCAATGCCATATCCTGAAGGGGAATGTCTTTGATGTTTAGAATGTTTTTCAGGGAAGTAAGTGCGTTATCCATATCGCCTTTTTTTACATATGACATGGCCATCTTGTAATAGGAAAGGGAAATAACCTTTGGGTCTGAGAACCGGCTGTTAAGCTCTTTCAATGTCTTTATTGCTTCATCGTAGTTTTCCAATTCATACTGGCAGTTTGCAATATACAGGAGGACATCGGGTCTTTTCCGTGTTGCATAGGATTTTTTGAACATCTCCAGTGCCTGTTTGTACCTTTCCGCAGGCGGGATAAGCATGGCCTGGTAATCACCGTAGAATAATCTGTACCCCTCGAGCTCAAGCTCGAGTGCTTTGTTTGAAGATGTCTTTTTGTATACAGCAAATCCCCCAATTGATATTGCCAGTACAATGAAAACAGTCACAGCATAAACCAAAATACGCTGTTTTTCCTTTAATCGCTGCCTTATATCGACAACAGTCTCTCTCAGATCTTCTTCTGTAGTGATGCCCTTTTTCTCGGTGCGCCTTTTTATTGCCTTTGGCATTTATCAACCTCCAAGTGCTTTTTTTACAAGTTTTTCCGCATGTTGGAATATAGAGTCTATTGCTTTATCCTCGATGCCTGCAGACAGGAGTATCTGTCTTGCAAAATGCTTTGTAATGAGGTCAGACGGAGAGTGGGCGTCGGTGTTCATTGTTAATGGTATGCCGAGATTAGATGCTTGTTTTGCTACATGGCCATTGGAAAGGCTGTGCCCTTTGCGCGCAGTTATCTCAAGGGTTATTCCCTTTTCTTTTGCAAACAAAAGGTCAGCATTGGTGATCAATCCAGGATGTGCAAGTATATCTGCGCCTGCTTCAATGGCCGCCCTGTTTGTGCCTTCGGCAACTGGCTCTACAATGGACTCTCCATGCACTACAACTATTTTAGCCCCGAGCTTTCTTGCCTCTTTTACCATATCAGGTATTAACGAAGGCGGGACATGGGTGATTTCTGCTCCGGGGATTATCTCGATAGAGGCATGGTTCTTTAATGCAGTCACTGCCTTGACAATCCTTGGAATTATCAGGTCTATGTTTGACTGGTCTATGTGGTCTGTAATTGCAATGGCCCTGTATCCCATTGTAAAAGCCCTTCTTGCAAGCTCTGCAGGGATGAGTTCTCCATCGCTGAATATGCTGTGGGTGTGCAGGTCAATCATGATTGTAATTTAAAAGAATACAGGAAAAATCAATAAAAAGTAAAGACAAAGGGGCATCAGCTTTTAAACACCCTGTCGAATATATAATCCACATTCCTCAGATAGTAGTGCAGGTCAAATATTTCTTCTATTTCCTTATGCGAGAGATATTTTGTTATTTCACTGTCCTTCTGGAGGAGTTTCATAAAACTCACACCTTTTTTCCAGCTTTCCATTGCGTTCCTTTGCACCAGTGTATATGCATCTTCACGGGTTATGCCCTTCTCGGTAAGGGCGAGCAGAACCCTCTGGGAATTATAAAGGCCGTAGCTCATGTCCATATTCGTCTTCATTTTTTCGGGGTACACATGCATGTCTTTAAGTATTCCCTTTAATCTGTTCAGCATGTAGTCAACAAGTATTGTGCTGTCTGGGATGATTACTCTTTCCACGGACGAATGGGATATATCCCTCTCATGCCATAGGGCGATGTTTTCCAGCGCAGCTATGGCATTGGAACGGACAATCCTTGCAAGACCCGAAAGGTTTTCACACCCAACAGGATTTCTCTTGTGAGGCATTGCAGATGAGCCTTTCTGTCCTGCGCTGAAAGGCTCTTCTGCCTCAAGCACCTCTGTCCTCTGGAGGTGTCTTATTTCAACAGCGATCTTTTCGATGCATGCCGCAATAAGGGCAAGGGTTGTCATATATTCAGCATGTCTATCTCTCTGGACAACCTGGGTTGCTACGGGCTCGGGTTTGAGGCCGAGCTTGTTGCACACCATATCTTCCAGTTCGGTTGGGATATTTGAGAATGTTCCAACTGCACCTGAGAGCTTTCCGATACTTACAACATCCCTTGCAGTCTCCATCCTTCTAAGACTTCTTTTTGCATCTTCATACCAGAGGGCGAATTTAAGTCCAAAGGTCATGGGCTCTGCATGAACTCCGTGACTTCTGCCGATGCAAGGGACATCCTTATATTTGAATGCCTGTTCTTTTAAAACAGCCATCAACTCTTTAATGTCTTTTATGATAATGTCTGATGCCTCCCTCATGAGGATGGAGAGGGCTGTGTCAACCACATCGGATGACGTAAGCCCTTTATGTATGAACCGCGACTCAGGACCTACAAACTCTGAAACGGATGTGAGAAATGCAATGACATCATGCTTTACTGTCCTTTCAACCTCGTCAATCCTTGCTATATCGAACTTTGCTCTTTCCTTTATCACCTTGAGGGCATCCTCTGGGATTTCACCCAATTCTGCCCATGCCTCGCATACGGCTATCTCCACATTGAGCCATTTCTGAAACCTGTTTTCAGGCTCCCAGAGTCTTCCCATTTCAGTGCGTGTATATCTCGGTATCATAATGCCTCCCTGTTTATAGTTTAAGCAGCCTTTCTATCTTAATCGAACCCTTCGAAACTTTTCCAATTCCGAAGAGTCTTCCTTCAGGGTCCTTAAGCCTGATAAAACAAGTTCGTAAGTCCGGAAGCTCGGAAGTCTGGAAGTCTTTAGCTTCTGCACTTCCGCTCTTCTGCTCTATTTTCACAGGATTCCCATTCTTAGCCCTTTTTAAATTATCACCCTCTAATTTTATTTCTGGAAGATGCTTTAAAGCAGCATCTATGGAATATAAAGACGTGGTTTTATGATGTAGTTCGTTTATCTTTGCTGAGTTTTCTAAGGAGAACTGTCCTATTCTTGTACGAACAAGTTCCACCATATGTGCCCCTACACCAAGGGCATTGCCGATGTCATTGCATAATGAGCGCATATATGCACCTTTTGAACATGAGACTCTCAATTTCAGGAAAGGGGATTCAAAACTCAATATTTCGATGGAATTGATAATCACCTTTCGGGGCTTCCTTTCAATCTCGATGCCCTTTCTGGCTAACTTGTAAAGGGGCTCCCCGGAAACCTTGATTGCCGAATACATGGGAGGTATCTGTTCGATCTCGCCTGTGAATCTCTGGATTATCTCTTTTATTTGTTCAATTTGAAATTTCAAATTTGAAATTTCAAATTTTTTGATTACCTTGCCTTCGGTATCATATGTATCTGTGCTTTCACCCAGTTTTGCGGTCATGATATATTCCTTGTCGATGTCAGAAAGAAGGGATGAAATCTTTGTAGCCTCGTTCAGACAGATTAGGAGAATCCCTGTGGCAATAGGGTCGAGTGTTCCTGCATGACCGGCCTTTCTGACCTTAAGGAGTTTTTTTACAGCAGTAACAGCATCGTGTGAAGTAATGCCTGGATCTTTGTTGAGATTTATGACTATGTTCATAGGACCTTGAGAATCCCTATTCCCTTTAGTTCTATAAATACCATAAAACTGTATTCAGGCGGCCTTGTGTTATCACCTGGCCTTCTTGTTAACGCCACATTAACCATCCAGCACTGCTGTGTATATATGACTTTTAGTGTAGAATCCCTCAGGCCAGCGCCTTTTGAGTCATACCATACATTTGCATTTACAGACCATCTTCTGGTTAGAACAGAATCAATGCCTGCTGTATACTGCATTAACTTGCTTTCCCTTGCATATCTTTCTCCAATACTGACATTGGTCTTGTCCGCTACCTTTACGCTGAGTCCGGAATTCATGGTTTCTGTTTTGCCTTTATTAAAGTCATATGATGCATCAAAACTCAGGGTAAAGGGACCGCTGAGAGATGCCTGTAATGTCGTCGGTGACAACGGTCTGTCTCCTGCATTGAAATTTAAAGACTGGGATATGCTTGCTGCCAATGAGAAGTTTTTAAATCCGAGACTGTTATATAAGGAAAGGCTTGCCACCGAGGTCTTATCGAAAAGTTCTGTTGAATCAAAAAGGGGCAATGGATGGGTCTCCGGGATAAAAGTATAAGACAGAGAAGGCTCTATGACATGTGTGAATGATTCAAAACGTTTAGTAAATCTTGTCAATGCATTTGCCCTGTATTCAAAGGTTTCTCTGTGGGGCGCTGAGTTATAGGATGGCGCATTTTTGAGATTATATGCTGTTTCCCTTAGGGAAAGTGACTGGAATATGGGCACTGTCTCACCAAAGGAATAGGATAAGGTGGGATTAATGTCTATACGCTGCCCCCTCGGCTCCCTTTGCCGGTAAAAATTGGCAAGACCAGAGTTCAGGGTGAACATAAGCGGTCCTATGCTTGTAGGATTAACTACGTACCCAAATTCAGGCAATCGTTTGGGTACAGCAGTATGTCCTTCTTTAAGATCTATCCACTGCTGGCCCAAGAGATACAGGCGTGCGTTCTGAAGCGGCGCGGAAATTTCTCCTGTCGACTGGAGGAACCTCTGTATCCTCATGTCTCTTTTGTGGCCGTACTCTTTATAAAAGTCTTCATGGTTTACATAATTGATATCCATATATCCCCTGATGTCTCCAAGCCTGTGGTCATGCATGCCTTTAAACTCGTAGAAATCTTTTTTAAGCTCTCTGTCTTTCAAGTGATAGATATACCACTTCCCCTTGTCATCAAAATCGAGATATCTGTATTCAATCCCCTTTCCAATACCTCGTTTGCTATAGTAATCGAGATTAAAGGTTGCATCCTTATTTTCATCTATTGCCCAGAAGAATGTGGGGCTGAACTGAAAACCCTTTCTCGTGCTGTTGCCGATGACTGGAAACAGAAACCCTGTCTCGCGCTCTGTCTTTACAGGCGCCCACATATATGGAGAATAAAGGAGAGGTATTCCCTTAACCCTGTATGTTACATTCTGTGCAGTGAATTTTTTGCCGACGATTATGTCAACATTGCTTCCCTTAAAACACCAATCAGCTTTTGAAGGAGATTCAGAATCGCATGTAGTAAAGGTTGCTGTATCTGCATAATAGTGGTCTTCTTTTATTTTTGATACATTATCGCCGTTTACCCAGTAATTGCCTTTTTTAAAAAAAATAAGCGCATTATAGAGCTTGCCTGTTTTGGTTTTCAGGTTTAGTTCTGTCCTTTCGGTGTTTATGAAGGTTTCATTGTCCTCATAGATTACATTCCCCATTGCCTCGGCATCTGATGTCTTTTGATAGAGAACAGCCCTGTCTGCAGTCAATACAGAACCTTCCTCCTCTATTCTTACATTGCCTGTTGCCACATATTTATCTTCTTCTTTGAAATGTTCCAAATGGTCTGCTGTTATTGTGATAGCCCAACTTAAGGCAGGCAATAGGCAATAGACAATAGACAATAAGTAATTCCTACCTATAACCCATAACCTATGACCTATTGCCTGTTTCATAGCGTTTCCCTCAATGTCCCGAGAATGGCCTTTTCACCCAGCATCTCCATTGCCTCTCCTATAGTATAGAAAGAGCCGGTGATGAGGATAAGCATGGAAGTTCGGAAGCTCGGAAGTTCGGAAGTTTTTCCCTCTGCTCTTCCGCTTTTCTGCTCTTTCGCTCTATTTATTGCCATCTCGATAGCATCTCTTACAGAATTTGCAACCCTTGAAGAAAAACCCATGTGCAATGCGATCTCTGCAAGTTTTTGAGGTGATGCTGCCCTGCCGTAATCAGGCGCGGTAAATATTATTTCAGAAGCAACAGGCAGAAGGGGTGACATGATTCCATAGATGTCTTTATCGGCCATTATGCCCATTATGAGAATTATTCTGTAATCATTGAGATGTTTTTTTATAAATTCTGATAATGCCTTTGCTGCATCAGGGTTATGCGCACCATCAATCATAATCACGGGATTATTGCTTACTATTTCGAGCCGTCCATGCCATTCTGTACTGGCAAGACCATCTCGTAGAGCAGAAGCTCGGAAGCTCGGAAGTTCGGAAGTTTTTCCTTTTAATCTTCCGATTTTCTGCTCTTCCACTCTCTCCATCGCAATTATTGCTGCCTTTGTTGCTATGCAGGCATTGAGTATCTGGTGTTCTCCTGCCAGGGGGATGTGCAAATCTGTAATTGTACATGAATCATCGAAATAGTCAAATGTAATTCCTTTAATGTCTGATAATTTCAGTTTTCCGTTGAAGTCTCTTCCATATATAAAGAGGGGAGACGATCTTTCTTTTACTGTTGCAGCAATCACTTCCCCTGCTTCTATGTCCTGATGCGCAGAGACAACTGGAATTTCCTTTTTTATAATCCCTGCCTTTTCGTATGCAATATCCGCTAAGGTCTCTCCCAGAAATTCTTTATGGTCATAACTTATTTTTGTGATAACAGATACTTCGGGTGTGATTATATTTGTTGCATCCAGCCTTCCTCCCATGCCTGTCTCTATAACTGCCCAGTCCACACAGACCCTCGAGAAATACAAAAAGGCCATTGCGGTAACAAATTCAAAGAATGTCGGTTCGGGGATTTGAGATTTTAGATCAGAAATTTTAGATCTGATTTCTTCTGTCAGGCTTACCACGTCCGATTCGGAAATCTGTTCGTTATTAATCCTTATCCTTTCTGTAAAACTGACAAGATGCGGAGAGGTGAATAAGCCGACCTTGAAGCCGTGGGCCATCAAAACCGATGCGGTCATTGCAGATACAGACCCTTTCCCGTTTGTGCCGGCAACATGTATAGAGAGGAAGTCCTTGTGGGGATTTCCTAATCGTGATAATACGATTCCGGTCTTTTCGAGGCCGAGTTTGATGCCGTATTTCTGAAGACCGTATAAGTAATTAATTGCTTCAGGATAGCTCATTGGATGGTTGGGGCATAAAATGCTCGATTAACCTGTAAACAGTGTTCTTGAGTTCCTTTCTCTCGACCACGATGTCTATCATCCCGTGTTCAAGAAGAAACTCTGCCCTCTGGAAGTTTTCAGGAAGCTGCTGTTTTATCGTCTGCTCGATTACCCTTGGGCCTGCAAAACCTATGAGGCTTTTTGGCTCGGCTATAATTATATCTCCGAGCATTGCGAAACTTGCAGTAACACCTCCGAATGTGGGGTCTGCAAGTATGGTTATATAGAGGACGCCTGCCTCTTTTAGCTTTGCAATGGCTGCGGATACCTTTGCCATCTGCATGAGGGAAAACATGCCTTCCTGCATTCTTGCACCGCCCGAAGATGATATAACTATCAATGGTATCTTCTTCTCTAAAGCCCTCTCAGCAGCCCTCGCAATCTTTTCTCCTACAACAGAGCCCATGCTGCCGCCCATGAATGAGAAATCCATAATGGCAAGGACAACATGCCTCTGGTTTATTGTAGCATCACCGTATATGGCAGCCTCTTTTAATCCTGTTTTTTTCTTGTTTTCTTTAAGTCTGTCTTTATATGGCAGTGTGTCCTTAAAATCCAACGGATCGGTGGTAGAGAGTTCGGCATCCATTTCCACAAAACTGCCCTCGTCAGCTATGAGATTAATGCGCTCTGAAGCGCTGATTCTGAAGTGGTAGTTGCATTTCGGACATACCTGAAGGTTCTTTTCTATCTCTTTTTTATAAATAATCTCCTTGCAGCTGTCACATTTCACCCACAGCCCTTCAGGGATCTTTACCTTTTTTTCTGTCTTTACTTCCCTTGTCTTTTTAAACCAGGCCATATAACTGACCGTTTAAACGGTTTAAGCTGTTTGAACCGTTTAAATCGCCTCCCTTAGTTTTCTTATAAACTCCTTTGCGCCTGCAGGGTGCTCGTAGAACTTTTTTACTATTGCACTTCCCACAATCACTCCGTCGGCAATCTGTGAAACCATTTTTGCATCTTCTGGTGTTGAAACTCCGAAGCCAACAGCTATAGGTTTATCAGTTGATTTTTTTACAGAAGCAATATGACTTTTGAATGTCTTCTCAAACATTAGTTTTGAGCCTGTTATTCCTGTTATGGAGACATAATACACAAAGCCAGTGCATGCAGATACTATTTGTTCTATCCTCTCTTTTGTTGATGTGGGTGCAATTAAGAATATGGTGCAGAACTTTGCTGCACGGGATAGTTTGATGAAGTCTTCTCCTTCTTCAGGCGGCAGGTCAGGGATTATCACACCATCAATGCCTGCTTTCACCGAATCTTTTATAAAGGCATCTTCTCCATATTTAAATACAGGATTGTAGTATGTCATTAAAACTATTGGCACCTGTGTGCGCTGTCTGAGTTTTTTTACAAAGGGGATTATTCTTTTTAGCGTAACACCAGCCTTCAATGCCCTTTCTGCAGCCCTCTGTATTGTTGGTCCGTCTGCAAGGGGATCAGAAAAAGGCACTCCAAGTTCTATAATGTCAGCGCCGCACTCTGCTAATAGCATGACATGTTCCATGGTCTTTTCGAGATCGGGATCTCCTGCCATTATGTATGGTATGAATGCCTTTTTATTGTCGGCCTTTAATCGATTTAATGTAGTTTCTATTCTGTTCAAAGATGCCCCTCTATAATTCTATTCCCTTAATCCTTGCCACCTGCTGCACATCCTTATCTCCGCGGCCTGAGAGGTTGACCACGAGGATTTTATTTTTAGGCAGCTCTGTTGCAAGTTTAACAGCCTCTGCAATAGCATGGGCTGACTCAAGGGCAGGTATTATACCCTCTGTTTCTGAAAGGAGTTCGAAGGCTGATAATGCCTCGCTGTCTGTGGCATATGTGTATTGAACCCTTTTCATATCCCTTAAATACGGATGCTCCGGGCCTATGGACGCATAATCCAGTCCTGCTGATACAGAATGCGTACCTAAAACATTTCCATCATCATCCTGAAGAAGATAGCTTTTGCATCCCTGGAAAACGCCAATGGAGCCTCCTGCAAACCTTGCTGCGTGCTCCCCTGTTTCGATTCCCCTGCCTCCTGCCTCTACCCCTACCATTTTCACGGCATCATTAAGGAATTCGTAAAACAATCCTATGGCATTGCTGCCGCCGCCAACACATGCTATAAGATAATCTGGCAGTTTGCCTTCTGCCTTGATAATCTGCTTTCTTGCCTCCCTGCCTATTATGGACTGGAAGTCCCTTACCAGCATCGGAAAGGGATGTGGACCGAATACTGTCCCCATTACGTAATGTGTAGTTCTCACGTTTGTTGTCCAATCTCTCAATGCCTCGTTTATGGCATCCTTCAATGTCCTTGAGCCTATATTAACCTCATTAACTTTGGCGCCGAGCAATTTCATCCTGAATACATTTAACGACTGCCTCTGGACATCCTCGGAGCCCATGTATATCTCGCACTCAAGCCCAACAAGGGAGGCGCCTGTTGCTGTGGCAACTCCATGCTGTCCAGCACCTGTTTCTGCAATCAATCTCTTTTTACCCATCTTTTTTGCGAGGAGTGCTTGTCCAAGTGCATTGTTTATTTTATGCGCGCCTGTATGTGCCAAATCCTCGCGCTTTAAATATATCTTTGCCCCTCCAAGATGCTTTGTAAGCCTTCTTGCAAAATAAAGTGGGGTCGGCCTTCCGATGTATGTTTCCTGAAGGTATTTCAGTTCCCTCTGGAATGATTTGTCCTTTTGGGTCTTTGAATATGCAGCCTCAAGCTCTTGAAGGGCAGGCATGAGCGTTTCAGGGACAAACCTTCCACCGTACTGTCCGAAGTATCCTTTTTTGTCAGGTAGTTTTTTGATCGTAATCCTCCACATAATGTTTTGAGATTTGGTATTATATCACATCTCATTAATGTGAGTTGCGTATGGTTAAGGATTATTGAAAAGATAAAGGATTCGCTGGCAAAGCCTCCTGTGATATAATTAATTAAAATATGGTTAGAGTTAAGATATGCGGTATAACAAATGTCGAGGATGCGCTATCTGCGGTAGATTACGGTGCCGATGCCCTCGGATTTATATTCTATGAAAAAAGCCCCAGACGTATCTCTCCTGAAAAGGCGAGGGAGATAATATCCCATCTGCCCCCATTTGTTACAACCATAGGCGTATTTGTGAATGAGGATGCAGAGAAGATAAGGGAGACGATGAATTTCACTGGTATTAATGTCCTTCAACTGCATGGAGACGAATTGCCAGAGTCCTGCCGCATCTGGCACAGGGTTATAAAGGCATTCAGGTTAAGGGACTTTACGGATTTAAAACCCCTCGAAAAATACAGATGCTCTGCATTTTTGCTCGATACCTATTCCCCTGAATCCTTTGGAGGCACCGGACAGATATTCAACTGGGACATTGCAGTTGAGGCAAAGAGGTTCGGAAGGATCATACTTTCAGGCGGCCTTAATCCCGATAATATAGAGAAGGCTATAACGTATGTAAGGCCTTATGCCGTGGATGTGAGCAGCGGAATAGAGGAAGAAAAGGGCAAGAAGGATTTAAAGAAGATGAGGGAGTTTATTGCGAAAGCTAAGGCTGTTCTGAAGCCACACGTATAACGGTTTTAACATTTCCCCTCGGATTAAAATCCCCGACTACTTCGAGAAATCTCGGCTTTAAAGCCTTTTTAAGTTCAGAATATATCTTATTTGTTATCTCCTCGTGTGATATATGGACATCCCTGAATGAATTCAGATATAGCTTTAAAGCCTTTAATTCGATTATCTTTTTGTCAGGGATATAATTTATCCTTATGGTTGCAAAATCAGGATACCCTGAGCGTGGGCATAAACAGGTGAATTCAGGGAATGTGATGTTAATCTCATAATTTCTCTCAGGATTTGGATTGTCCCATACCTCAAGTCTTGCCTTTTTTATTGCCTTGGTGCCGTATTTCATGGCGTAGCGCATAAAAATAAAGTAACATTTAAGCTAAAAGTTTTTCCACTGTATCTAAAACTGCTTGAGCGGTGATATTTTCCGCCCGTTTGTTTTCACCCTGAAGAATAACATGTCTTACGCCCCAAGGCTTCCATCTGTTAGGGTTTGTTGAACCCCATATGGTCACAATAGGTTTGCCCAAGGCTGCTGCGATATGCATTGCCCCTCCGTCGCAGCAAACAACAATATCTGCAAGACTCAGGGCTGCGAAGAGTTCTTTTAATTGAGTCGTTTTATAGGCAACCATGTTTGTTTTCATTGAGTTTATAATGATCTCTGCCTTTTCATCGTCTCCTGGATGATATGGATTCTTTTCGCTTCCCGGAGACCATAAAAGCAATATATTGGCGTCACAACGGCTGATAATAAGCCTTGCAAGCTCTATAAACTTATCAACAGGCCATCTGTTTTCATGCCGTCTGCTGCTTATGTGAAAGGCTATAAGTGGTTTTCCATTCTTAATACCAGCAGAGTTTAGGAAGTCTCTGATCTTTTGTATCTCTTCTTCAGCAGGGAAAACCCTCATCTGAGGCGGCATGCCATTTATGCCAAGTGGTGACAACAAATGAAAGGTTCTTTCGACTTCATGGAGATGATTTTCAGGTTCGTATAAGGGGATATTGTAGGATTTTGATTTGCAGACGTTTTTTGACAGGTATCCTATCCTTGCCAGTGCACCTGTCATGAAGGTGTATCTTGCGAGACTCGGGGAATATGAACCGCAGCCGATTGCAACATCATACTGCTCTTTTCTTATCTTTAGAAGAACCTTGAGATTGTTCAGCCACACAGAAAACTTGCTTTTATCAGGCACATGTTTTGCCTTTTCATAGACATATATCTCGTCTATGTCCGGATTATTTTTTACGGCATCTACATTATAGGTATTTACCAGTATGCCGATTTTTGCATCTGGATATTTCTTTCTCACAGCATGAATCGCAGGCGTTGTGCAAACGAGGTCGCCAATATTGTCACGGCGAATGAAGAGGATTTTTTTCATTG
>CALGPO010000024.1 GCA_937960465.1 uncultured bacterium
TTGCAGAGAGATATTTTGGATGTAATGACATTGAAGACTTTATGGTAAGGAGAGACAAAAGGAATACAAAGGACAGGACAAAGAGGAAGGAGTTTGATGTCATAGCAGTATGTGATGACAAGATTATCTTCAATGAGACAAGGGCAACTATCAGGCCTGAGTATATCAGCAGTTTTATAGAGTTTATAAAAAATAACGAATTTTTTGATTACTTTCCAGAGTATAAAGGCAAGAAGATAATCCCTGTATTTTCTTCTCTTTATCTTCAGGATGATGTGGTTAATATACTTACAGATGCTGGCATTTATGCAATGGCAATGACAGATGATACAATGGATTTACTGAATTTTGATGAGGTATCAAGGAGGTGGGGGAATTACCGACGTTTTACTATTTGAGGGATCGACCCTACATTGCCGATAGGAAATCATGAACACAGTATACCTTTTCCTACAGAGAAGGCTTAGAGGAAAAAAGAATCTGCAATGCCTTCGATGTGATAACCTGCCCAACAAGCGCTATCGCGTCAGAATAATTTTGACAAATCCATATCCCATTGGTTAATATACCATGCCTTTTAAAATAGCCCCGCGAGGCTAAGAAGGTAAGGAGACATTGTGAAACACATATACGAAACAATATGCCTTCCTCTGAAGACAGGGGAAGGCTTTTTTTATGGTCATGGCGAAAGAACTTTTAAATAAAAAGGACATGGAGAGGATCATTTCGAGGATCGCCCACGAGATTATCGAAAAGAACAAGGGCACAGAAAACCTCTGCGTTGTTGGAATACAGCGCGGAGGCGTCCATCTCGCAAAAAGGCTTGCAAATAGGATAAAGGACATTGAGAATGTGGATATTGCAGTAGGTTCTCTCGATATATCCCTTTACAGGGATGATATAGGGATAAGAAAGGAGCAGCCCGTTGTCAGAAAGACCGAAATACCCTGCGATATAACCGATAAAAAAATAGTCCTCGTGGATGATGTCCTATTCACAGGCCGTTCTATCAGGGCTGCTATGGATGCATTGATGGATTTCGGAAGGCCTGCCCAGATACAGCTTGCTGTGCTCATAGACAGGGGTCACAAGGAATTGCCCATTAGGGCTGATTACGTGGGTAAAAACATTCCCACCTCGATGTCGGAGAGCATCGAGGTTCAGCTTGAGGAAGAGGGACTTGAAGACAGGGTATTGTTGCAGACATAAGGCATGAAGGATTTAGTCGGCATAAAGGAATTATCAAGAAATGAAATTGAGTTGATACTCAATACGGCATCATCGTTCAAGGATGTTTTAAGGAGGGATATTAAGAAGGTTCCAGCCTTGAGAGGCAAGACAGTTGTAAACCTCTTTTTTGAACCATCTACGAGGACACGGACATCGTTTGAACTCGCAGAAAAGAGGCTCAGCACGGATGTGCTGAATTTCTCTGTGCCAACGAGCAGCGTTGTTAAGGGAGAGAGTCTTTTTGATACCATCAAGACAATCGAGGCATACGGAGTAGATTTTATTGTGATTAGACATTCTTCGAGTGGGGCGCCCCATTTCATTGCAAGGAATGTAATTGCCTCTGTCATTAATGCAGGAGATGGCATAAACGAACACCCCACACAGGCGCTCCTCGATGCCTTCAGTATTATTGAAAAGAAAGGCAGCCTTGAAGGGCTTAATATCGCAATAGTTGGAGACATACTTCACAGCAGGGTGGCAAAGTCGAATATATACCTTCTTTCAAAATTCGGTGCAAACATCAGACTCATAGGTCCTCCGACCCTTATCCCTGACATGGCAGACCATAATGTTGAGGTCTTTTATGAAATGGACGAGGGACTTAAGGATGCTGATGTGATTATGATGCTGAGGATCCAGATGGAAAGACAGGGAAAGGGCTTTTTCCCATCCACCATGGAGTATTTTAAAAACTGGGGACTGGACATGAGAAGACTCAAACTTGCTAAAAAAGATGCAATAGTAATGCATCCGGGGCCGATGAACAGGGGCATCGAAATAAGTTCCGATGTGGCAGACTCGGGGCAGTCCATAATCCTCGAACAGGTGACAAACGGACTTGCTGTTAGAATGGCTGTCATGTATTTACTGAGCGGGAGAGGCGAAAATGTATAGCAACATGCTTATAAAAAATGGGCATATCATAGACCCGTCTCAAGGGATTGATGGGATCGGGGATATACTGATTGAAGATGGGAAGATAGTCAGAATAGAGCAGAAGAGCGGAAGCCTGGAAGCTAAAAAGAAAAAGAATAATGACTTTCGAACTTCCGAACTTCCAAACTTCCAAATTATTGACGCCTCGGGCTTATACGTGATCCCCGGTCTTGTGGACATGCATGTCCATTTAAGGGAACCCGGCTTTGAATACAAGGAAACAATAAAGACAGGCACAATGGCTGCTGTAAAGGGAGGAATTACCTCTGTCTGCTGCATGCCAAATACAAATCCGGTCAATGACAACAAGACTGTTACGGAATTTATACTCAGAAAGACATATGCTGAAGGCTCATGTTATGTATATCCCATAGGTGCTATTACAAAGGGACAAAAGGGTGAAGAATTGGCCGAGATGGCAATGATGCACGAGGCTGGCTGTGTTGCATTTTCCGATGACGGAAGACCTGTTATGAGCAGTCTTATAATGAGAAGGGCGCTGGAATACTCAAAGGCATTGAATGTACCTGTTATTTCCCATTGCGAGGACATAAGCCTTTCTGAGGGAGGTGTCATGAATGAGGGGAGGCTCTCGGCACAGATGGGGCTAAGGGGAATTCCATATGCGTCAGAAGATGCAATGGTTGCAAGGGATATTATCCTCTCAGAGCTTACCGGCGGCAGGCTTCACATTGCCCATGTCTCAACAGAAGGCTCTGTAAGACTTATAAGGCAGGCAAAGGAAAGGGGTGTAAGGGTGACTGCAGAGACATGCCCTCATTACTTTACAATCACAGAGGATGAAGTGAAGGGTTACAATACAAATGCAAAGGTAAATCCCCCTTTAAGGACGCAAAGGGATGTGGATGCTATAAAGAAGGGATTAAAGGACGGTACAATAGATGTCATAGCCACAGACCATGCCCCTCATCACAGAGATGAAAAGCTTCAGGAGTTTGATAAGGCGCCTTCAGGCATATCGGGCTTTGAGACAGCATTGTCCTTAAGCCTACGGCTTGTCTATGAGGGTATTCTAACTATGTCACAGCTTGTTGAGAAAATGGCGCTTATTTCTGCACGAATTTTGGGAATAGATGCCGGAACATTAAAAGTCGGATTTGATGCTGATATTGCAATAGTTGATATAAATAAAGAGTTTAAGGTCAAGTCAGAAAATTTCCTATCAAAGGGCAAAAATACGCCGTTCGAAGGGTGGGTGCTGAAGGGGATGCCTGTGATAACAATATGCAAAGGAAAGGTTTACGATTGGAGGCAAAATGAATAGCGAACCGACGAATGAAGAATGGCTGAAATTGTACGATGCTGCCTTGAAGTTTAAGGCAATTGAGGCATGGAACTGGATGTATGACGACTATTTGTTTGGGGTTCAAAACCCTGAAGACGGAGAAATTGGATATTGCACAGTTATTGGAGCGCTGGGCGAGGTCTTCGGCTTAATTGTCTATATGGGGCAAAACGGGCTTAAAAGCTATCTAACAATTGCATCAAATCCCGAAAAGATAGAAAATAATCTGTATATTCAAGACTGCCTCAGCGCAACTTATGATGACAGAGCATACCTTGATAAAAAAGATATGGCAATTATAAAAAAACTTGGTTTAAAGTTTAGAGGTAAAAATGCCTATCCGCTTTTCAGAAGATATAAACCGAATTACTATCCATGGTATTTGACGGCAGATGAGTGTAGGTTTTTGACAATTGTGTTTGAACAGGCTGTCTATATTTGCATGAAAGTAAAAAATGATAAATCATTTTTGCCTGATATTTTTGATACAGGATACTGTCTTGTCCGATATTTTGAGGACGGCAAGTGGAAAGACAAGCAAGAGCGGCTTGATACTGGAGAGAAAAAAAGAGAAATTACAATCCAGACTAACGAATTAAAGCTGGCTGCCATTAAGAAAAAAAACATTAAATCCGAAGGAAAATGGGAGATAGACTTTTTTGTAAATTTTACTATGCCAATCAAAGAGAAAGGGCGTCCATATTTCCCGCTTGTAACGCTTATAGTAGATAGTCTATCAGGTCATGTATTCAATGTGTATCTATCAGAACCATCAGACTATTATCAGAAAATATTCGATAACTTTGTGGAATTTATAGAAAAGACAGGTGTAATACCGCGGGAGATATTTGTAGAAAAAGATGAGTTGGAGACTATTATTCATCCTGCAAGTGCCTCTCTGGGCATAAAACTGAGTAAAGTAAAAAAATGCAGAATGGTTAAAGAGGTGCAGAAGGGGCTGTTGGAATTTGGAAGAAAAAGAATGAGGTAACCTGCATAGAAAATGAATGACCTTAAGACATATACTATTAACGCTGAAGATAAAGGTAAGACAATATCTGCTATTAAGTCAGCACTCTTACAACATGAGGAAATCAGGTTTGCCTATATCTACGGCTCTTTTGTTGACCCTGAAATGCCATTTTTCAGGGATATAGATGTTGGGATTTATGTTGATGAAAATATAATATCACCAAAGCAGTTTATGAATTATTCTATAAATCTCTCATTAGAAATTGAGTCAACGATTAAGAAATATCCTGTTGATGTGGTTGTTTTAAATAATGCTCCATTAAGCCTTGCATTCAGGATTACTCAAGGCGAATTGCTTTTCATCAGAGATGAAAATTTATGGACTGATTTTGCTACAAAGACATGGTCTTTATACAATGACCATGCTATTACAAGCAGACATACTCTTGAGGAGATAATAACAGCCTGATGATAGACAGAGACAGGATAACAGCTTATGTATCTGAAATAAAAGTTGCCCTTGATAATCTGAAGAATTATACGAGACTCGACAGACAAAGCTTTTTGTCTTCGCCTGTCAGCATCAGGGATACAAAATATTGCTTTATAATAGCAGGACAGGCAGCTATAGATATGTGTTATCACCTTACAGCCAAACTGCTTAAAAAGGCTCCGTCGGATTATGGCAACTGTTTTGAGTTTCTTGGCGAGACAGGCAAGTTTAACGAAGAGACATTAAAGTGCATGGCAAATATGGCAAAATTCAGAAACCTGCTTGTTCATCATTATATAAAAGTTGATGATGAGCGGGTGTATGATAAACTCAACGAGATAGATTGCTTTGAAAGGTTTATACAAGAGCTTGAAGATATTGTAAAAGAATAAAAAATAAGGAGTTCTTAAAATGGTTAAAAAAAGATCCGAGATTAAAAAAATAGTTGAACGATATATCGCAGAACTTAAAAAATACAATATTGATATATCCGCTGTTTTTTTATATGGTTCATATGCTAAAGGAAAGCAGAAGGAATACAGCGATATTGATATTGCGGTCATATCATCTTCATTCAAAAAAATGGATATTTTTGAGCGTCAGATGATTTTAAGTAAGGCACACCATAATTTCGGAGAGCCGATCGATCCGATAGGATTTACGCCTGAACAAATTTTAAAGAAACAAGGATTTGCAAGAGAGGTTGTTGAAAATGGAGTTGTGGTTTACAGCGCTGCAAAATGATTCTTGACGTTTGATTGGAGGATAGATGGGTAAGGCATTGCTTGTATTGGCTGACGGGACGGTTTTTGAGGGAATGAGTTTTGGCTCGGAAGGAGAGGCAATAGGCGAGGTGGTCTTTAATACCTCAATGACAGGGTATCAGGAGATACTTACTGATCCATCATACAAAGGCCAGATTGTCACCATGACATACACACAGATCGGTAACTACGGCGTTAATGCAGAAGATATAGAATCATCGGACGGCCCAAAGGTAGAGGGTTTTGTTGTCAGGGAATATCTTGATTTTCCGAGCAACTGGCGTTCGCAAATGTCCCTGGGACAATACCTCAGAGAAAATAATATAGTAGGCATAGAGGACATTGATACAAGGGCATTGACAAGGTATCTGAGAAATAACGGCGCGCAGATGGGAATCATCTCAACAGTGGATTTGAATCCCGAAAGCCTCCTTGAAAAAGTGAAGAAGCATCCTGCAATATCGACGTTCGACCTCGTAAAGGATGTAACGACAAAAGAGAAATATTCATGGAATGAAGGATGCTGGAAAATTAGAGCGGAAGAGCAGAAGAGCAGAAGATCAGAAGAAAAAACTTCCGAACTTCCGAACTTCCGAGCTTTCGAGCTGAAATGGGTTGTGGTTTATGACTTCGGAGTAAAGTTCAATATCCTGAGAAATCTCGTGGAGGCAGGGTTTAATGTGAGTGTTGTTCCTGCGCAGACTCCTGCTGAAGCAGTTTTAGAGAGGAATCCTGATGGAATCCTTCTAAGCAACGGCCCTGGAGACCCCGAGACAGTGACATACGGTATCGAAAATACAAAAAAACTTATAGGCAAAAGGCCTATCTTCGGCATCTGTCTCGGACACCAGATATTAGGGCTTGCTCTGGGGGGCAGGACATACAAACTTAAATTTGGCCATCACGGAGGAAATCATCCGGTGAAGGATTTAAAGACAGGCAGGGTTGAGATAACATCTCAGAACCACAATTACTGCGTGGATATTAACAGCCTTAAAGGACAGGTGAAATTGACGCACAGGAATCTCTTTGACGGTTCTGAAGAAGGTATGGAGCATGTGGAACTTCCTGTATTCTCTGTACAACACCATCCCGAAGCAGGCCCGGGGCCTAATGATTCAACACATTTGTTTAAGAGGTTCAGGAAGATGATGGAGGAAAAATGTTGAAAGAAATTAAATCCAAAAAGGAGCATGGACAAAAGATGCGGAGATACTACTGCACCTCAGCGGAAGCAGGGTTGTGTATTTTAAATGACAGATAAATATCAAATAGACATAAAAGATAATATGCTCATATTCAGAACAACCTCTTTCAAGGCTGAAAAGGGGAGTGTTCTTCACAGTGGCATTTATAATCGTGAACTTTCATCGAGCCTTGCTGCAGGCGCATTGGTGATGCTGCTGGGATTTTTTTTTGCCTTAAGATTTAAAACAACTGCCGTTCACTTTATTGTGGCGTTATTACTGTTCGCTGTATTTTTCATTGTCTTCAGGACTTATATTTTTCTTGAAACTGTCCTCTGCGTTGCTGTTGATAAGAAAAATGGGAATATCGATATTGCACTTGAGAAGATTTTCGGCAAAAGGAGAATAACATTTCCACTGTCGGAACTCGACAACATCAGACAGGACTATTTAGTAGTGACGCCGGAAAACCCTGACGGGATAAGGCTTGTGGAGCAGGTTGCCCTTCAGCATGGTACGGTAATACCAGGTTTTGGAATGACCGCGGAGTTTTATACGGTTGAGATGGAGTTTAAGAACGGAAAGAGGATTACTATTTTTTCATCCGAAGACCCTTCAATGGCTGAAAATATTAGAGCTAAATTGAGCGGCTTTATAGGTCAGGTACAGCTCAAAGACTTTAAAAAGTGTTAGTTCAAGTGTATATGAAAGATTATAAGTGCATCACTCATGAAGTGCCCAATGTTGTAGATGGCGGATACAAGATAAACGTATTTACAAGTGCGGGGTTTAAAGTCTTTCCGCAGCACCTGCCTTACAAACCTGCCTGTGCGTTGCACGCAGACAGGTCTGAATATAGAATTGCTCAATTTAGGTTTAAAATTTTATAAAGGGGTAAAAATGCCAAAGAGAACAGATATTAAGAAAATACTATTAATCGGCTCAGGGCCTATTGTAATCGGCCAGGCATGCGAATTCGATTACTCAGGGACGCAGGCATGCAAGGCCCTCCGGGAGGAAGGCTACAAAATAGTGCTTGTGAACTCAAACCCTGCTACTATCATGACCGACCCGGAGATAGCCGATGCAACCTATATCGAGCCATTGTCATTGGAGATTCTGGAGTTGATTATCAAAAAAGAAAGGCCTGATGCACTCCTCCCGACAATGGGTGGACAGACTGCATTGAACCTCGCGGTTGAATTATCGGAATCAGGATTCCTCGACAGATACGGAGTTGAATTAATAGGCGCAAAATTGCCTGCTATAAAAAAGGCAGAGGATAGGGAGCTTTTTAAAGAGGCTATGAGGAAGATATGTCTTGATGTCCCAAAGAGTGCTGCTATTACAAGCATGAAGGATGGTCTCGATATTATCGAGCATATAGGCTTCCCTGCCATACTCAGACCAGCCTTTACCCTCGGAGGCACAGGAGGAGGGATTGCATACAATATCGAGGAATACAGGGAACTCCTCGAAAAGGGATTAAAGCTGAGCCCTGTCCATCAGGTGCTGGTTGAAGAGTCTGTCCTCGGCTGGAAGGAATACGAACTGGAGGTTATGAGGGACAGGAAGGACAATGTGGTCATCATATGCTCCATAGAAAACTTTGATGCAATGGGAGTCCATACAGGGGATTCCATCACTGTGGCGCCTGCACAGACGCTTACAGATAAAGAATATCAGAGGATGAGAGATGCGGCAATTGCTGTTATTAGAGAGATAGGCGTCGATACAGGTGGCTCTAATATACAATTTGCAATAAATCCAAAAACCGGCAGGATGATTGTTATAGAGATGAATCCGAGGGTATCGAGGAGTTCTGCACTGGCAAGCAAGGCAACCGGCTTCCCCATAGCAAAGATTGCTGCAAAGCTTGCTGTGGGCTATACACTCGATGAGATAAGAAACGATATAACAAGGGAGACGCCTGCTTCCTTTGAGCCAACAATAGATTACGTGGTAACAAAGATTCCGAGGTTTACCTTTGAAAAATTCCCTGAAGCAGATGCAACGCTCACAACGCAGATGAAGTCTGTGGGCGAGGTGATGTCTATAGGCAGGACATTCAAGGAGTCCCTGCAAAAGGCATTGAGGAGTCTTGAAATAGGCTCGGCTGGACTGGAGCCTGTCGAAGCAAATATTGACACGATCAAGTCTAAACTTAAGACACCAAATGCCGAAAGGATATGGTATATAGCACAGGCATTGAGACAGGGGATGGGTGTGGATGAGATTTATGAGCTTACATGGATAGACCCGTGGTTTTTGAACAATATAAAGCAGATTGTGGAGATGGAAAAAGGAATAAGAGCGGAAGCGCGGGAGAGCGGAAGCGCAGAAGGGAAAAACTTTCTTGCTATTCTGAGAAATGCCAAGGAGTATGGCTTCTCAGACAGGAGGATTGCGGAGCTTATTGAAAAAACAGAGATTGAAATAAGAAATCTAAGAAAAAATATGGGCTTAAAGCCCGTATATAAACTCGTCGATACATGCGCAGCCGAATTTGAGGCTTACACGCCTTATTTGTATTCTACGTATGAAAAACCGTATTATAGTGCGGAAGAGCGGAAGGACGGAAGTGCGGAAGGATGGAAGGACGGAAGGACGGAAGAGCGGAAGAGCGGAAGTGCGGAAGGATGGAAGGACGGAAGGACGGAAGTGCGGAAGGACGGAAGTGCGGAAGAGCGGACTTCCGAGGTTCCGAACTTCAAGGCTGTTGTTGACTGCGAGGCAAATCCAACAGACAAAAAGAAGGTGATCATCCTCGGCTCAGGCCCGAACAGGATCGGGCAGGGAATAGAATTCGATTACTGCTGTGTTCATGCTGTTTTTGCCCTGAAGGAGCTTGAATATGAGACTATAATGGTAAATTGCAATCCAGAGACAGTCAGCACAGATTACGACACTGCAGACAGGCTTTATTTCGAGCCTTTGACAATAGAAGATGTCTTAAACATTATTGAAAAGGAAAAGCCAGAGGGTGTAATAGTCCAGTTCGGGGGACAAACACCGCTAAAATTAGCTGTGCCACTTGAAAGGGAAGGAGTTAAGATTTTAGGCACATCCCCTGACTCCATCGACAGGGCAGAGGACAGGAAGAGATTCAAAGAACTGCTGCATAAATTGAATTTAAAGCAGCCTGAAAGCGGAACGGCAATGTCCTGCGAAGAGGCTGTAAATGTTGCAGACAGGATAGGGTACCCGGTAATGGTAAGGCCATCTTATGTCCTCGGTGGAAGGGCAATGGAGATAGTTTACAACGAGATGTCACTTACAGATTATATGAGAAGGGCGGTTAAGGCATCGCCGGAGCATCCCATTCTTATTGATAAATACCTTGAAGATGCAATAGAGGTGGATGTGGATGCAATATCAGATGGTGTGGATGTTATTATCGGCGGTGTTATGGAGCACATAGAAGAAGCAGGAATACATTCAGGGGATTCTGCATGTTCCATTCCTCCATATTCCCTGCCTTCAGATATTGTGGATGAGATAAAGAGACAGGCAAAGGCTCTGGCAAGGGAGCTTCATGTCGTGGGCCTGATGAATGTACAGTTTGCAGTGAAAAGAAAAGAGCAGCAGAGCAGCAGAGCAGCAGAGCAGGGGGGAGTGGATAACTATGAAATATATATACTCGAGGTCAACCCGAGGGCGTCAAGGACAATTCCCTATGTAAGCAAGGCTACTGGCATTCCCCTTGCAAAGCTGGCTGCAAAGGTTATGATAGGAAAGACATTGAAGGAACTGGGCATTGTTAAAGAAAGGGAGATAGAGCATGTAGCTGTCAAAGAGGCGATTTTTCCGTTTGATAGATTTCCGGGAGTTGATGTTATCCTCGGACCAGAAATGAAATCCACTGGCGAGGTCATGGGCATAGACAAAGATTTCGGACTTGCCTATGCAAAGGCACAGGCTGCAAGCAACAATAAAATACCAACATCAGGAAAGATATTTATAAGCGTAAAAGACAAAGACAAGCCCCATACCGTTGAGATAGCAAAAAGTTTATCCGAGATGGGCTTTCAGCTTATTGCAACGAGGGGGACGAAGCAGTACCTTGAGGATAGCGGTATTAATGTCGACTTAATCAATAAGGTCACGGAGGGAAGACCCCATGTTGTTGACATGATAAAGAACAGGGAAGTAAACTTCATAATAAACACGGTTACTGGTGCACAGGCGCAGAAGGATTCGTTGTCTATCAGAAGGAGTGCACTTCAGCATAATATCCCTTACACAACCACAATATCCGGTGCAAAGGCTGTGCTGAGGGCAATAGAAATGCTTTTGAAAAGGGAATTAAGCATAAAATCGATACAGGAGTACCATAATAATGGGTGATAGGCGATGGGTAATAGAGAAAAAACAAAAATAATAAAATTTCTGTAACCTATCATCTATAACCTAAAGAACAGGAGGTTTGTATGTCATCTATCAAAAGAATCGGTGTTATTACAAGCGGTGGCGACTGTGGAGGTCTTAATGCAGTCATCAAAGGGGTTGCACGTTATGCCTATTCATTGGGAATCGAGTCAGTGGTAATTCCCAATGGCTATGCAGGTCTTTATAACCTTGTTGACCTTGATAAGGTTGTCTCCCTTAATGCAGAGCGCGTAAGTAAAATAGAGGCTTCCCTTGCAGGCTCTGAGGCAGGACATTCCCGTGTAAAACTGAGCAAGATAAAGGACCCAAATACTTACGAAAGGATAAAGGAGGGTCTCAAAAAATTCGGAATAGATGCACTCATAATAAGCGGGGGGGACGACACAGGAAGCGTTGTGGTAGACCTTGCATCACATGGAGTCCCCTGCATACATGTGCCCAAGACCATGGACTTAGACCTTCAGCCTTATAGTGTTGGAGGTGATTCTGCAGTGAACAGGATAGCCACCTTTGCGAGGGATTTGAAAACAACGGGGTTAAGCCACAATCGTGTGCTTGTTATCGAGGTTTTTGGGAGATATGTCGGGCATACAGCATTCAGAGGCGGAGTTGGTGCAGAGGCTGACTGCATATTGATACCAGAGATACCCACTGACTTTGATGTTGTCTATGATCACATGAAGACTACATATTTTGGAAGGGTGATGAGGAGCGATGTGAAGGCAGGCACATATATCATTGTTGTTGCCGAGGGGCTTAAAAACGCAAGTGGAGAAATGCTTTATGATGAATCAGCAGGCGTTGATGCATTCGGACACAAAAAGCTTGCAGGAGCAGGTAAATATGTCAGGCAGCAGTTGGAGAAAAGGCTTAAGAATGACCCAGAGGTTGTAGAGTTTATGAAAAAGACAGGCATGTATGCACCCGGTGTTTACGAGATTCCAGAGGTAAGAGAGGTAACTCCGGGGCATCTTGTGCGCTGCGGCGGCTCATCTGCATTTGATGTGAATTTTGGTTATAAGGCCGGAGCAGCAGCAGTATTATTGTTATTAGAGGGAAAGACTGCAAATACGGTGGTTAATGTGGATGGAAACAGGATCCACTATATGCCCACATCAGAGGCAATAAAAAGGAGGGAAGTGGATATTAAGGAAGTTGCCCTTTTTGAAAGCCTTGGCATCTGCTTTGGAAGAAAGCCTCAGAAGTTCGAGCATGAGTTTTCAGAGGTGAACAGAGGTATTGGACGACATTTGTAAGCAGAAATTTCTCAACCTTAATGTTGCATAGACAGCGAGGACTAACATGCTTCAAAGCCTTTACAAGCGACAGGAAATCGTATTCATGCAGAATATAAATGTTTTAACAGAGACTTGAATCCAATGCTGAATACGATATGGTGGTATGAAAATCTTATAAGGTGTCGCAGGCAAAGTCTTTTACGCATGTTAGTCCTTGCTGTAACCTGTGATTTTATGCAA
>CALGPO010000025.1 GCA_937960465.1 uncultured bacterium
AATACGATATGGTGGTATGAAAATCTTATAAGGCGTCGCAGGCAAAGTCTTTTACGCATGTTAGTCCTTGCTGTAACCTTTGATTTTATGCAACTGTAAGGTATATTCAGGTTTGTAAGGCAGGTGCTGCGGAAAGAGGGGTCTTGTAGCAGTGCCTGTCTGCGTGCAACGCACAGGCAGGCCTGCCTTACAAAATCGCTCAACTTAGATAAAATGTATGCTAAAATACCAATCAACCCATTTTCTTAGAGGTGTCCATTTATGGAATTGAGGCTTACATCAGATGAAGTCATACAACTGAAAGAAAAAGAGGACATTTACTCTGCGCTGAAAAGATCAGGCATTTATCTCGTTGCATCATGCGGCGGAAAAGGCACATGCGGAAAATGCAAGGTTAAAATTGTTGAAGGCGACTGTAATGTAATTTCCTACGGAAAGCTTACTCAGAAAGAAAGAGAGGCAGACATAGTCCTCGCATGTCAGGCGGTTCCTAAAGGAGATATTCTTATCGAGATACCCAAAGAGTCAAGGCTCGTTGTAGGCGACAAGATTGCCATTGCAAAGACAAAAGATCTTGTTGAATATCTGAAATCTTTTGGTGTTGACATAAACCCTGCTGTAAAAAGACTGTATCTCGAACTTCCACCTCCAACCATAAGCGACAACATCAGCGACCTTGAGAGATTAAAAAGGACTCTTGATGAAAAGGGCATGAGCAATATGAGATTTTCTCATGGCTTTGTATCGACAATGGCTGATACCCTAAGGATTGCAAACTGGAATGTTGAGCTGACATATATCGGCGGCGACGGCGTTCCATACGAAGCTATATTCCTGAGTCCAACTGATGCCTGCAATAGGAGATTTGGAGTTGCAGTAGATATTGGCACAACTACAGTGGTTGTGTATCTCGTAAATCTTTTAACCGGCGATATAGTGGATATAGGCTCCACATATAACTCGCAGATGAGATACGGCGATGATGTTATCACGAGGATAGTACATGCAACAGAAGGAGGCGGCCTGCCGGAATTAAGGGATGCCATTGTTACGGACATAAACACGATCGTGGATTCCTTGAGGGGAATGCATAATATAGGGGCATGCGAGATAGATACGGCAACAATTTCAGGGAATACAACCATGTCGCACATATTCTGGGGACTGAATCCCGGCTCCATAAGGGAAGAGCCTTACATTCCTACCCTTAATCAGTTTCCCCAGTGGAAGGGAGGGACAGCAAAGCTTTCCATTAATCCGCAATCGCCTGTTTACACGGTCCCCTGTGTTGCAAGCTATGTGGGGGGAGATATCGTTGCAGGAGTTCTTGCATCAAAAATGCACAGAAATCCCGAGATAGCACTTTTCATGGACATAGGCACAAACGGAGAAATAGCCATAGGAAATAATGAATGGCTCATGACCGCTGCATGCTCCATGGGTCCATGCTTTGAAGGAAGCGGTATCAGGTGCGGGATGAGGGCGACATCAGGGGCGGTAGAATCTGTAAAGATAGACCCGGATACTTATGAGCCTCAGATAAGCGTTATTGGCGGAGGCCACCCAATGGGCATTTGCGGCTCGGGCATGATTGATGCTATATCAGAGATGTTTTTGACTGGTGTAATAGATCAGAAAGGCAAGTTTGTCAAAGGAAAGACAGACAGGATAAGGGAAGGAGAAGATGGGTTGGAGTTTGTGCTTTACAGGGATGAGGTACATCATAAAGATATAGTGCTGACAGAGGTCGATGTAGAAAACATAATCAGGGCAAAGGCAGCACTGTATGCAGGAATAAAAACCCTCCTGACCGAGGTTGGATTTACTATGGATGCCATAGAAAAGGTCTATATAGCAGGAGGCTTCGGAAATTACATCAATGTCGAGAGGGCGATAATACTCGGAATGCTCCCTGATATACCGGAGGAAAGATTCGTATTCATGGGCAATACATCTATCACTGGGGCTTATCTCTGCCTGCTTTCAGAGGAATTGAGAAAAGAGGCCGAGGATATAGCATCGAAGATGACATACATAGAGTTGTCTGTTTACAGGAGTTTCATGGACGAGTATATGTCAGCACTCTTTTTGCCGCATACTGACATGAGCCAATTCCCGACAGTAGCAGGCAAGTTAAACATGGGTTGACAGCAGGTATGTTAAAATAAAATATGAGTGAATACTCAAAATTTTCTTCAGACAATAATGCTGAATTCATCTGTCCTGCATGCGGTGCTGTTCTTACGGAACAGGAGCGTGTTGAGAGAGATGGGGGAGGCTGGAACTGCAAATGCGGCGATTTCATTCCAGAAGGCATGGCAATAAATCCTTACAAAGGCATATCAAACCAGCATAAGCAGAATGCTGGATGGAGATAAGATAAAACTTGCTATGCCTGAACCAACTCGATTTTTAAATCATAGCCGAGTCTATGAAGATATTCATAACAATCATCCCATGTCAGTCCGAATTCTCGAACATCAGCAAGTCCTATGCGGGAGAGAATATCTCTTATAAGCTCAAAACTTGAGCTTTCAAAATTCGCTTCCTGCATCATATTTTCAGCCCAGTCAACAAGGGATGCCAGAGTGATTTCCCTGTTTATGTAGCGCATAAGCATATCTGCAAGTATCTTTCTTGTTAAAATCATTTTCATCCCTCCTTCTTTATTGCCCTATGACCTTTATCCATCGGAAATTTTTCGTGAATTTCTACCAAGAGGTTATGCTCATCATAAATTTCCTGATAGAATCTAACTGTCTCTTCCGACCGTGTTTTCCGTTTATTTCAAGCCAGTATTTTCTGCTGCCATCAGGAATATCCTCCCAATGAGCAAACTTCCTTTCATTTATTTTGCGTTTATTCTCAATGCTCATTTATCAATTAGAGTATAGCATAAAGCACTGCTGTCCAAATAATCTATACCTAAATTGAGCGATTCTATATTCAGACCTGTCTGCGTGCAACGCACAGGCAGGCCTGCCTTACAAAATCGCTCAACTTAGACTACTAATAATCTACCGTGGTTCAGCGATAAGGATAAATCTCCCTGATTTGCCGATCGAAAGCCGTCATTGCGAGCGAAGCGAAGCAATCTCGCCTTTTTGCAATGAGATTGCCACGCACCCTTCGGGTGCTCGCAATGACTGATAGAATAAAGGTTTTCAAGTTCTATCGGCAAAATAGGAAATCTCTTCCGTTCTTTCTTTAAAACCGCCTGATATTATATAATTCACAACAATGGGCTTCTTTCATGACATAAAAAGGGATTTACATGCAGTGTTTGAGCGCGACCCTGCTGCGCGGAATGCCCTTGAGGTGATTCTTGCATATCCGGGTTTCCATGCCGTATTCATTCACAGGATAAGTCATTTATTGTGGAAGCTCAAAATTCCTGTATTGCCGAGGCTTCTATCGCACATTGCAAGATTTCTCACAGGCATAGAGATACATCCCGGCGCGAAGATCGGCGCGGGCTTTTTTATCGATCACGGAATGGGCGTTGTAATCGGAGAGACGGCAGAGATAGGCGAGGATGTCCTGTTGTATCAGGGCGTTACGCTGGGAGGCACTGGAAAGGAGAAAGGCAAGAGACATCCGACTCTCGGAAACCATGTTGTGGTGGGTACCGGAGCGAAGATCCTCGGGCCTATAAGAATAGGCGATTATGTTAAGATAGGTGCAAATTCTGTTGTGCTTAAGTCTGTTCCTGACTATTCTGTTGTGGTTGGTGTCCCAGGCAAAATCATCAAGAAAAAGGTTATGCGTGTTGTACAGGAAGGCATCGAGGAAGCCCTCGACCATGTAAGGCTTCCTGACCCTATGGAAGAGGAGATTCTGGAACTAAAGGAGCATATCGCAAGGCTTGAAAACAGGATAGAGAGTCTGGAAGGAAAAGGAGGAAATGTGAAGATATTCAATACCATGACAGGCAAAAAAGAGGACTTCATCCCTATTGAAAAGGGCAAGGTCGGCATGTATGCCTGCGGTGTTACTGTATATGACTACTGCCATATCGGCCATGCAAGGAGCGCTGTGGTCTTTGATGTTATAAAAAGGTATTTCAAATACAGGGGATTCGATGTCAAGTATGTAAGGAATTTTACTGACATCGATGACAAGATAATAAAGCGTGCCAATGAAGATGGCATTACATGGGATGCTGTTGCCAAAAAATACATCGATGAATATTATGCCGACATGGACAGGCTCGGTGTAGCGAGGGCGGATGTGGAGCCAAAGGCAACAGATCATATAGAGGAGATGATAAATGTTATTAAAGCCCTTATCGAAAAAGGATACGCATATGAGGTTGCCGAAGGTGAAAATAAGAGTGTGTACTTTTCTGTAGATAAATTCCCTGAATACGGCAAGCTTTCTAAAAAGGAACAGAAGGAGCTTCTTGCAGGTGCACGCGTTGATGTGGACGAAAGGAAGAAAAGCCCTGTGGATTTTGCATTATGGAAGGCTTCAAAGGAAGGGGAGCCGTGGTGGGATTCTCCATGGGGAAAGGGAAGACCGGGATGGCATATCGAGTGTACTGCAATGGTGATAAAACATCTTGGCGAATCGATCGATATACATGGTGGCGGCGCAGACCTCATATTCCCGCACCACGAAAACGAGATTGCACAGTCAGAGGCATATACAGGGAAACCATTTGCGAAATACTGGGTGCATAACGGTTTCATTACTATCGATAAGGAGAAGATGTCGAAGTCCCTTGGAAATTTCTTCACCATACGGGAGATTCTCGATAGGTATGATGCAGAGGTTATAAGGCTGTTTATCCTTTCGAGCCATTACAGAAGTCCCATAGAGTTTTCCAATGAACAACTGCATGATGCAGAGTCTTCTCTGGAAAGATATTACAGCACAATGGCGAGGATCGATGATTTCCTGTCGCATGCTCCCGATACTGCAAGAAAAATTCAGACAGTAGAAATTGAAGACGCTCTCGAAAAATTTAAAGACAGGTTCGAAGGGGCCATGGATGACGATTTTAACACAGCACTGGCAATCGGGCATATTTTTGAGCTTGTGAGAGAAGTGAATAAATTCCTTGATTTAAAGCCATCCGGCGAAGCAGCAAAGGCATTGATAAAGAGGGCAAAGGATGTATTCAAAACTGTCGGTGATGTCCTCAATCTCTTTAACAGGACACCTGCGCAATGGAATATCGACCTTCTTAAGAGCAAGAAAATCCCTTTGACTGAATCCGAAATAGAAAGCAAGATTGAAGAGAGAAGAATCGCGAGGCAGAACAAGGATTGGGCAATGGCGGATTCCATCAGAAAAGATCTTGAAGGTAGGGGAATCATACTTGAGGATAAAAAAGATGGGACTTCGTGGAAGGTAAAGATTAGTTAAGATGGTTCATCTCCAAAATATTTGCTATAAGTGCTCACTGATTATCAAGCTATTTGCAACTAAGTTAAGCAATTATATATGTCAGGCACGGTTCAAAGACTTTAAAAAGTGCTATTTCATGTGTATATAAAAGATAACAGATGCATCATCCATCAAGTATCCAATGTAGTAGATGACGGATTCAAGATAAATGTTAATACAAGTGCGTGGTTTAAAGTCTTTTCACCGCACCTGACATATATTTATAGATTAGAATCACTTAATTTGGGCTGCAACTAAATGGGAGATGAACCATTAAGATTAATGAAGGATAAAGGCGGAAAGACAGAGTGGCTTTATGGCTTTAATCCTGTTCTGGAAGCTATAAAGTCAGACAGAAAGATAAAGACTGTTTATATCTCCAAACAGAGGCATGAGCAGATACAGAAGATTATCGAAATGGCAAAGGCAGAGGGCATTCCTGTAGAATTTACTGGAAGGGATTTTTTCGATACCAGATTCCATAAAGGGCATCAGGGTGTTGCGGCAGTTGTTGAAAAAAAGGGACTTTTAACCATAGACGAGCTTTTAGCCATCCCTAAAAAAAGAGAGGAATCAGCTTTCTTTCTCATCCTCGACCTTATAGAAGACCCACGAAACTTCGGCGCAATTTTGAGGGTTGCCGATGCTGCGGGTGTGCACGGGGTGGTATTTCAGTCCCACAGGTCGACAGGGATTACTCCTATTGTTTCAAAGGCGTCTGCAGGGGCGCTGGAATATATTAACCTTGCCGAGGTTGTGAATATAAAGCATGCCATAGATAAAATGAAGAGGTTAAATATTGCTATAGTCGGTGCAGAGGCAGGATCGGAACTAACGCCTTGGGACATTGATATGAAGGGGCCGATGGCGTTTGTTATAGGTTCGGAGGGGCAGGGCTTAAGGAAGACGGTGAGGGACATGTGCGATTTCGTAGTGAGCCTGCCTATGAGGGGGAAGGTGAATTCACTGAATGTGTCGGTTGCAACAGGTATAATGGCTTATGAAGTTATAAGGCAGAGATTAGATTTCATTAATCCTTTGCCGGCCAGTTGAAATTTTATAATTGACAAGTATATAATAACTTCCTTATATTAATAAGTTATCGCCGCCGTAGCTCAGTTGGTAGAGCAGTTGATTTGTAATCATCTGGTCGGGGGTTCGAATCCCTTCGGCGGCTTTAATTTGATGGAGAGGTTCCCGAGTGGCCAAAGGGAGCAGACTGTAAATCTGCCGGCGCTGCCTTCGGAGGTTCGAATCCTCCCCTCTCCACCATGCGATTTTGCTTAGCAAAATCGCAGTTACTGAAGTTGCGGGAGTAGCTCAGTGGTAGAGCGTCAGCCTTCCAAGCTGAGGGTCGCGGGTTCGAATCCCGTTTCCCGCTCCATTCGCCCATGTAGCTCAGTCGGCAGAGCACATCCTTGGTAAGGATGAGGTCACCGGTTCAATTCCGGTCATGGGCTTGGAAACAACAGTTATCAGTGAACAGTGAATGGTGAACAGTATTAAGAATAATAAGAATAAATTGTTTTTTACTATTCACTATACACTAAACATTATTCACTAAGAATTAAGACTAAGGAGGAGTTATGGCCAAGGCAAAATTTGAGAGGGTAAAGCCGCATGTAAACGTAGGAACCATAGGGCATGTTGACCATGGGAAGACCACATTGACAGCAGCAATAACCAAGGTATTGGCAATAAAAGGACTTGCCCAGTT
>CALGPO010000026.1 GCA_937960465.1 uncultured bacterium
AGCAGTAATAAGCCATTTATAACAAATATCCTTTGTTGGTATGTATTTGGAGTAATTTTCTTCAAATTGTTTTGCATATTCAGGATAAATTGCTATCGTTTTAAGATCGATAGGAGCTATTGACTCAGCTTTTTTTAGATATTCAATAGCCTCTTTATATTGACCAATCTCTAAATAAGACCGCCCAATCCAAAAATCCACTCCATAGTCCAGACTAAAGACATACATCCCTTTTTTATAAACATTTTTAGCTCTAATTAAGTATTTAATTGCTTCATCGTACTCACCTTTGTCAAAATATGTCTTACCGAGCAAGAATGAATAATAGAAGGCATATTCTCCCGTTTCACCCTCTCTCTCTACGCGAACTTTTAAAATATTAATTGCTGTGTCATAATCTCTATCTTTTAAAGCTTTAGAAAGTTCATCATCTACACAACCTGAAATAAAAGATATTATTAAAACTAAAAAAATAAGGAATCTTTTCAAGCTTAACATACTAACCTCCTACTATCCTTTAATCGTTTTTCATCCCAAAAGAGGATATCTGTTCATTGATTGCATTGATTTCATCTGCCTTTTGCTTTGCAGTGTCAAGCAACTTCTGTTCGTTCTCCTTAGCTGTGTTTAGGTCATTTTCCGCCTCTTGTTTTGCAGCAATTGCCTGCGAAAGAAGGTCGTCAATCTGCGCCTTTTCCTCCGGCTTACTGATTGTCGTTGACTTTGTTTGAAGTTCTTTAATCTTTTCGTTAGCTTCTTTCAATTTTGTCTCAGCATTTACTATCTGTTTTCTTGACTCATTCACCTTTGTCTGAATCTCCTCAAGCTCCCTTATCTTTGCCTGATAGGTATTTATAAGTGCCTTTACCTCTTCATTTTTCGCATAAGACTCCTGAGGCATAGGGACATCGGGTATTTTTTCAAGCTGGCATGGATAATCTGTAGGTGCGCCTTGCATGACTTTTTCTGCCTGAAGACTTAAGTACTTAGCACCTTCTGGATCTTTAGTGTCCTTTGCCAGTTTTGAAAAATATGCGGCACATCTGGTTCTATCAATCTCATTTTTCGGTGCAGGGTAGCCTCCTAATGAAATAGGACTTGCCTCAAGTTTTGCCTGGTAGGTTCCAAACAATGAAGGCTCAAGCTTTACATCTTCACCAATACGACTCTGGGCAAGTATCTGCTGACCTGCCTCTTTTCTCTGAGCCTCTTGCCTGGCCATCTCCGCCTCCATCTCTTTTTGTGCCTTCTGCCATGCCTCAAGTGCCTGTCTTTTCATTTCCTCCTGCTGCCTTCTTGCCTCTTCCTCCCTTCTTGCCAGTTCCTGCTGCCTTGATGTATCAGGCGGGGAGAATATATCTTGGAATATTGCATTGAATAAAGGCTGAAACAATCCCTGCATCATCTGCAAAGTCATCTGTTGCGATGAGCTCAGCCTACCTGAGGGTACAGAAGGAGTTTGGATAGAGGGGCTTGAACCACTGCTTATAGGTCTGCAAACTGGTTTTGCATTAGGAGAAGGGCACTCACATTTGTGTGTACTCATAAAACTTCTCAATGAAGGATCTGTTTCCCAAGCTCTTAAAGTTGCATAACAATCAACCGCCATGTGAGGCTCTGGAATATTTTGTGCATACAGAGAAAAAGATGTAAAAGAAAAAAGGCATATCACAATTAATGGTAACCTTTTTAGCATATTATCACTCCTTAAATTAATCTAACATAAAAATTTTGTCTCAACTGGATTTACCCTTCTCCATAAATTACAAACACTGCCCAGTAGAAGGAATTAGGGTATTTTAACTTGATTAAGTTTCTTGCAAGCCTCAGGGCTTCTGATCTGTTCTTACCAGATTTTAAGTGGCTGTAAAATGACTTCATATACTCTACCGCAGGCTCACTTGCCACTTCCCAGAGGCTTACTACAACGCTCTTAGCCCCTGCCTGCTGGAATGCCCTGGCAAAGTTGACAACACCCTCTCCCTCAACCTCTTTACCTATCCCCGTTACACAGGCTGATAGAACAACCATATCTGCTTTGAGTTTCATCCCTGCCACTTCACTTAATGTAAGAAATCCATCATCACCATAATTCTCAACCTGACCAAGAAGTATGAACGGCTCATTTATACCCTGAACCATCCCGGGTAGTGAGGCATGTGTTGCAAAATGGATGTATCGGTATTTTTCGATCCCAGCTTTTTTAAGATTTGTCTCACTCGCCATAACTGAAAGTAAAACCTGAGGTGGTTCAGGAGCTACTCCCATTATCTTTGCTATTTCCCTAACTTCCTCTTCTGTTTCAGGAAGTGGCGGAAATTCTATTTTGCTTGCCCTATCATCTTCTGTAACTGCTCCCCATTTTTCTTTAATGGCAAGGCCTCTGAAGGCATATTGTTTTAAGTTTGCTTGATTAATCTCTTTTTTCCCCTGTTTCCATGCCATATACCTCGGATCATCTGGAGTATAAACAGGATTACCAATTGCAAAGAGGGGTTTTTCTGTTTCAGGATCTTTGAGCATTCTATTTAAAGCAAGTATTGTTGCTGACTGATAGTAGGTAATGGTGTGCTTGTCAGAGACATAGATACTATCCTTTATCTCTTTACCCTCCTTTATAACAAGCGCCTCAAAGGGAAGAACACCAAGTATACCATCAGGAACAATAATTATCCTTTCATCTTCTCTTGTATCCTTTAATGCCTCTAATAAAAGCATATCATAAAGTTTCTTAGCATCCTGAAGTGAAAATCTATCTGGCTTTTTTAGATTCATTGGTTCAATAAATGATTTAACCTTTTCTTCTAAAAACCCTCTCTTCACTGGTATCTTTATAAGCCTTCTTACTCCTCCTTTTTTTACAACAAATAAGTAAGTTTCATTATCTGTAATAGCATATTCAAAAAGCACCTCATTTTCTTTTAATGGTAAATCTTCTGGTTTGATAGGTAGTGGATAATGGAGTGCTGCATATCTTGGATAGTTCTTTCTTAAAATCTCAATGAGTTCGTCAAGTTGTTTTTTGATGCCTTCCCTTTGTCTTTGCAATTCCTTTACAGCCTGCTCACCTTTCTTTAAAGCCTCATCCCATTTGTTGTCAATATAAGATAGTTCTTTGAGAAGACGATTTTCTTTCTCTTTTAGATCATAAGGGATCTCTGCTGATTCAATGTTTTTCCTTGCACCTGCCATTGCTTCAAGAAGTGTCCGTGCCTTTGTAAGCTCAGAGAAATAAAAGGCAGCAGAAACAGGATTTTGCCCATAAGTCAGGAAATTAAAGGCACTTCTTCGTGTGCGAACCTCATAAGATGATGCTTCAGGTCTTATGGTCATCCTACTTCCAGGCATAAGGCTTAAACCTTTCTCGCTCAAACCAGCCAGCACAGAGACTATCTCTCTATAGGGAGTGAGCCTGCTGTAATATCCTCCTCCTCCAAAAAATTGTCCTTTATGCTCCACATAGCTTCTCATATCTTCAACTAAATTAATAGCATTCATAAGATTTATTGCTGATTCCTGTAATTCATTTTTACCCTTTAGTGCCAGCCCTACCTGTATGTAATATTCAATATGTCTATTGCTACTGTCTCTCCAAGAAGGCGGAAACTCATTGGCAAGTTTTAAAGCTTCATCATATCTTCCTGTTAATAGATATACCTCTATAAGCCCGGGATGAAGCATTCTATTTGGTTTTATTCTGTCTTCAAGCTTTTTCCTTTCAAGAAATACCTGCTCAGCCTCTCTTAATTTGCCCTGCTTTAAATATATTGCTCCAATGTTATTAAGCCTTGTTTCAAGAAGATGGGGATTATTCAGTTTCTTATCAATCTCAAGGGCTTCCTCAAGGTATTTAAGTGCATCATTGTATTTACCAACTCTGAAATACTCCATTGCAATATTGTTTAACACATAAGTGAGCGATTGAGGTCTTTTTAGTCTTCTTTCCAGTTCCAGTGACTGCTGATAATACATGATAGCTCTTTCAGACCCGCCAAGTTTTGCATACACATGTCCAATATTATTAAGAAGGGTGGCTGTTGTGGGAGCGTCATTTTGTTCCTTTGCTAATTTAAGTGCCTCTTCATAGCTTGAAAGGGCTTTTTCATACTGAGTTAAATCCATGTATAAAGTACCAAGATTATTCAAGGTTACGCCAAGTTCATTTTTCAGATTATTTCTTTTTTGTATCTCAATGGAGTCCTGATAGTAGGAGAGTGCTATATCAGGTTTATGTAGATCCTGATATACACCTGCCATATCTCTTAGGATTACTGATATAGCCTCTGGGTTGTTGAATTTTCTTGTAATCCTTAAAGACTCTTCATAATACGAGAGGGCTTTTTCATAATTACCCATCTGAGAATAAACTACACCAATCTGATAATGATTTGCCCCTACAGAATACTCGTCGCCTTTCTGTTTATATAACTTTAGCGAATCATTAAAACTTGAAATCGCCTTTTCATATCTGCCTGTTGCCCTTGATGCTTTCCCAAGTTCATGAAGCACAATTGAGAGAGAGTTTGTATCTCCAATTTTGCTAAAGATGTTCCTTGATTCTTCAAGATATTTATATGCCTTTTCATAATCCATTGACGTCCGGTAGTAGATCGAGCCAGCAAGAAAGAGGTTATCTGCCAACCACTCTTCGTTACCCCATTTCCGATTTATATCAATTGCCTTTTCGTAATAAAAAAGAGCCTTGCTATCATCTCCCATGTCCTCATAGGAAGAACCAAGCCCATTGTAGTTTGATGCCAGACATTCATAGTCATTGCCACATAAAGCAAGGGATTTTTCGTAGTAGTGAATCGCTTCTTTATATCTTTTTTCTTTATATGCCTTGTCTGCAAGCTCCCAGAGCCTTTCCGCCTCGCTTTTAGTTTGTGCAAAGGCATTGCAGGCAAAGATAAGCATCATAAGAACAATTGCAAACAAACGATAGATTGTTGACATTTCATTCTCACTTAGTTTTTGCCACATAGACACCATCCCAGTCGGAGCCGGGGGGATTTTCCATAAACTCGTCGCATCTTTCAGCAAATACGCCTGCAGTCTTGTCGCCGTATTCGGATTCGAGCCTTTCGAATATTTCTTTTGCCGCCTTAAACTGCTGCTTTCTGTAAAGCATTAATGCCTCTTCAAACTTCTTGGCGACAGCTTCATCCATCGTTGAGGAAAGTTCATAAATAGTGACAGGCTTATCCTTTCCCTTAACCTTTATAAAATCAAGTTCCCTGAGATACAATGTTGAACTATTTGAACTATGTTGAACTATTACCCTATGAGTTAAATTGTTCAATTTGTTCAAATGGGTCAGATGTCTGAATGTAAATTCGCTGATAATGATATGCGTCTTATAAACCTTATTCATACCCTCAAGCCTCGATGCAAGATTCACCGTATCTCCAATGGCAGTATAATCGAATCTCATGTCTGTTCCCATATTGCCTACAATCACATCTCCTGTATTTATTCCAACTCCTATATCGATTTCCGGCAGCCCTTTTTCTTTGAAGGAATTGTTAAGCTCCTTAAGCTTCTCCAGCATATCAATGGCACTCTTGCATGCAAGGGCAGCGTGGTCTTCTATATTCAGAGGTGCATTGTATATCGCCATTATTGCATCACCGATATATTTATCAAGGGTTCCTTTATTTTTAAGAACTATATCCGTCATAGGCCCCAGATACTGGTTAAGAAGATTCACGAGGGATTCCGGCGTAAGCTTTTCAGAAATAGTGGTAAAGCCCCGTATATCCGAAAACAAAACCGTTATATTTCTTTTCTCACCTCCAAGCTTGAGCATATCCGGGTTTTTCATTATCTCTCCGACAAGGGCTGCAGACACATAACTCGTAAACGCCTTCTTAAGGAACCTGCTATGCTTTTCTTCTATCAGATTCCTGTAAGCCTCTGAGCCGAGATAAGATAATGTGATAGAAATCAGCGGGAACAATACAGATGTGTTTAAAGGGTAATATTTGAAGGCAAAGTGGTTTGTAATGTAATAAAGTCCGAGGGTTGTTAGAAAAAATAAAAGTGCGAATAGTGTCCTCCTGACAAAACTCAGGGATGTGGTGAGTATAAGTGTAAAGACTATAATAAAAACAATGTCCAATGCTATTACCCTGCCGTCCCTTATCAAAAGTCTTTTCTGAAGGGCATTGGATGCAACTGTTGCATGGACTTCGATGCCGGGAAGTACCGGGTCAACAGGCGTTGCACGAAGGTCGGAGAGTCCTACCTCTGTTGCTCCAACAAAAACAAGGGAATTTTTCAGGCTATCGGGTTTAAGCCTTTTGTTGACTATGTCCACAGCAGATATTGTCTTGAATATCCCTTGCCTGCCGTAATAATTAAGGGTAAGTCTTCCAGACTCGTCGCATGGTATGCGATATTTTCCTATGAGAAGGTTGTCCACTCCATAATTGGCAATCTCAAGGACTATCTCGCTTCCCATGTAATGCCTCAATGCTGCAAGGGGCAAAGAAGTATGGACATAACCGTCATAGAGCATCAAAATATTAGCTGACCGCAAAATACCGTCATTGTCAGGGATTATATTGAAAAAGCCCATGCTTTTAGCTGATTTGCCAATTACCGGGATATTCAGCTCAACAGCCGGGTAACTGTGGACAGGCACTTCAGTGACATTGCCTGTTGCCTTAACAATCTTTATCCTCGCATCTTCAAGCAACATGAGTGCTTCTTTTGAAGGAGGTTCGCCATCTGACCTGAAGAAGTAGCCGAGTATCGCATTTTTATTTTTTTGAAGTGCGTCTGATAATGCCTTATCTGATGCTGCATTGGATGGCTCTGAAAAGATGATATCGAAGGCAATAGTTTTTGCACCATAGAAGTTAAGGTTCTCGACAAGTTTGGCTATTGTCTTTCTGTCCCACGGCCATCTTCCCAGTTCATTGATACTCTTTTCATCTATAGCGACAATAACAACCCGTTTGTCAGGCTCTATATTTCCTCTTGCCCTGAACCTCACATCCTTGAGTTTGAGGTCAAGAGAATTGAAGAAGTCTATCTTCTGTGCATATAAAACAACTGCAAAAACAATGGATGCAATACCTATTGTCGTAAATATAAAAAATCTGTGCGCCTTCATTATTCCCTGACAGCCACAGGAAAATCAGGAACTGTATTGGGCTTTGTTGTTGTCGGGGTCTGTCTCCCCTTTGTCAGTTCCCTTTTCATTTCTTATGTCCCCATGTTTTCAGTGTCGTTTTACCCTCAAAAAACTCTGATGCTGATACTCCCTCGTTTCCTGATTTTTGTTTCAGCTTAACACCCCTTGTTCTGTCTCCAATATCTGCATGTCTCGTCTTTACCTGATAAACCCCACCCATGTCCTCAACATTTATGTCTCCGAGTTGAGATGTGCTCGCATACACGAAAACGTTTTCTTCACCGAATGGAGGGCTGACCTCCAGCTCAAACCTGTCATTGCCTGAAGGTATCTCATAGATCACCCCACCGTTGAAGTAGTTATCCTTTCTGTAAGGATTCGGCAGCAATTGCAGTAATTCTCCTTTAACATCCCTGTACAGGACAATGGCGTAAAACGGCTTGTTGCCTTTGATGTAGATCTTTACCTTATCTCCGCTTGTATACTCATTTTTATCTGTCCAGACATGAACCTGTAAAGGCGCTGACGGGTCATCAGTTGTCTGTTTACTTTTTGAAAGCATATCCATTGCCTTTTCATCGGGAATTACCTCTGCCTTTATCTTCATCTTAAAACAATCTCCGAGGGACTGGTCTTTATACCATCCTTTTTCAATCTCCTGAATAATTCTCACTATCGCATTGGCATAAGCCGAAACCAGATCTTTTTCAAGTTCGAAGTCCTTGACATGCGTCTCGCTCTTTATATAAGTCGATACCTGCTCTATCGCCTTTCTCTTTGCATCGGCCATTGCAGCCTGCTCTGTCTGTTTCCTCGATTTATCCTCTCCCATGCAGGCATAGCCTTCAGATTCGGTGATGGTAGATTGGGCTGAATGGGCAGTATTAACAAAAAACGCAAAAATAATAAAGAGCGATAAAAGATAAATTTTCATTCTTCCCCCTTCATAACCAAAAATCATTTGTCTAAAATATTCAGTATTGTCTCCACACTGCCGATGTGCTTGCCGTCGGGATATTCCTTCTTATACTGCAGTAGTTTTTCCTTTGCCTGCTCTTTGAGGCCGAGTTCATATAAGGTCATGCCTGCGAGATAAAGCGCAGTCTCTCTTTGTGGAACTACTGGATATGTTTCTATCACCAATAGATACTCTGCCAGCGCAGCCTCTGGATTTCTTAAAAATCTCGAATATACTGTCCCCCTCTCCAGTCTCGCATCGCTCCTGATCTCGGGTAAATTTGTCAGGTCAAGGGCTATCTGGAACACATAGAGCGCATCTTCATACTTCCCTGCATCTGCGAGGTAATGTCCGTAATTTATATTCCACCGCGCAATAATATTGGGCAAATTGCCCGAAATCTCCCAGTCCTTTGGAGGCTCTGCTGCTGTTATTGATTCAAAATCCTTTTTAGCAGTATAAATCGGGGTGTCAGGTTCGACCTTAATAGGGTCTGTGGGTGTATAGCTCCTTGTATTCTGTACCATTGTATCGACACTCAAGGGTTTTGAGGGAGTTGTATCGCCTGAAATCTCCACCTGTCCTTCGTTTCCGAAGAACACATTGGCAAATCCATGCGTCATCATCATGAACTCGGTGCCTTTAATTCCCGCAACTGCTGTGGGACTCTTTATCTTATAATTTACCTTCTCTCCTGCAAGCCGCGTAACGGATGCCCTCAGTTTGCCCTGCGCAACATTGAATATCCCATCTTTTTTTTCTTTGCTCACAATGAATTCTGTTATCTCCAGTTCTGTATTATTCGCCAGAGTCAATCTGCTGCTGTCCGACAACAACAAAACAGTCCAGCCGTCTGCACCAGTCTTTATCCAACAGCCCTTTTCCAATGCCATACCCTTTTCAGCCTTTTGATAAGGGGCACTGCTTTTTTCTTTGTATAAGACACTCCCACTCATTTCCGATATTCTGCCGACAGGAGCGCCCTCGCTGTATGAATAAAATATGAAAAAAGACAGGAATGCAGCGACAGTAAAAACAATCCGCTTCATATTAAAAACCTCCAGAACTCTTTATAGCAGCGATAATTTTATAGCTTTATTATTACCTAATTGATTAAAAAGTCAAGGGAAAATTACCCAGAGGAGATTTGGAAGATTCAGTAAAACAAAAAGCCGGGAAAGGGATTCGAACCCTCGACCTAAATATTCTGCTTTGCTATCGAATCCTTGATTATCAAGGGTCTGATTCCTGAAAGTTGAATGTTTTCTCATAAATTATACTGCCACATATTCCGCAAAAGATTGTGACTCAGGGATTGGCAGATTATCTTCTAATAGCCCTTCTATATGCATTTTAATAGCCTCATGAATATTTTTTTCCGCCTCTTCACGAGTTGCGCCAGTTGCCACACAACCCGGCAAATCCGGTGAATATGCAGAATAATTATTTTCTGCTTTTTCTATAACAATAAGGAAACGATGCATTTTACTTTACCTCCTTAAGTCTTGCCTGCTTTAAGATACTACCTTAATGTTGCATAAAATCACAGGTTACAGCAAGGACTAACATGCGTAAAAGACTTTGCCTGCGACACCTTATAAGATTTTCATACCACCATATCGTATTCAGCATTGGATTCAAGTCTCTGTTAAAACATTTATACTCTGCATGAA
>CALGPO010000027.1 GCA_937960465.1 uncultured bacterium
CACCTTATAAGATTTTCATACCACCATATCGTATTCAGCATTGGATTCAAGTCTCTGTTAAAACATTTATACTCTGCATGAATACGGTTTCCTGTCGCTTGTAAAGGCTTTGAAGCATGTTAGTCCTTGCTGTCTATGCAACATTAAAGTTTAGATTTCACTTTTTTGCAGCCACAGGCAGGATCAACTTTGTTGCGAGCTCATCTCCCTCTTTAACACCGGCTATTATTTCTGTTTTTTCCTCCCCTCTGATGCCGATTTTTAGCTCCACTTTTTGAACCTTATCAGTAGCCAGTACCTTATAGGCGATCTGTTTTCCCTTTTCGAATTTTATGGCTGCATTTGGAACTGTGAGTATATCCTGCTTTTCATCAAAGATTATCTTTACATGTGTTGTCATCTCTGGCTTCAGCAACAAGGCATCTTCTTTAGTAACTTTCACGATGGTGAGATAATAAACGATATTGTCTTTTACAACAGGCTGCGGGTATATCTTTTCTATTGTCCCGTAGAAGAGCTTATTGGGATAAGTATCTACATAGTATTCAACCTTCTGTCCAAGCCTGACCCTTCCTATGTCTGTCTCATCAACATATATCCACATCTCAAGGCGTGTCGGATCAAGGACAGTAACGAGGTTTGCAACCTGAAGTCCTGCAACGATAGTCTCGCCTTCCTGAGCTGTAACATCAGATACAACTCCGTCTATTGGCGCATATATCCTTGTGTATGTGAGCTTTGTCTCATGCTGTCTTAACTGTGCTGTGATGTCGTCTATCTTTGCCTTTGCTGCTTCGAACTGGCTCTTTGCCCTGTCAACAGCATCCTTTGTGGTATATTCATGCTTAATGAGTTCCTTTTCCCTCTCATAGTTCACTCTGGCATAGTCATAATTTGCCTTTGCCTCGTTCAGGAGAGCCCTCTGCTGCTCGATGGCCTGTACAATTTCTCTGTCATCTATAAGGGCTATAACCTGCCCTTTCTTCACCCTGTCTCCGATCTTCACATTCATCCTGAATATGGAGCCGGTTGCCCTCGTACCTATCTTAACCACCGCACCGACCTGGGGCTTTATAATCCCTGTCTCTACAAGCACTCCCCTTATACTGCCCTTTTCAACCTTTGCCGTTTCCAATACCTTTATTGACGGCTTGACAAAAAACTTTTTATACAGGAAAAAACCGCCTGCAATGAATATTATAGCGATAATAATAAATAAAACTTTTTTCACAAGTGTCCTCCGTTGCCTATTGCCTATTGCCTATTGCCTCAAGGCTTTCCACTCCTGTAACCTTTTCGAGAAGTGTCTTTGATAGAATCAGATTTAATTTTGAGCTGATCAATTGCTCTCTTGCATTTGACAGAAGACTCTCAGCCTGAACAAGGGAAAGTATATCAGCCTTTCCAACCTTATACTCTCCGAATGCCTGCGAATAGTTGTGCTCTGCCTGTTTGAGCTGCTGCTCAGCAACCTTCAGTTTGTTGGAGGCGGTAGCAAAGTCCTCATATGTCTTATATACATCGAGCAGCACTTTCCTCTTCAGGTCATTCAGTTTTTCGGCGGATACTCCTTTTTCAAACTCGGATGACTTCTGCTTGAAGAATTTGCCAAGTTCGAATATATTCCATGTTGCTGTAATGCCGGCAGTTTTTTCCTCGGGGAATGATGTTCTGAATGCGCCTCCCTCTGTTTTTGAATAAGATGTGCTTAGCTGCAAAGACGGATAAAAGGCGCTGTTTGCAAGGGACTTGTTGCTTTTGGATATCTCCATGGAGTTTTCCGCCTGTTTGATTTCGGGTCTCTGGAGTGCAATGTCGGATAATTTGTTTCTATCCGGCAGCTTAATATCAATGTCCAGAGAGCCAGTAATGTCATACTGGCTGTCCAGAGACTTCCCTATCAGGGAGTTGAGTTCTGATAATGCCTTCTTAAAATCACCCTCAGCCTGAATCAGATTATATCGTGCCTGCTCGAGCCGGACAGATGCCTGAAGGACATCAGAAAGCTTTGCAACACCGAATTTATATCTTCCCTCTGCAACCTCATGGTCTTTCTGTGCATCTTGAAGCTGTATCTTTCTCTGTTCGACAGTTTCCTTTTGGGCAATGGCAGTATAAAACGCCGTCTTTATATTGTATTCCAGCTCCAGAAGGTTTTTTCTGGCATCTTCTCTGTCTATGTTCAGGTTAAGCTCTGCAATGTCTCTGTTTGCCCTTCTTTTTCCGCCGTCAAATAGGGTGTAAGATAATGTGAGGTCATAGGTTCTTGCGCTGAATTCTTTGTTTGTATATAACCGCTTCTGGGATGTTGATGCATCAAGGCTCGGCAGATATGGGGCTAATGATGCATTGTACAATGCCTCTGTTGACCTTACCTTTATAAGAGATGCCTTGTATGAAGGAAGATTATTTTTGGCAAGGGATATGGCTTCATCGAGGGTTAATGCATAGACTGGAGAAATAAATACAATGAGCGGGAGTGCAAGAATATATGTGCGGATACCCTTGAAAAAACTCTTCATAGATAGTAAATTAACACATTAAATTTAACGAATACAATACTATGAGCCATGTCTGACATATAAGATCGCTTAATATTGGCAGGAATTAGCAAGAAGTTTCGATATTTCTCCTGCAATTTTTTTAATAGGTATTTTTGTTTTTTTTGCAATGGCTCTTAGATCTTCGTACTCGGCAGAGATATTGACTACATTGCCTTTTGAAGTAGATACTTTCATCCTCACATCCCCGTATTTTGTCTTTATCTTTTTTATCTCTCTGTCTAAAGTCCTTCGATGCGCCCTGTAAAACCTCAAACCTATTGTAGTTGTCTCCTTAAATAATATGCTTGAGAGCTTATCAATATCGCCCTCTTCTGAAATAACCGTAAGCTTCACAGCCGGCCTGCCTTTTTTCATAATTATATTCTCTAAAAATACATCGAGGGCGCCTGCATTGAAGAGTCTTTCCATAACATATTCATAAAACTGGGGATTCATGTCATCGATATTCGTTTCAATAACTGTTACAAACTCTTTGGATCCGCCTGCATTTGCCTCTTTGCCGATTAATATCCTCAAAGTATTGGACATATTTGCAATATCTTTGCTCCCTGCGCCGTATCCGATCTTCTCTATCGTAATTTTTGAAAGGCTGTAAGGGTCTGCATTGATGCCCGATATAATGGCGGCCCCTGTAGGCGTTGTAAGTTCAAAAGGAATTTCAGATGAATATACTGGATAGCCTTTTAGAAGTTCTGCAGTGGCAGGTGCGGGTACAGGGAGCATACCATGCCTGGTTTTCACGCTGCCGCTTCCAAGATTTATGGATGAAACATATATCTTTTCTATTCCAAGAATATCAAGACCTATCAGTGTCCCGAATATATCCACAAGGCAGTCAATACCTCCTAATTCATGCAGGTGGACTTTATCAAATGGCTCGCCGTGAACTTTTGCCTCTGCCTCGAAGAGCTTTTTAAAGATGTGCAGACCTTTCTGTTTGATTTTTTTAGACAACTGGGAGGTTTTGATTATTTTTTCTATATCTTTCCATCTTCTATCTTCTGACTTCTGACTTCTGACTTCTGATTTCTTTATTATTACATCCACCTTTGTTGCAGATATGCCGCATCTTGAAACTTTCTTTGATGCGAGGCTGTAATTTTGGACAGGGAGTTTTTTGAGTTCTTTTTTGATGTCCGATAAATTCACCCCGGCATCCACAACTGCGCCAATGCACATATCGCCGCTTATCCCTGCAAAACAGTCGAAATATGCTATCCTTTCATGCTTAGGCATGAGGGTATTTTACACCTTTGATGATAATACTGAAAAGGTCAATAATCCATCTTGAGATGTTTGGCTACGGGTTATGGAAAGGTATTTATTTGTTGAGTTCAAGGAATTTATTGGGTTATACTTTAAAAGTCCAATTCAGTGGGATACTTATGAAGATTGTTGCAGAACATAATGTTAATAATAAAATATTGAGGCTTGTCATGGGCGACATTACAGAGCGTGATGTGGATGCCATTGTGAATGCTGCTAACTCACATCTTCAGCACGGTGGCGGTGTTGCAGGTGCTATTGTGAGAAAGGGCGGGCAAATCATACAGGATGAGAGCGATAAAATTGGCTTTGTTCCTGTGGGGAATGCAGCTATTACCACTGCCGGTAAACTGCCCTCAAGATTTGTTATTCATGCAGTTGGCCCGAGGATGGGCGAGGGTGATGAAGATAATAAGCTTAAAAATGCAGTGATAAACAGCCTGAAGCTTGCTTCTGAAAAAAGGCTTAAAAGCATATCCATGCCTGCCGTAAGCTCGGGGATATTCGGATTTCCAAAGGACAGATGCGCAAAGATACTCGTAAATGAAGCAAAGAAATTTTTGCAGGAGCATAAAGACACTTCCCTTGAAATAGTGGAATTCTGCATTTTCGATGGCCTTACCCTTGGCTATTTCAAACAGGAATTTGATAAACTAAGTTGAGGCTTTTGGGGATTTCAAAAGGGGATGAAATCCTTCTTTTGTTCAGCCGGGATAGCACAGTGGTAGTGCAGCTGATTCGTAATCAGCAGGTCGAGGGTTCGAATCCCTTTCCCGGCTTTTAAACTAATACCAGTATTTTCAATGCTTTCCTGATAATAGACATTACCTTAAACCTGCTGATTGTATAGTTATTGTATAGTTTTTGTATAGTTGGTTTTGTCTCCATAAAAACCTTGCCTTTTTTCATTCAAGGCGCTATCCAATACATCAACTGCCTTAACCATGTGTGAAGGTGCAAGGTGTGAATATCGTAAGGTCATGGTTAAGCTGT
>CALGPO010000028.1 GCA_937960465.1 uncultured bacterium
ACCTTACAGTTGCATAAAATCAAAGGTTACAGCAAGGACTAACATGCGTAAAAGACTTTGCCTGCGACACCTTATAAGATTTTCATACCACCATATCGTATTCAGCATTGGATTCAAGTCTCTGTTAAAACATTTATACTCTGCATGAATACGGTTTCCTGTCGCTTGTAAAGGCTTTGAAGTATGTTAGTCCTTGCTGTCTATGCAACATTAAGAATATGTCAGGTGCGGCGAAAAGAGGCGTCTTTGAGCCGTGCCTGTCTGCGTGCAGCGCACAGGCAGGCCTGACATACATAATCGCTTAACTTAGTTGCAAATAGCTTTATAGCCATAAGCATTTGCAGCAACTATTTTGGAGATGAATCAATTTAAAAAATACTTTACAATAATAATTCTAATTTGATAAGATTTCTTTATCAAGAATAATTCTAAAGTGATAGGAGATGGAAAAATACAAAGACATAGGATTAAAGCTTACCCCGCAGAGGCTTGCGATCCTCAATTATCTTGATGGGAATAAGGAACATCCGTCAGCAGAAGACATTTACAGGGCACTTTTAAAGAGATTCCCTACAATGTCATTTGCAACAGTCTACAACACACTCGAAACATTAAGGCAGAGGGGCGGCCTGATAGAGCTTACAATCGATCCTGATAAGAAGAGATTTGACCCAAATACCGAACCCCATCACCACTTGATATGCGTTAAATGCAAAAGGATTGTGGACATACACGGAGACTATAAGCTGCCTATTCCCAATGGCGAGAGGGCAGGCTTTGAGATAATCGGCAACCATATAGAGTTTTACGGCATATGTCCCAAATGTAAGAAAGCTAATAGTTTATAGCTGATGGCTCATAGAACCATAAAGCTATCTGCTATGAACTAACAAGGAGGTGAGTAGAATGGCAGTTTTTAAATGCAGTAAATGCGGCACGGCAAAAGAAGGTAGATGCAAGCCCCAGAAGTGCCCGAAGTGCGGTGAAAAAGGAACAATGCTAAAGCAGTGAATAGTTTTAGATTAACTTTTTAAGCTGAGTCATTGACTCCTGATTAAAATCATATCAATGAGGTATAACTATGAGTGAAAATAGCTGCTATTTACAGGTTGGGCAGGATGTGCCTGATTTCAAGCTCGATACATTCGAGCCGACAAAGGGAGATTTCGGGGAGATAAGTCTTGAAGCACTTAAGGCAAAAAAGGAATGGACAATATTGTTCTTCTACCCCGCTGCATTTACATTTGTCTGAGCTACAGAGTTTGCTGCTCTGGCAGAGCAGTATGAGAGGTTCAAAAAAATGGGTGCAGAGGTAATTACAGTCAGCACTGATACAAAGTTTGTTCAGCTTGCATGGCAGAGGGAAGAGAAGATGCTTAAGGATGTCAAATATCCAATGGGAGCAGACCCGACAGGGAAATTATCGAGGATGTTTGGCGTATATGACGAAGCGACAGGGCTTGCATTGAGAGGGACATTTATAATCAGCCCTGAAGGAAAACTCCTCAATTCAGAAGTCAATTTCTACAACATGGGAAGAAATATCGATGAGCTGATGAGGAAGTTCAAGGCAAACCTCCATCTTGCAAAGCATACCGCAGAAGGATGCCCCGCAAAATGGAAGGAAGAAGGCGATAAGACTCTTGCACCTTCTCCCAAAATGGTTGGAAAAGTTTATGAGGCATACGAGGGAAAATAAACTTGCATATGGCAGGGCTTTAGCCCTGCCAATAATCAAAGGAGGCGAAGATGACAAAGAAACTACAGATATACAAATGCGAAATCTGCGGCAACATGGTAGAGATGATCCACGAAGGTATAGGACAATTGGTGTGCTGCGGCCAGCCAATGAAGTTCTATGAGGAGAACACAGTGGACGCGTCTCAGGAAAAACATGTTCCTGTAGTGGAAAAGATAGAAGGCGGCTTCAAAGTAAAGGTTGGGAGTATCCCACATCCAATGGAAGAAAAACATTACATTGAGTGGATAGAGGTTATAGCGGATGGAAAGGCATATCGTCAATTCTTAAAACCGGGTGATATGCCAGAAGCTGTTTTCATGATTGATGCATCGGCAATTATTGCAAGAGAGTATTGCAATTTACACGGAGTTTGGAAGGGCTAACTAACAAAACACATAAGGAGGGCCAGATCCTGTGCAGACCTGGCCCAATGTTACAGGAGGAAATAATATGTGTGTGGCATAGATGAAGTGCCGATACGGCAACAAAACAGCGAGCTTCCATTTTAAGGACAATATCATGACTGAGCAGGCAATAAAAACGCTTTACTGCCCAAATTGTTCGTCTGACATAAATGTGAATCCAGAAAAAATGGTTGTTGACAATGGGTGGATTATTGAATACGATATGGATATAGTAAAATTTATAGGCCAGAGGATTGCCGGCGCTCACATTACACCGGACATGCTGTTCGATGAAGGTTACTGCACATGGAATGGTATTTATCACGGGGATTATATAGACAGCGTAAAGGAGCGAGAAAAGATCACGTCTCTTGCAAAGAGCAATCCGGTATTGTATCTCAAGGAAATGAAATCATGGGCAAAAGAAAGAACAGAGAGGCTGCAAAATGAAGGATGGAGAAAGGCAAAAAATGGAGATAAATAATAGGAACAACTGTTCGGTTAGAAACATCCCATTTCCGACAGAGATAACATGCCCTATCTGCGGTTACGAGGTGGAACTCTGGACCGATGAGGATGAGACAAGATGCTATGTCTGCGGTTATAAAATCTTTCAAAAAGAAAAAACTATACATTAAGGAGGCATTATGGCAAGCAAAGAGTTGTTAGAAAAACTGAATGACGCAATAGCACGTGAAATGCAGGTAAGCATCCAGTACATGTGGCAGCATATAATGGTCAAAGGAATTAATGCACAGTCCATCGGACCAATCTTCAGGCAGATAGCTATTGCCGAAATGATGCACGCAGAACTCATTGCAGAGAGGCTCGATTATCTCGGAGGCGCGCCGACAACCAAGCCTGCGCCCATCAATATCGGTAAGAACACAAAGGATATGCTGAAGATAGACAAAAAGGCCGAAGAAGAAGCAATTGCAATGTATAAAGACATCATAAAGCTTGCAGAAAAAGAGAGCGACTATACAACCAAAAAACTGTTTGAGCAGATACTTGCAGACGAGGAGAATCACCATAATACCTTCAGCAGCCTTCTGGAAGATTAGTTGAGGAGGCTCTATGAAGGCTATTGAACTTAAAAACAGCATATACTGGGTAGGCGCAATTGACTGGGCTGTAAGGGACTTTCACGGCTATGAAACTCCTCGGGGTACAACTTATAACAACTATCTCATAATGGATGATGAAATAACCCTCATGGACACTGTTAAATACGACTTTTCTGATATTACTATCAAAAACATAAGGTCTGTTGTCGATCCTTCAAAGATAAGGCATGTTGTCATAAACCACATCGAGAACGACCATGTGACAAGCATTGACAAGATAATGGATTTAACGCCCAATGCCACCATATATATAACAGAGAAGGGCAAAAAGGGTCTTGACAGGTTTTTTGATACTTCGAAATGGAATATAAAAATCGTAAAAACAGGGGATACACTTAGTATAGGCAAGAGGACATTGCTCTTTATAGAAACTCCAATGCTTCACTGGCCTGATTCAATGATGACCTATATAAAGGAAGAAAAAATACTCGTCAGTCAGGATGCATTTGGCCAGCATATCGCATCTGCTGTCAGATTCGATGACGAGTTTATAACCTGTCAGTCAATGTCTGAGCTTGAAGACGCAGTAATAGATTATTATGCAAATATCCTTATGCCATTCGGTCAATTAATAAAGGCAAAGATTGCAGACATCCAGAAGTTAGGGCTGGAAATAGAAATAATTGCCCCTGACCACGGCATCATATGGAAGGCAAATCCGCAAAAGGTTCTGCAGATGTATCTGGACATGGCAAATGGCAAAACAAACCTGAGCGTGTCGATCATTTATGACACAATGTGGCACAGCACAGAGCAGATGACATTACCAATTATGCAGGGAATAAAAGATGAAGGAGTTGAATGCAAGGTTATTAAACTAAGGGCTACGCCAATGAGCATTGCCATCAAAGAGTTTTGGAAATCCAGAGGCACCCTAATAGGAACGCCGACACTCAATAACATCATGTATCCCAGTGTTGCCCACTTCCTGACACATCTTCGCGGCTTAAGGCCAAAGAACCGCATTGTGGGCGCATTCGGAAGCTATGGATGGGGAGGCGGTGCAGTAAAAGAGGCATATGAAGACTTCAAGCGAATAGGACTTGAGATATTTGAACCAGGGTTACAGATACTTTTTAAGCCTTCATTCGAGGATGAAACAAAGTGTTATGAATTTGGAAAAGAATTTGCAAAAAAAGTAAAGGAATATCATAAAAAATTCTAAGGAGGCATCATGAGTAAAGTTGAAAAAGATTTATTGGAGGCATTTGCAGGCGAATCGCAGGCAAACAGGAAATACCTTGCCTTTGCAAAAAAGGCAGAGGAAGAAGGTTACAAGCAGGTGGCAAAACTGTTCAGGGCTGCTGCAGAAGCAGAAACAGTGCATGCGCATAATCATCTAAAAGAAGTGGGCGGAATAAAGTCCACTAAGGAAAATCTCAACGAGGCCATAAACGGAGAATCTTATGAATTCCAGAAGATGTATCCTGGAATGATCGAAGATGCAAAGGCTGAGGGAAATGACGGTGCATTGAGGAGCTTTAATTTTGCCAACGAGGTAGAAAAAATTCATGCAGAACTTTACAAAAAGGCTCTTGCAAGCCTCGGTAAAAATCCAGATATTGATTATTATGTATGCCAGGTCTGCGGCAACACTGTTGAAAACGAAGCCCCTGATGAATGCCCGATATGCGGAGCAAAAAAACAGGCGTTTAAGAAAATAGACTGATGCCAGAAAATATAATGAAGGTGCTGGCATTTCAGGGAAGTCCGAGAATAAGCGGAAATACAGAAATCCTTCTGAAAGAGACATTAAAGCCAATATACGAATCAGGCCATGATGTCGGACTATTCAAGCTAAATTCTATGGACATAAAGCCTTGCCAGGACTGCGGGGGGTGCGATAAAACAGGCAGGTGTATAATAAACGATGATATGGATGAGATATATGATGCCATAAGGGAGGCGGACAGAATAATCTTAGCCTCCCCCATCTTCTTCTTCGGCGTAAGTGCGCAGGCAAAGATAATGATAGACAGGTGCCAGTCATTCTGGTGTGAGAAATACCTCCTGAACAAGCCAATTTCTGAAGGACGATACGGAAGAAAAGGACTTTTATTATTAGTCGGTGGAATGAAAAAGGAAGTCGGCATCCAGTGTGCAGAGGCAACAGCAAAGGCATTCTTCAGGACAATTAGTGTTTCAGAGCACGAGACATTAAGCTTTCTTAGCGTTGATGCAAAGGGCGCAATACTTGAGCATCCTACGGCATTGAAGGATGCTTATATTGCAGGCAAAAGGTTAATTAATATCTAAGGAGGAAGTTATGTCAAAGTTACCGGAGCAGTATCTGGGCATTAAGAAGAAGTTCTCGCGCCTGACGGAGCATCACTCCGACTTTAAACTGCTCATACCCCTCGTCAAATCCTTCGGCGAACTTCTTATCTCTCTTTTTCCTTTCACCGATATATTTTTTTAAATCACTCATGTCTTTTTCTCCTTTCTAAAAAGTCTCTTCTATATGTCTCTGCCTTTTCTATCTCATGTTTAGGTGTTTTTTGGCTCTTTTTTATAAACCCGTGTGTCAGCACAATAACAGAATTATCCACAAAGAAACAAAATACACGGTATGCATTCGGACCAAACTGAATTCGGCATTCCCAGATTTCTTCTGTACCAACAAGCTTCTTAAAATACGAAGACGGTACAACATCCAAATCTTCCAATAAACTAAGAACCCATGCTACCTTTTGTGCAACCTCTGATGGTAAAGAATCAAGAAAATCATGTATTGGACATTTCCCATCAATGGTTTTATAAAAACCTTAATGTTGCATAGACAGCAAGGACTAACATGCTTCAAAGCCTTTACAAGCGACAGGAAACCGTATTCATGCAGAGTATAAATGTTTTAACAGAGACTTGAATCCAATGCTGAATACGATATGGTGGTATGAAAATCTT
>CALGPO010000029.1 GCA_937960465.1 uncultured bacterium
TATTTATATGTAAATAATCGGTACACTTCCTGTTTTGCCGATAGAACTTGAAAACCTTTATTCTATCAGTCATTGCGAGCACCCGAAGGGTGCGTGGCAATCTCATTGCAAAAAGGCGAGATTGCTTCGCTTCGCTCGCAACGACGGCTTTCTATCGGCAAATCAGGGATTGTAGTAGAAATTCCAATGATTAATCAGTTATTATATAACCCGAATTTTTATTGGAGGTTTTGTCATTAGTAAAGAAGAACTGGAGATTCTACGCCACAGCACGTCCCATGTAATGGCGCATGCTATAAAGGACTTATTCCCCGATGTAAAGCTTGCCATAGGCCCAGCAACCGAAGATGGGTTTTATTACGATATTGACAGGGACACACCTTTCACTCTCGAAGATCTGGAGAAGATAGAAAAGAAGATGAAGGAGATTATCAAAAAGAACAATCCCTTTATCCGAAAAGATATCCCAAAAGCAGAGGCTATAGAATTATTTAAAAAGATGAGCGAGAATTACAAAGTAGAGCTTTTGCAAGAAATACCGGACGAAACAGTATCCATATACGAGGAAGGCGGATTTATTGACCTCTGCAGGGGGCCTCATATTCCAAATACAGGAAAGGTAAAGGCATTCAAGCTTTTAAGCATTGCAGGCGCATACTGGCGCGGGGATGAAAAGAACAAGATGCTGCAGAGGATTTACGGAACTGCATTTGACAATAAGGATGACCTGAATGCATATTTGAATTTCCTTGAAGAGGTCAAAAAGAGAGACCATAGAAAGCTCGGTAAAGAACTGGATCTCTTCAGTCTCAGCGATGAGATAGGTCCCGGACTTATCCTGTGGCATCCCAATGGTGCGATTATAAGAAAGACCATCGAAGACTTCTGGAGAAATGAGCATTTAAAGGCTGATTATAAGATTCTCTATACGCCGCATATCGCCAAGTTGAATCTATGGCAGAGGAGCGGCCACTGGGATTTCTACAGGGAAAACATGTATTCACCCATGGAGATAGACGAGGTTGCTTATGAATTAAAGCCGATGAACTGTCCATTCCATATAGACATTTATAAAAGTTCTTTGAAGAGCTACAGGGAACTGCCAATAAGATATGCTGAACTCGGCACAGTCTATAGATATGAGCGATCAGGGGTTTTGCACGGACTTCTCAGGGTGAGGGGTTTTACGCAGGACGATGCCCACATATTCTGCAGAGAAGACCAGATAGAGGATGAAATACTGAACATCCTCGATTTTACGCTCTTTATACTCAGGACATTCGGATTTGACGCATACGATGTTTACCTTTCAACCCGCCCTGAAAAATATGTGGGAACTCTGGAAAACTGGGAAAGTGCAACCAATGCCTTAAAGCATGCCCTTGAAAAAAAGGGTTTGTCTTACCAGATAGACCCCGGCGAAGGTGTATTCTATGGACCAAAGATAGACATAAAGATAAAGGATTCACTGAACAGGTCATGGCAGTGCAGCACCATACAGGTTGACTTTAATAATCCAGAAAGGTTTGATGTCACATACAGGGGGAGCGACGGCAAAGAGCACAGGCCTATAATGATCCACAGGGCATTAATGGGATCACTCGAAAGATTTTTTGGCATTCTTATAGAGCATTATGCAGGTGCATTCCCGTTATGGCTCTCTCCTGTGCAGGTATCGGTATTGACAATAGCAGAAAGGCATGATGATTATGCAAAAGAAATATATAAAAAACTTAGAGAATCTGATATAAGAGTTGAGATTGTTCTTGAAAATGAAAAGATAGGATACAAGATACGAGAAGCAACCGTGAGAAAAATCCCGTATCTTGTTATAATAGGCGACAGGGAAATTGCCGAAAATAAAATAACGGTCAGGAAGAGAAACGGCGAAAACATCGGGCCATTTACAATTGAGCAATTTATAGATATAATCAAGGACGAAATAAATACTCGCAAATGAGTAAATAAGTAAATGAGTGAATGGGTAAATGAGTGAATGGGTAAATGGGTGAATGGGTGAATGGGTAAATGGGTGAATGGGTAAATGGGTGAATGGGTGAATGGGTGAATCTACGCATATACCCATATACTCATATACCCATATACCCATATACTCATTAACCCATTAACTAAATTTCGGAGGTGATAGCATAAGTAAGGACACTGTAAGAGTTAACGAGGGGATAAGGGCACGAGAAGTAAGGCTCATCGATGATGAAGGCAAACAGCTTGGAGTGGTCTCTGTTCAGGAAGCTATCCGGATAGCACGGGAGAGAGGTTATGACCTTGTCGAGGTTGCCCCCAATGCCACGCCGCCTGTCTGCAGGATAATGGATTATGGCAAGTATAAGTACCAGATGAGCAAAAAGCATGCAGCGCGAAAGACTATCGATGTCAAAGAAGTAAAGATAAGGCCACAGATAACAGACCACGACCTTCAGCTAAAGGTCAAAAATATCAGGAGATTCCTGGATGACGGCGACAAGGCCAAGGTTACCATGTTTTTCAGAGGGCGTGAGATTGTGAGGCCGGAATTGGGAATGAAGCTATTTGACAGGATACAGGAACTTCTTACCGGAAAGTTTCAGGTAGAACAGCCGCCTAAGCTGGAAGGTAAGAGCATTACTATGGTGATAGCGCCATCGAGCAAATAAATAGTGTCAGTGTCAGTTTTCAGTGTCGGTAACAAAATAAGTTTTTGACTGACACTGAAAACTGACACTAATCACTGATAAGAGAGTCACTGATAAGAGAGGAGGATAGAAATGCCGAAGCTTAAGACGCACAGAGGCGCTGCCAAGAGGTTCAAGGTGACAGGCAGCGGAAAGATAAAGAGATACAGGGCATACAAGAGCCATCTCCTGACAGGCAAGCCTGCCAAGAGGATGAGAGGTCTCAGACAGAGCAGCCTTGTGCCGGAAGTGCAGCATGATAATGTAAAGAAACTTTTGCCTTACATGTTTTAGGGTCAGCTTGACGTGAATGTTTTTTATTTATTAAACTATATATCTTTAAAGTAACGAATTTGAGGAGGAATAGAAAATGCCCAGGGCAAAAGGTGGTTTTAAAACAAGGAGATACCATAAGAAGGTCTTGGCCATGGCAAAAGGCCAGTATGGGGGAAGGCACCGTGTTTACAAGGTCGCTGCCCAGGTTGTTGACAAAGGTCTCCTCGCAGCTTATAAAGATAGAAGGCTTAAAAAGCGTGAATTCAGGGCATTATGGATTGCAAGGATCAATGCTGCTGTCAGGTCTCTCGGTATGTCTTACAGCCAGTTTATGAACGGGTTGAAAAAGGCAAATATTACCTTAAACAGAAGGGCCCTTGCCGATCTAGCATACAATGATCCCAAAGCCTTCAGCGAACTGGCAAATCAAGTAAAAGGTTAATGGGTAAATGGGTGAATGGGTAAATGGGTTAATGGGTGAAATCTCATACTCATATACTCATTTACTCATATACTCATTTACATTCTAAAGTCCTATGATCGAAGACCTGAAACAGACATTCCTTGAAGAACTGAAGTCCGTAAAAAATCTTGCCGACTTATCCAATATCAAGGTCAAATATCTCGGCAAAAAGGGGATTGTAACTTCGGAACTGAAATCCCTTCCGAAAGTCCCTCCAGAAGAGAGGCCGTCATACGGCAAAAAGATAAACGAAATAAAACAATTTATCGAAACAGAACTCGATTTGCAGGAGTCCCGGTTAAAGCAAGAAGAATTAAAGAAACAACTGCTTTCAGAGTCTCTCGACATTACATTGAACGGCAAGTTCATCCCCTTTGGCAAAGAGCATCCCATAAATAAAGTCCTTTCAGAGATAACGGATATTTTTGTTAAGATGGGTTTTAGTGTTGAGGAAGGACCTGAGGTTGAATTAGATTACTATAACTTTGAGGCACTGAATATTCCCAAAGACCATCCTGCAAGGGACATGCAGGATACATTTTACATAAGCGACGACATTGTTCTGAGGACTCATACCTCTCCTGTCCAGGTAAGGGTTATGGAGAAAAGGAAACCGCCTGTGAGGTTTATTGCTCCCGGCAAGGTTTACAGGTGCGATGCAGATATAACCCATACACCCATGTTCCATCAGGTGGAAGGCTTGATGGTGGATAGGGGGATAACATTCAGCAATCTCAAGGGGGTTCTTGTGGCATTCCTCCATCAGATGTTCGGTGCGGATACGCTTGTGCGCTTCAGGCCAAGCTTTTTCCCATTCACAGAGCCTTCGGCAGAGGTTGATATAGGTTGTATATTGTGCAATGGCACTGGGTGCAGGGTTTGCAAGGGATCGGGATGGCTCGAAATCCTCGGTGCAGGAATGGTTAATCCGAAGGTTTTCGAATATGTGGGATATGATCCGGAGGAGTATTCGGGTTTCGCATTCGGCATGGGCATAGAGAGGATTGCCATGCTCAAGTATTCCATAGACGATATAAGATTATTTTTTGAAAATGATATCAGGTTTTTGAGGCAATTTTAAATGCGCGTCCCTTTTGAATGGTTAAAAGAATTTATCGACATTAATGAATCGCATCATGAGGTGGCCCACAGGCTTACTATGATAGGCCTTGAGGTTGAAGCTGTAGAGCAGGTGGACAGTGATGTTGTCTTTGAGGTAAATGTTACCCCGAACAGGCCTGACTGTTTGAGCATTATCGGCATTGCGCGGGAGCTTTCTGCTTTATATAAAACCCCTGTTGTATTTCCTGAGCACGATGTCCTTGCAGAAACCGGAGAACTTGATTTTAATGTTGATATCGCAGATGCAGAACTCTGCCACAGGTATGCAGGAAGGGTTGTGAGGAATCTCAAAATAGGCCATTCACCCGAGTGGCTGAGGAAAAGGCTCGAAAAGTGCAGTATAAGATCGATCAACAATATTGTGGATGTCACGAACTATGTGCTTTTGGAATTGGGTCATCCCCTCCATGCCTTTGACCTTAAAACGATTAAAGGCTGCCGTATTATAGTCGGCACGCCTAATAGGGTTAAGGGTCAAGGGACGAGGATCAAGTTTAAGACACTGGACAGTATCGAGCGTGAAATACCCGAGGAATCGTTGCTTATATGGGATGCTGAAAGACCAATAGCAATTGCCGGCGTTATGGGCGGCATGGAAACAGAGGTTTCTGATTCCACTGTGGATATATTTATCGAGAGTGCCTATTTCGAGCCTGTATCTGTGAGAAGGACATCGAAGGCCATCGGGTTGAAGACAGAATCCTCTTACAGGTTCGAAAGGGGAACGGATATAAAGATGCTCAAGAAGGCCCTTGACAGGGCAGCATATCTGATGAAGGAAGTGGCGGGCGGCACTATTTGCGGAAAGATAGATATTTATCCAAAGAGATATAAACCTGATGAGATAAGTGTCAGATATAATAAGGTTAATGAGACACTCGGATTGAAGCTGACCAAACAAGAGATTACAGATTGTCTCGATGGATTGGGTTTCGAGATGAAAAAGTTGGCAAACAGCCTGAAGATAAAACCTCCGGCATACAGAAGGGATATAAAGAGGGAGATTGATATTATAGAAGAGGTTGCGAGGATTTATGGCTATGACAAGATTCCTGCACAACTGCCCAGGGCAACCATAGGAATAGAGAGTCCGGAGGATCGGAAGTCTGGAAGCGCAAAAGTTAAAAACGATATAAAGCAGGCCCTTTTAAAGTCCGGTTTTACGGAAGTAATCAATTACAGCTTCATGGGTATGCAGGATATCGATCTGCTTGGAATCGGCGAATACGATGAAAGAAGAAATCTTGTGCAGATAAAGAACCCATTGAAAACAGAGGACTCCTTTATGAGGACAACCCTTATTCCTTCATTTATAAAAAATCTGGTGCAAAATTTATCTCACGGTAACAGGGAATTGAGATTATTCGAGATAGCAAGGGTATTCATCAGTCAGAAGTCGGAAGTCAGCAGTCAGGAGGCTGTCGCACTGTCGCACTGTCGCACTGAATGTAGCCTTCCTGTTGAGCGTGAACATCTTGCCGCCATTTATTACAAGGAGAAAAGCAAGGCACTGTACAGGGATGACACGCCGGATTTTTATATTATCAAAGGTGTTATCGAAGCTATCCTCAACAACCTCAGGATTTATGACTACTCCTTTGTCAGGTCATCGGAGCCCTTTTTGCATCCCGGACAGTCTGCCGATATATTTATTGGTAGTCGGTTACCAGTAGCCAGTAGCCAGTCCGTCAAAGCAGGATATGTTGGTGCACTTTCTCCTGCTATTATGGATTCTCTCGATATAAAGGCACACAAGCCCTCTGTTATTGTGATGGAGATAGACATAGACCGCATAATCCCGTATGCAATGCAGGTGGTGAAATATAGACCGCTGCCAAGGTATCCATACATAGAAAGGGATACAGCGATCGTCGTTGATTCTTTACTTGAAGCAGCGATGCTCATGAAATGGCTAAAATCATATCCTTCTGACCTGATAGAGGATATATATATTTTTGATGTCTATCAGGGAAAGAATATCCCTGAAGGCAAAAAGAGCATTGCGTTTAATGTGAGGTACAGGGCATCAGACAGAACGCTAAAGGATGACGAAATCGATTCCTTGCACAAATCACTGGTGGATTATATTCTCGATAAGACCAAAGGACAACTGAGAACATAGGACATAGTACACAGCATTTGGTATGGACATATTTATCAGTCAAATGAGATTTCAGAAACAGTGTAATCAAACCTGCAGTTTTAAGCAACTCCCCCAATTAGCACAATAGGAAACTTTAGCACAAGAGGAAAAATATGTTATTTGATACAGCAACCCTATCGGGTATAATCTTCTAAGGAGTGAGGATGCCGTTAACCGTAACTATGAAGTGCTCCGTAAGAAAAATGTTATACCTACTGTCATTGCAGGATGCTTTGATGTCCCAGTGCAGCGCGGAAACAAAGAATTAGGCAGCATAGATTATATTTTTGCTTATTGCAAGCTCAATTTTCAGAGCAAGGGTTTGCTCCGCATCTCTATGCGATTAAAAATAAAATAATAATGAAAAAGCTTAGACTGTACATAGACACCTCGGTTTTGGGCGGACTCTTTGATACGGAAGAACCCAAAAGGGTAAATACGGCAGAGACACTCCTTCAATTGATTAGCGACGGAGTTTATGAAGGATTTATTTCCTTGCTTACAATAGCGGAAATTTTGGAAGCCCCTGAAAAAATATATGAAAAATTAAAAGATAGAATTTCAGAATCAGGACTTATAATATTAGAAGAAACCGACGAGAGTGTAAGCCTGGCAAACGTATATCTGAAAGACGGAGCAATACCTGAAAAATACCGTGATGACGCCAGACATATTGCCATCGGCGTTTTTCATGGGGTTGATTATATAGTATCATGGAATTATAAGCATATGGTGAATATCCGTATAAGAAGACTGGTTAATAGCGCAAATTTAAGAATGGGATATAGCCCCATCGAAATAATATCACCCGAGGAGGTGACAGGAGATGGATAAATGGAAATACAAGTCTCTTGAGTGGATACATAAGGTAAGAGAAAAAGATTTCAACAACACGAAGAACTTATCACCAAGGGAACTTATCGAAAAGACTCGTAAGACTGCGGAGGAAACTGCAAAGGCATGGGGATTGAAGTTCGTAAAGTCGCATAAACGCGTATATTGAAAATACACCCAATAACCGTCTTTGCCATTATCACGCCCCCCTTTTAAAGTAGGTTCGTCTCCCATTTAGTTGCAGCCCAAATTGAGTGATTCTAATCTATTCTGACAGCGCCTTTTTGATGGCCTGTGCGATTGAATGGCGTGTGAAGGGCTTTTGCACAAACCCTGCTGCGCCGCTCTTCAGTAGTTTATCTATTCCTGCAAAGCCTTCATGGCTATAGCCTGAACAGAGTATTATTTTTATATCGGGCTTTATTGTCTTTAATGCCTGAAAAACCTCGCTACCCCCCATTTTCGGCATTATCATGTCAATAATCACGAGGGATATATTGTCTTTCATAGTTCTGAAGATGTTTATGCCCTCACTGCCGCTTCCTGCAAGCAGGACAGAATATCCAAGGGGTTCCAGCATGTCCTTGCATAGTTCCCTGACGTCAGCTTCATCGTCTATCACGAGTATAGTCCCCGAACCCATTATGTCTCCGACTTCGCCTGATTCCTCCATATAAGCGGTTTTTGTGATGGGCAGGTATAGATTAAATCTTGTCCCTTTGCCTGGTTCGCTGTAGAGGTTTACGTATCCTCCGTGATTGCTTACCACCGAATGAACTATGTAGAGTCCGAGCCCTGTGCCCTTTCCTGTCTCCTTTGTTGTGAAGAACGGGTCGAATATCTTTCTCTGCGTCTCTGTGTCTATGCCTGTGCCGGTGTCTGAGACGGACAGTTTTACAAAACCGCCTTTATCTACAGGGATGTCGTTGGCAGCGCCATTTTCTGCGCCTACCACCGACGTCTCTATGATCAATCTTCCTCCATCCTGCATTGCATCGCGGGCATTCACGGCAAGGTTTATGACTACCTGCTGTATCTGTGATGGGTCAGCCATTATTTTCGGGATGTCTTCTTTTAGATTTATTACAATCTCTATGTTCTTGGGAATGCTCCTCTGAAGGAGTTCTATGGAGTTGTGGATTATCTCGTTTATATTGACAGGCTGCGTCTCCATCTTTTCTTTTCTGGTCACCATAAGGATCTTCTTTGCCAGATCCGCGCCTTTCTGTGCTGCGTTGTTAATGATGGTTGCAGGTTTATAGAATGTGTCTCCCTCTTTTGTCATGCTTAGCATGATCTCCGAATAACCGAGTATTGCTGCCAGGAGGTTATTGAAGTCATGGGCTATGCCGCCTGCAAGTGTACCGATTGCCTCCATCTTCTGCGCCCTTAAGAGTTGCTCATATAGCTTTTTTTCTTGTGTTACATCCCTCTGTATAGAGACATATTGAACATCTCCTTCTGCATAAATTGGAAAGATGACTGACGATGCATAATATATCTCTCCGTTTTTTTTCCTGTTTATGAACTCTCCTTTCCATGCATCTCCTGTCTTGATGGTATTCCACAGGTTTTTATAGAAGTCTTCATCGTGCATTTCGCTTTTTAAAATGGATATTTTTTCTCCTATAACCTCATCAGGGCTATATTCTGTGACTGTTTTGAAGGCTGGATTAGCATATGTTATACGACCTTCTGAGTCTGTAATGACTATCACATCAAATGCACATTCTATCGCCTGTTTGAATTTTTTGAGATTCATGAGGTTTTCGGTCTTGTTTAGTGCAATAGCCGCATCCGCGGATATTGCCTTAAGCACGGATTCGTCTTCGTCAGTAAACCCTTCCAGTTTATTGCCGAATAAAAAAACCCCCAGAGGCTTGCCATCTTCGGAAAATAAAGGATACGCCAGTAGGTTTTTTATTTCTGGATGTCCTTCTGGGAAAGTGCCGCTGAATGCAGGGTGATCCATTACGTTATCTATGCGGACAGGCGTAATAGATAATTTTGCCAGACCTACCAGTCCTTTTCCTTTAGGCAGTTTTTCTTTTGTCCTTACGGTTAATCCGCGGCTGATGAGTTTTTTGAAGTCGCCGTTTTCATCGTAAAGCACTATTGCTGAAATCTCTGCGTTTATCATTGTGTTTGCCTTCTCTATAATCAAATTAAGTATGTCGTCTACAGAAGAACGTTCGTTTATAGATACGGCTATGCTGTGCATCGCTTGATACTGTGCGGTCTTTTTATTGAGCTTTTTAAATGCATCGCTCACAGCTATGCCTATGGTGTCCAGTTCGGCTGTGCCTGTTTTTATTATCTTTTCTTCTGCTCTGGCGCCAGGCAGATGTCCTTCATTCACTTTTGAGACATATTCATAAATTCTTGATATCGGATTAATGACGAGCCTGCCTATCAAAGCATAGAGAACTGCAACTGCAAAGAAAGTAATTCCTACAGCCGTGCCTATTCCGGCTACCAACAAGTGATTTATCTCTTTTTGCATGCCGCGGGATGATAAAATGACCCTCGCAAAGCCTATGGTAACCTGCGGTGAATCGGCTGATGCGGAAAAGAGTATCGGATTGTAGAAGTCATAGCTGTCTTTAAGTTTTATGTGCAGAGGGGATGACGATTTTTCAAAGTGCTTAACAGCCTCTACATTAGGGGCAGATCTTAATAATTTAATCGGATATGCATCTACCGAATCCCATATGTTCGAATAGACTTGTATTAATACTACATCCTTTGCATGGATAATGTAAGATGCCTTTTGTAGAAGGTCGAGATTTTCTTTGATAAGACCTTCCTCTGCTGTCCGTGAAAGGGCATAACTCAGCGTCGTTCCCCTTGCGATTAGTTCGTTTTCTTTGCTTTTGATATGGGCTGATAAAAAAATATAAGCGCATACTGCACTTATAGCAAAAAGGGTCAGAGTCAAAAATATTGATATTTTTGCTCGCAATGATAGCTTCATTTTATATCCAAAAGAGATACCACTCCCTGCGAGCTTATGAACTGCTGTCCTTCCTTGCTCAATACAAAATCTACGAATTTTTTTACTTCAGGACTTGGTCCTTTAGGAATAAGTATAAATAGAGGTCTTATCAATGGATATTTGCCACTTATGATATTGGTCTTATCCGGGTATATGCCGTTAAGTTTTAACATCTTGACATCCCTCTTGCGGGCGCTTGAAAAACCAGATGTTGCAAAACCCTCAGGGGTTTTTTCTACCATCTGCTCTACTAATGCTGATGAAGCGAGCAATAGGGTATTGGGGTTTTTGCGAGATTCATCGCCAAATAATCCCCTCTTTCTTATAGAATTGTCTATCCCGCTCATTCCCTTGCCGGATCTTGATAAAAATATTTTTATAGGCATATCTTTGCCTTTTAGTTCCTTCCAGTTTGTTATTTTGCCTTCATAGAGAGACCTGACATCATCTTTAGATATGCCACTGACAGGGTTTGATTTGTTCACAATAAAAACGAGGGCATCCCACGCTACCTGAATAAACTCGATATCATCTGGGTCTGCTGCTGTTTTTTCCCTGCATGAGGCTGCGAAATCTACTTTTCCTGTTCTGAGGTCTTCTATTCCTATAACAGTTCCTCCACCCCTGACAAGCACCTTTACTCCGGTCCGTTTTTCATACTCCTGAGCAATAGCCGACAGATAACCCATGTTGCTTATAGAGCAGCCGCTGCCGACTATCTGTGCGGCAGATGTATCGGAGGTATTTAGAAGGAATACCAATAAGAAAGTCAGAAGCATTATTTTCAGATGGTTTTTCAATCGCATAGTATCATTATAGTAGCTGCCTTACTGCAAGTCAACACTACCAATTGCCTCATCAAAAATCTAAAAAAATACGGCTCTTCACGGAATATGGTGCAAGCAAGTAGGGGCAGGGCTTGCCCCTGCCCTTTTGAGGGCAACCGCAAGATAGATAAGACAGTAGGGGCACGGCATGCCGTGCCCCTACTGTTGAAATTGTTGCATCTGAAGGGGTAT
>CALGPO010000030.1 GCA_937960465.1 uncultured bacterium
CCTGATTTGCCGATAGAAAGCCGTCATTGCGAGCGAAGCGAAGCAATCTCGCCTTTTTGCAATGAGATTGCCACGCACCCTTCGGGTGCTCGCAATGACTGATAGAATAAAGGTTTTCAAGTTCTATCGGCAAAATAGGAAGACCTTGACAAAATATACACAGTCTGATAGATTTTGATTGCTATTTAAAAAGATTATCCATCCTAAAAGGAGACACAACAATGGCTAAAATCGATGCTTTTTTTAAGCTCATGCTCGATCAGGGAGCCTCAGACCTCCACATGGTTGCAGGTCAGCAGCCTGTTCTGCGCATCAGGGGCGATATGGAGAGGGTTCAATACAATATCCTTGATAATGATGAGTTAAGGGGCATGCTCTATGAAATCACACCTGAAGATAAGATCAAGGTCTTTGAAGAGACAGGGGATGTGGACTTCGGCTACGAAATCCCAGAGATGGCAAGGTTTCGCTGCAACCTGTTCCTTCAAAAATATGGCATAGGAGCTGTATTCAGGCTCATACCGAGTGAGATCATGACCATAGAGCAGCTTGGGCTTCCACCCATATGCAAAAAGTTTGCAATGCTCAGCAAGGGGATGGTACTGGTTACAGGGCCTACAGGAAGCGGTAAATCCACCACGCTGGCTGCAATCATAGATTATGCAAATAAAAACCGTAAAGACCATATAATCACTGTAGAAGACCCTATAGAGTTCGTACATAAAAGCCAAGGTTGCATAGTCAATCATAGGGAAATTGGAACACATACAAAGTCTTTTGCTGCTGCATTGAGAGGTGCTTTGAGAGAAGATCCCGACATAATACTCGTAGGAGAAATGAGGGACCTCGAAACCATCCAACTGGCGCTTGAAGCAGCAGCTACAGGACATCTTGTATTCGGAACTTTGCATACAACAAATGCACCAAAAACCGTGGACAGAATAATAGATGTCTTCCCTTCGCATCAGCAGGCCCAAATAAGGACAACTCTGTCTGAAAGCTTGAAAGGTGTTATCGCCCAGAATCTGTTTAAAAGGGTGGACAAAAAAGGAAGATGCGCTGCATTAGAGATTTTGGTCTGCACATATGCAGTAGGCGCATTAATAAGAGAGGCCAAGACTCACCAGATACCTTCGGCAATGCAGACAGGGAAAAAATACGGCATGCAGACATTAGATGATGCCATAATGGAACTCCTATTAAAGAAATGGATAAGCCCGGAAGATGCATATGACAAGGCAATAGATAAACAAAAGTTCGTGCAGTTCTTAAAAGAGCCTCCGCCAGAGTTTTAAGCGGAAGAGGGAATTCATGAGAAAACCTGAAATAGATTACATACTATCCACAATGCTTGACAGCCATCCAAATGTCTCTGACCTTAACTTCACAGTTGGCAAACCAGCACAGGTGGAGTCTGCAGGACAGCTCGTCCCTGTGACATTCGAAAACAATGCCATAGAAACACTGACTCCGTTCCAGACAGAGATAATCGCCATGAATTTGATAAACTCTGACAGACGTCTTACAGAAAACCTTATCACCGGAGGCTCATGCGACCTTTCCTATGCCCTTCCCGAAAAGGCAAGATTCAGGGTAAATGTATTTTCCCAGAGAGGCTCTTATTCCATAGTCCTAAGACAGCTTGCTACACGCATTCCAACCCTTGCTGATTTAAAATTGCCAGAAGTCCTGTCCCAGATAGCAGAGGAGAAAAACGGTCTGGTTCTGGTCACAGGCGCAACTGGCAGCGGTAAGTCATCCACGTTGGCAGCAATTCTCGATATTATCAACGAAAACAAGGCCGTCCATGTCCTCACACTTGAAGACCCTGTTGAATTCGCCCATCCCCATAAGAAGGCTACCTTCAATCAAAGGGAGATGGGAATAGACTTCGATACATTTGCAAATGGATTGAGGGCTGCATTAAGACAGGCACCAAAGGTAATCCTCGTCGGTGAAATGAGAGACAGGGAAACTGTCGAGATAGGCATGACTGCAGCAGAGACCGGGCACCTCGTCCTTTCAACACTCCACACGATAGATGCCGGACAGACCATAAACAGGATTATCGGCATGTTTGAGCAGGAGGAAGAAAAACAGGTGCGAATCCGCCTTGCCGATACCATCAGATGGATTGTAAGCCAGAGGCTGCTGCCTAAAATAGGCGGAGGAAGGATAGCCGTTGTGGAGATCATGAAAACCAACATCAGGGTAAAAGACACCATACTCAATGGAGAATCCGAGGGCAAGACATTCTATGACATCATAGATACTGGTGAGGCATTCGGTATGCAGACATTTGACAAGGCTATCATCAAACTTTACGAGGAAGGACAGATAACAGAAGAAACAGCCATTGCCTATGCCTCCAAAAAACCAATCGTGGGCAGAGGCATCGACATGATAAAGGCAAAAAGGGGTGAAAAAACAACGCCCATAGAAGGATTAAAACTTGACAAGGAGTATGAAAAAAAGCTAAAGGAACAGCAGTTTAAACCTAAAATATAACCGAAGCGAGGTGTTAATTATGGATCCCGATATAGAAGAATATGGAGAAGGCTTTAAAACAGCCCTTATCTGCGATGATAATGCAGAGACACAAAGCGCCATAAATTCGGCATTGAAGGAGTTAAATTATAAAATAGATATTTCCACAAACAGCACCGATACCCTCGAAAAGGTGAGATTTAATCAGTACGATGTGATCATCCTGAATGAGAACTTTGCAGGCAGTTCTCCAGAGAACAACGAGGTATTGAAATTCTTTCAAACCATGCCAATGGTTTCAAGAAGGCATGTCTTTCTTGCCCTTATAGGCCAGAATCTCAAAACACTCGATAACATGACTGCATTCTCAAAAAGCGTTAATGTAGTAATTAACAAATCCGACATTTCAAATTTGACAAATATCCTAAAAAAATCTATTGACGACAATGACCGGTTTTATAAGGTCTATAAGGAAACATTGAGGAAACTGGGAAAGAGATAAATGCCTCTTGTGTCAAGAAGTTTCTATGCAGGCTTGAATATCAATACAGAAAGAGGAGGAAGTATCAGGTTTAATGAATGATGCCTTCCGTGGCACGGGACATTATCGGCATAAACACCGCCGGCATTTCCTATATTCCCTCCCCAGTATATCTCTGAGTCGCTGTTTAGAATTTCTCTATAAAATCCAACCGTAGGTACGCCTATCCTGTATCCAAACCTTGGCACAGGTGTAAGATTAAAAATAAATACGAGAAAATCATCGTGATTCTTTGCCCTTCTGATAAAAGAGATTACGCTATTGTCAGAGTCATGGAAATCTATCCATTCAAAGCCATGCCATTGAAAATCAACCTCATGCATTGCAGGCTCTGTTTTATAAAGACGATTCAGGTCAGAAACAAAACGCTGTAGTCCCCTATGAGGCTCGTATTGCAGTAAATGCCAGTCAAGGCTTTCGTCAAAATTCCATTCACGCCACTGGCCAAATTCAGAGCCCATAAATAAGAGCTTCTTGCCAGGATGTCCATACATGTATCCATAAAGAGCCCTCAGATTTGCGAATTTCTGCCACATATCGCCCGGCATCTTATCCAGCATTGACCTTTTGCCATGGACAACCTCATCGTGTGAAAAGGGCAAAATAAAATTCTCACTAAATGCATAGAGCATACTGAATGTGAGATTATTTGCATGGTACTTTCTGTAAATAGGGTCTTTTGAAAAATATTCCAAGGTATCGTGCATCCAGCCCATATTCCACTTCATGCTGAAGCCAAGCCCGCCTAAGTATGTAGGTTTCGATACACCTGGCCATGCCGTAGATTCCTCGGCTATTGTGAGAACGCCGGGATGGTATCGATGCACAACCTCGTTGAATTTCTTTAAAAAATCTATTGCCTCGAGATTCTCATTGCCTCCGTAGATATTAGGTATCCAGTCTCCCTGTTCTCTTGAATAGTCAAGATATAGCATTGATGCAACCGCATCCACTCTCAGACCGTCAATATGGTATTTTTCGAGCCAGAAAAGGGCATTTGAGATCAGATAATTTGCTACTTCATTCCTTCCGTAATTAAATATCAGCGTTCCCCAATCCCTGTGTTCTCCCTTCCTCGGGTCTTCATGTTCATAAAGGCATGTACCGTCAAAATAACCAAGGCCATGGGCATCCTTCGGAAAATGGGCAGGAACCCAGTCTATTATTACGCCGATTTCATTCTGGTGACATTTATCAACAAAATACATGAGGTCTTCCGGCTTGCCGTGCCTGCTCGTGGGTGCAAAATAGCCTATTGTCTGGTAACCCCATGAGGCATCGAGTGGGTGCTCTGAAATAGGCAAGAGTTCTATATGTGTAAACCCGAGTTCCTTAGTATAAGGAATCAGTTTATCCGCAAGTTCTCTGTAAGTGAGAAATCTGTTATTGTCTTCTGGCACACGCATCCATGAGCCTAAATGCACTTCATAAATAGTAACAGGAGATTCAAACCAGTTTTTCTTCCTTCTCATCTCAATCCACTCAGCATCCTGCCATTTGTGCTTGTTTTCTATGTTATATACGATAGCAGCGGTCTTCGGCCTCACCTCAAAATAAAAGGCAAAGGGGTCTGTCTTCTGCTCCTTATAACCCCTGTACTTTGATTTGACTTCGAACTTATACAATTCCCCCTCATCGAGTCCAGGAATAAATATCTCCCATATGCCCGAATCGCCGAGGAGCTTCATTGGATGCTTTTTCCCATCCCAGTGATTAAAATCACCGATAACGCTTACCTTTTTTGCATTGGGCGCCCAGACAGCAAAGTGGACTCCCCTTGCTCCATTAACCTCAACAACATGGGCTCCGAGTTTTTCATAGTTCTTGTAATGAGTCCCCTCGCCTATAAGGTGGAGATCAAAGTCTGTAAGAACTCTCTCTTTCATAGAGAATATTCTATCACATCTAACAAAATTATTGACGGCAAGAACTATTTAAGGTATCTTAAAAACATCATGAATAAGCTCAGATTTCTTACGGCAGGCGAATCACACGGCAAAGGATTGACAGGCATCATCGAAGGTATTCCTTCAGGGCTTTCTTTATCACCAGAGGACATCGATGAAGAACTCAAAAGAAGACAGGCCGGATACGGACGCGGTGGAAGAATGAAAATCGAAAGCGACCATGCGGAGATAATCTCCGGCGTAAGATGGGGAAAAACCATAGGCTCTCCCATATCCCTCATTATAGAAAACAGGGACTGGGAAAACTGGCAGAAAGGCATGTCATCGGAAGAAAAGTTTGCAGGCTCTACCCCTCCTGTGACAAGACCGAGGCCAGGCCATGCAGACCTTGCAGGCGCTTTAAAATATGGTCATAAAGACATAAGGAATATCCTTGAACGCTCAAGCGCAAGGGAAACAGCCATGCGCGTTGCCATTGGCGCAGTCGCTAAAAAATTTCTTTCGGAGTTTGGAATAAATATCGGAAGTTATGTGATACAGATAGGAAACGTGAAAATTTCAAATTTCAAATTTCAAATTTCAAATTTCAAAGAAATCTTGCAAAAGGCCGAGGCTTCTCCTGTTAGATGTCCCGATGCCAATACCTCCCAGAAAATGTTGGAATTAATAGACACTGCTATAAAAAATGGAGATACCCTCGGAGGGGTATTTGAAGTGATTGCAACAGGAGTTCCTTTGGGTCTCGGAAGCCATATACAGTGGGATAAAAGACTTGATGGAAGGCTTTCGCAGGCATTGGTGGGAATTCAGGCAATAAAGGGAGTCGAGATCGGAAAAGGTTTTGAAATGGCTGAGAGATTAGGCTCGGAGGTTATGGATGAGATATTCTATGACAGATCACAGATCACAGTTCACGGTTCACCTTTTCACAGAAAGACAAATCATGCCGGGGGGATCGAAGGTGGCATGACAAACGGAATGCCGATTGTTATCAGGGCAGCAATGAAACCGATCCCTACTCTGAGAAAACCATTGCGGTCTGTGGATATAATAACAAAAGAGCCTTTTGAAGCTGCCTATGAGCGTTCAGATACATGCGCAGTCCCTGCTGCTGCTGTTATAGGAGAGGCAATGACAGCTTTGGTAATTACCGATGCCTTCCTCGAAAAATTCGGCGGCGATAGCATGGAAGAGACTAAGAGGAACTTTAATTCGTATATTGAGTATTTGAAACAGTTTTAGCCATGATAAGAGGAGATCAATGAGATTTAGATTTTATCTTCTTCTATTATCCGTGTCTTTGCTTATTACATTGCTAACAACATTTTCCATGGCGTCAGACGATGCTTCCAGTTATCTGTTAAACGGTAAAAACAGCCTCGACAAAGGCGACTACGAAAATGCAATATCACAATTAACAACAGCCTATGAAAAATTGCCGGTATTGGGCGACTATGCGCTCCTCTGGAGGGCAAAGGCATATGATGACAGTGGTGATATTGACAGGGCAATAGCCGACCTGAAAACAGTTAAAGAGCGATTCAAGGATTCTCCCCTGATAAAAAATGTCCGCATAAAAGAGATAGAACTCGCCAAAAAGAAAAATGACATGAATTTAATTAAGCTCCTTGAAGGCTTTGTAAAGGATTATCCTTCAGAGTTAAACATGAAATATGCCTATGCCTCATTGCTCAAGGAAAGCAGCGAAACAGAAAAAGCAAAAAAGATATTTAAGGAAATATATGTATCAGTATCGCCGCTTTCAAAAAGTGCAATGCATGAATTGTCTCCCTCCGATATAACAACAGAAGACCTCATAAAAAGGGGCGAAAACCTCAATAAGGCATGGATGTTCAGTGAAGCAGAAAAATATTTGAAAGAAGCCCTGAAAAAGGAGTCAGGAGAAGAAGTTAAAACCAAAATACTTGAAAGGCTTGCTTACTCCATTTTCAGACAGAAGCGTTATAGAGAGGCCTCGGAACTTTATAAAGAAGTAAATAACCGCTACTGGAGGGCAAGGTCGGTATTCAGGGCAGGCGACATGGAGACCTTCGAGTCAGAACTGCAGGAGCTAATGAAGACAGGAGACAAAAGGGTTGCATCAGTATTAATCGCATATGGCTCGAAACAACGAAGGGACGGCAATGTCGAAAGGGCATTGGAAATATTCAACAATACATTATCAAAGTACCCATCTGAAAAAGAGGAAATACTCTGGGCAAAGGGATGGACTTACTATATGTGGGGTGATTGTAAAAATGCATCGGAAGTATTTTCCCATCTCAACCAGACATACGGCGGGTCAAAATATATGTACTGGGGGAATAAGTGCGCGGAAAAGACAGGGGGGGATGTAATCAAGGCATCTCTGCACAAAAAGAATATCCCTCACAGGGACTATTATGGATTTCTGTCCCTGCTAAAAAGCAACACCCAGCGTCAAGCGTCAAGCGTGGAGAGCGCACAACGCACAATGCACAACGCACAACGCACAACGCCGTCCTTTGAGCGGGTTGACATCCTGATAAGGCTCGGACTGAACAATGAGGCTATTTCAGAATTAACGTATCTGGCAAAGAAAAATCCTGACCATGACAGGCTCATCTATATAAGCTCTCAGCTCAAAAATCTGGGCAATTACAATATGTCTGTAAATCTCGTTACAAAGGTTCAATACAGCGAAGATATCCATGATCTGTTTTATCCAATGGCATTTCAACATGAGGTTGAAGAGGCATCCAGAAAGAACAGCATCGATCCCCTTTTGATTATGTCGATCATGCGGGAGGAGTCGAGGTTTGATACCAATGCACGGTCTATTGCCGGCGCACTTGGATTAATGCAGCTCATGCCAGCTACTGCTCATAAATTCGATACGCAGGCCAAAATTGCTCTCAAAAATGCGGGTCAACTCCATGATGCAAAAACCAATATCCTTATCGGCTCATACTACCTGAAACATCTAATAAAGACCTTCAACTCCATCCCCCTTGCCATCGCAGCATATAATGCTGGCGAGGAGGCTGTGAGGGAATGGCTGAAAAAGGGCAGCTATACTACAGTAGATGAGTTCATCGAGGACATCCCTTACGATGAAACAAGGAACTATGTGAAAAGGGTTTTAACCACCTATTTCGAATATATAAGGGCAAGCCGGGATACAGACATATATGCAGCCAAAAAATACATGGGAAATCTTTAGTTTATTTTTCACATAAAATTTGTGTATTATCTATAATCTAAGTTGAGCGATTTTGTAAGGTAGGTGCTGCGGAAAGACTTTAAACTCCGCACTTGTGCAACCCTCTATCTTGTATCCGTCATCTACTACATTGGATACTTGATGGATGATGCATCTGTTATCTTTTATATACACATGAGCAAGCACTTTTTAAAGTCTTGTAGCAGTGCCTGCCTTACAAAATCGCTCAACTTAGATGATAAAAACCCTAAAATAGGGATTCCGTAATGTAGACGAAGTCCCTCCTTACGAGTGTTCGCACCACTGCCGCGCATTCTGGAACATTTTCAGCCAAGGCGATGCCTTAATGTCTTTCTTCATCTCCTCTGGCATCCATGCCCACTGCCACTTCAGGAATGTCCTTTCAGGATGGGGCATAAGGGCAAGATGCCTGCCGTCAGGTGTACACAATGCCGTTATCCCGAATGGCGAACCATTGGGATTGAATGGATACTTTTCTGTGAATTCTCCATTGTCATCAACCCATCTGATAGGTGCAAGTTTTTTATCTATTACTTCATTTAATATGTTTTTATCAGGGAAATGTGCATACCCTTCTCCATGTGCTACCCAGACTCCTAAAACAGAGCCTTCCATATCTTTCAGCATTATTGACGGACTCTCAATAATCCTGACTGTGGCGAATCTGGACTCAAATCTCCCTGACTTGTTATGTATAAACCTCGGCTGGAATTTATCATCGATCCCCTGCCATGGAACCCAACCGAGGAGCGCCATTAACTGGCACCCGTTGCATACGCCGAGACTGAAGGTATCCGGTCTGTTGTAAAAACCGTTGAACTGCTCATGGAGCTTTTTATTGAATCTTATTGTTCCTGCCCAGCCTTTTGCAGAGTCGAGGACATCTGCATAGCTGAAGCCGCCTACAAAGGCCACGCCTTTAAATCTAGAGAGATTTATTTTTTCATTCAGGAGATCTGTCATTGTTACATCCCATGGTTCAAATCCTGACAGGTAAAAGGCCGATGTCATCTCCCTGTCGCCGTTACTTCCTTCCTCGCGGATTATTGCCACTGCGGGTTTTGCCTCTCTTTTTAAGATTATTTCAGGCGTCTGCTCAGGCGTGAAAGTGATGTTGTATGATGGTCCTGTCCTGTCATAAATGGCCTCTTTTTCTTCAATGACGCATTCAGGATTTGCCTGAAGCATATCCAGTTTATGGCTGGTCTCCTCCCATATGGCCCGCAGTTCCCTCATGTCTTTGTCAAGTAGAGTTAAGAGTTCAGAGTTCAGAGTTAGGAAGTTCAACTTAATTTTTTTCTCTGATAATGTTTTTCCAATGATTTGATAAGAGACAGAAGAACTCTTAAGGATAGAGATAATTTCATCTTCGTTCTCTGGAAGATATTCAATGACCAGTCCCAGTTCTTCAGAAAAAAGCAGTGATATTATTTCTTTCATTAACTCTTGACTCCTAACTCTTAACTCAAAACTCATTTCCAATCCGCAGTTCCCTGAAAATGCCATTTCAAGGAGCGTTGTGATAAGCCCGCCGTCGCTCCTGTCATGTCCTGATAAGATAAGTTCTCTATCGATCAGTTCCTGAATTGCATTGAATGTATCCTTCAGCAACTGCGTGTTATCCACATCAGGGGATTCATCGCCAACCTGTTTGTAGCAGTGGGCAATGGCCGAGCCCCCTAACCTGTTCTTCCCGTTACCGAGGTCTATGTAAATAAGCCTGCTTTTGCCAGGTCTTTTAATATCAGGGGTAACAACCTTTGTTATATCAGGGCATGTGGCATAGGCAGAGATCACAAGCGTGCCAGGTGATTTTACTGTCTCTACCTCTCCTGATGGATGCACAACCTTTGCTGCCATAGAAAGACTGTCCTTGCCTCCGTCCACGGCTATGCCCAGTTCCAGCATCATATCCCTTATTGCAATTGCCGCGTCATAGAGATTTGCGCCCTCACCCGGAAGCTTTGGGGCCCACATCCAGTTTGCAGAGCATTTGATATCGCGCAATGAGCTTATCTTTGCCCACACAATGTTTGTCAGCGCCTCGCCGACGCTCATCCGCGCCATTGCAGAGGGATTTATAAGACCCTTAATTGGCTGTTCTCCGATGGATATGGCTGCACCAGTCCACACGGGGGAAACTTCGTTGCCTTCTTGAACCCACTTTGAAGGGAAATGACTTTGAGCTATAACCGCCACGTCCGAAACTGTAAGCTGAAGAGGTCCTACACACTGCTGTCTTGCTATCAGTCCTGTGACAGACCTGTCCACTTTATTTGTGAGAAATCTCTTTGAACCCACAGAAACAAGCCTTAATACCCTGTCGAGGGCATCCATTATTGTCATGTTATCAGGTAGATGGAGGGGCTGATTATGAGAAGCAATTCGCTCAAGGTGAAAGGTTTTTTGCGGCATATCGCCCAGTACCTTTTCGAGGTTTAGATTCTCGATAACAGAGTCGTTTTTGCTATCATAGAGGACAATGTGACCGTCACCTGTTATCTTGCCTATAACGGCAACCGGCACCTTTTCTCTTTCGCAGAGGACTTCGAACATATTGATACTGCCTGAGTGTATGAGAATAGCATCCTGTTCCTGATATTCTGCCCCCCATATTTCCAGTACCGAAAGGGTATGGTCGCCGATTATAATTTTCCTGATGTCTATTTTAGCACCAGCGGGATGGATGATCTCTTTAACAACGTTGCAATTTCCGCCTGCACCCTGGTCGTGTATGCTGACGATAGGGTTTTTATCCCCGAGTTCAACACATGCCCTTATAACCCTGTTAAGCTTTTGCTCCATCTCTGCATCGCCGCGCTGAACAGCGTTGAAGTCCAATTCTTCTATATTTTCACCAGATATCATGCTCGAGGCGGCTCCGCCGCCCATTCCTATGCGGTATGCAGGGCCTCCTATCTTTACAACCACCATGCCTTTTTCAGGCTCGCCCTTTTCGAGGTGTCTTGCGTCTATTTGCCCGATGCCGCCTGTGAACATTATGGGCTTTATCCATTCCCTACGCTCGCCGTCCGGCATTTTCAATCCAAAAGACCTTGTGAATCCCTGTATTATAGGCTCTCCAAACTTGTTGCCGTAGTCTGATGCACCATTGCTTGCCTCTATCTCTATCTGTAAGGGGGATGCGAGGTTTTTGGGATAGATGAAAGAGCCGTGCTCCCATGGAAGCGGATAGTCTGGAATGAAGAGGTTTCCAACGCAATAGGCTGCAGTGCCTGCAATCACAAGACTTCCCTTGCCTGTGGCATGGACATCCCTTATCCTTCCGCCTGTGCCTGTTTCTGCACCGGGGAACGGGGCAACTCCTGTCGGGAAATTATGTGTTTCGGCAGTGAAAATTATGTGGTAAGTTGCATCCGTTTCCCTGAAAGGAGCAGGCTTTCCCGGATTATCGGGCAATATAGTATGTATGGTGTAGCCTTTTATGGCACTGGAATTGTCTTTGAAGGCAATGACGCTGTTGTTGGGATTTCTTTTGTAGGGCTCTTTAATGATCTGCATAAGGCTTTCAGGAATCTCTCTGCCGTCTATAATCAGCCTGCCTTTGAAAAACCAGTGTCTTGAATGCTCGCTGTTTGACTGGCTTAGATCAAAGCACTCAACATTCGTTGGATTTCTCTTGAGGTCATTGACGAATAGGTTGTAATAATAATCGATATCCCAATCATCGAGCCCGAGTCCCATCTCGTGGTTTATCTTTATTAAGGCTGGCTTGCCTTCTTCTATGAGGGGAATTATTTTTACCGGTTCGGGTATTATCCCTGTCTCGAATGTTATTAAGGGTTTGGGATACATGCATTCCGTCATTCTGTCGTAAAAGAGTGATGAGTGATCAGTGATGAGTGATGAGTATAAATCTTCTAAACGCTTTACGCTTAACGCATCACGCATTACGAATTTATACCGCCTTGAACGTTCTATGCGCTTTATCTTTGTCAGTCCGCATGCATGACAGATTGAGACGGCATTTGTGGACCATGCAGTGGTGAAGTTCATTCTCGGGCCGACCTCAAAAACTGGTGAATGGGTAAATCGGTGAACGGGTGAATCGGTTAAAAAACTTGTGTCGGAAAAATTATCTGGCTCGAATGTTTCTGATAAAAGCCATTTGAGTTTGTTTAATTCTGCGTTTGTGAGGGGTTCTGAGGATTCTATATTAAAGCAGAACTCTGTTTCTATATCCTTAATAATGTCAGTGGTTATCTTTTCACTGACTGTTTTTAAGAGAACAGCCTTTTTGTATGAAGAAAGGGCAGGAGTGCGATACATGTGCAAGAGTTCCTTTTCAGGCATTGTCTCTTCTCCTTAAGCGATTGTTAAAACACAGTCATTTTAACATAAATCCGGCTGTTGCATAAATAAAATCTAAATTGAGCGATTCTATACCTTAATGTTGCATAGACAGCAAGGACTAACATGCTTCAAAGCCTTTACAAGCGACAGGAAACCGTATTCATGCAGAATATAAATGTTTTAACAGAG
>CALGPO010000031.1 GCA_937960465.1 uncultured bacterium
AGATAAGCATCAGTCAGAGCATAGAGGTTGGTGCAAACATCCCAGCGAGTGAACTGTTTAGCTTCAAGCGTGTGAATCCAACAGATCCATCTAATGCAATTTTGCCGCCATATAACTGGAATAATAATGGAACTATTACAATTCCTGATGCAGACCCTATTTCTGCTTTGCATTTATCCTCTCCTGGGATAGCTGATCCTTCTGCTCCTAATTTTACAGCCAATGGAGGCACTTTGACTATAACTGTCGGTGAAAATGACACATCACCTGCAATCGTTACGATTGCTCAACCTCCCTTGGGCCATGCTGCTCCTTATTCTCTTAATGAAGTTCGTGATGCAATAAATACTCAAGCAGGGTCAAAGGTAAAGGCAAATATTGTGAATTTCGGAACATCAGCAAGCCCTGATTACAGGATAGTTATTGCATCGAATCCTGTTGGCAGTTCCGACAAAATAAAAATAACTGTGAGCACGTCGGACGGTGCAGGCACAGGGCTTAACAGACTTGCATATAACCCTCAGGCTCAGAACATGACTCTTAATGACAACGGAACTATTACAAATTACAATTATATTACTGACACATCCAATCCAAATTACTACAGTTTTAATAACAACTATCTGAACGACAACAATATATTGAGGGCGCTGCACTTCTTAAAAGTCTCTCTCGAAATGAATGATGTTGGTAGAATACAGAAGGCAATTGATTATGTCAGCAAGGTGGTAGAAAAGGTATTTCAGCAGCAGGCAGAGGTGGGAGCCAGATTGAATAAACTCGATCAGGAATTCAAATTTCAAGATAATAGAGAATTCGATATTCAGACATATATTTCAAATGATCAGGATGCTGATATACCAAGGTTGACAGCAGAACTGGCACAGCGTCAGGCTGCATTGGAGAGCCTGCGTATAGCTTCATCAAATTTCTTAAGAACAAGTCTCTTTGATTTTATTAAATGACAGGAAAACAGATGATAAAAAAATTGCTGCATGCCACTGGTCACCCGGTACAATCTGCTGGCTACAGACTACTGGCTACTGGTGACTAAAATGCTTGTTCTAACTCGAAAAGCCAATCAGACAATAAACATTGGCGACAATATAAGCATCAAGATTGTTGAAATCGGCAATGGCTATGTTAAGGTCGGAATCGAAGCGCCCCGCGACCTTCCCATCTACAGAGAAGAACTTTACGAAAAATTGAAACAGTTGAATGTGGAATCAGCAAAACTGGATATGGACAAATTAAAGGACTTTTTAGGCATGAAGTAGCTAAGTAGTCAAGGGATTAAGAGAAAGGATTTTTGTAGATACTTAAATACTTGAATACATGGGGTAAAGATGAAAATAAATACAACAAGATTCGGGGAAATAGAAATAGAAGATGCCAAGATTATTAATTTCCCATTGGGAATTCCTGGATTTGCCAATCTGAAAAGGTACATACTTCTGGACTATAAAGACCCTATAAAGTGGCTTCATGCAGTGGATGACCCTGATATTGCATTTATAGTCACTGAGCCCTTTAGCTTTTTCCCGGACTACTCTCTTACTATAGAGGATGATGTTGAACAATTCCTTGAGATTACAGATGCAGCAGAGACCGTTGTCCTTGTAATTCTAAATGTTGCTGACAATAGGCTAAATGCAAATTTAAAAGCCCCTATAATTGTTAACATATCCAAACTAAAGGCAGCGCAGATAATCCTCGAAGACGAGCGTTATTCTTTCAGGGTTCCGGTGCCAGCCTTTTCAAAAGAAGTAGAAAATGCATAAATTTTTCCTTCCCATTTTGAAAAAATCATTCTGAAAGTGTTATTTTATTAAGAAATAAGAAGTATGAGGAGGGATGTAATATAATGAATCGTGTTCCAATGACACCAGAAGGCTATCAGAGGCTCAAGGATGAGCTTGACAGGCTCCTAAAGATGGAAAGACCCAAGAACATACAGGACATAGCCGAGGCGAGAGCGCATGGCGATCTGTCAGAAAATGCAGAATACCATGCTGCAAAGGAGAGGCAGTCTTTTATAGAAGGCCGCATTCAGGAACTTCAGGCAAAACTCGCAATGGCTGATGTCATAGACCCTGCTAAAATAAATCAATCAAGAATTGCCTTTGGAGCAAAGGTGAAGGTTGTTGACATAGAGGCAGATACAGAGTATGAATTTGTCCTTGTGGGGCCTGACGAGGCTGATGTCAAGAGCGGGAAGATTTCCATAAGCTCACCTGTTGGCAGGGCATTGATAGGAAAAGAAGTGGGCGATGTCGCTGTAGTAAAAGCACCTGCAAGGACTATAGAATACGAGATCACAGAGATTAACTTTGTCTAAATACTTTAAAGCAAAGACAGTCGACAACATCTCTTTAAACAAACACTTCAGGTTATTAAATCTCAGTCCATTATCGGACATAGACATTCCTCAACCGGGTCAATTCTATATGCTTCAGACTGGCGATACCTGCGACCCGCTTTTAAAACGGCCCTTTAGTATTTTCAGACATGAGGAAAATTCGCTGAGCTTTCTTTACAGGATAAGAGGCAAAGGGACACTATCGCTTTCGCGTCTTAAAAGTGGAGATATTATTAATGCAATCGGTCCACTTGGGAATAGTTATCCAGTGCCTGACGGGGACTTTATTGCCCTTGCAGGAGGAATAGGAATTGCCTCATTATTGCCACTTATGAGAAAGTTTAAAGAAAGGGCATATCTTTTCTATGGTGCGAGGAGCAAGGAAGAACTGGTAATGATGGATGAAGCAAAGGCTGTATCAAAAGAATCATTTATAACTACAGATGACGGCTCTGAAGGTAAGAAAGGATTGATAACAGATTCCTTAATGAAATTTTTCAACTCATTACCCATTACCCATCACCCATTACCTCTTTACGCTTGCGGCCCAACACCGATGTTGAGAGAACTCTATCGCATTATAAAATCTAAAATCCAAAATCCAAAATCCCAAATTATTGAGTGTTATGTTTCTATGGAAGAATACATGGCATGTGGGGTAGGTGTATGTCTTGGCTGTGTAGTAAAAGTCAGGAGTCAGGAGCCGGTAGATAGTAGCCAGAAATGGATTTACAAACGAGTTTGCAAAGAAGGACCTGTATTTGACATAAAGGATATTATATGGGAATAACTCCAAACTCCGAACTCAGAATCCCGAACTTATCAGTGGATATTGCGGGATTGAAGCTTAAGAATCCTGTGATGACCGCATCAGGCACATTCGGATATGGAGAGGAATATTCAGAGTTTCTCGATTTGAACAGGCTCGGAGCTATTGTTGTTAAAGGACTTTCCATCACACCGAGGCAAGGTAATCCAACGCCTCGAATTGTGGAAACACCTGCAGGAATGCTCAACGCCATTGGACTTCAAAATATAGGCGTCAATGTGTTTATAAGAGATAAACTCCCCTTTTTAAGGCAATTCGATATACCTGTTATTGTAAATTTTTTTGGAGATAGCATAGATGAATATATTCATGCAGCAGAGATGCTGAGCAATGCAGAAGGTGTTCATGCCCTTGAGATGAATATATCATGCCCGAATAAACAGGCAGGATGGATAGTTTTTGGAACAGATCCTAAAACAATGGAGCAGGTTGTAACTGCTGTGAGGAAGGCAACAAGACTTCCTCTGATAGTCAAGCTTTCACCCAATGTTACGGACATTGGCCTTATGGCAAAAATAGCGGAAAACGCAGGCGCTGATGCGGTATCTCTGATAAATACCATAACCGGTATGGTTGTGGATGTGAAAAAACAGAGGCCGGTGCTTGCAAATAACACAGGCGGGCTTTCAGGTCCTGCTGTGAGGCCAATAGCAGTGAGGATGGTATGGGAGGTGTACAAGGTTGTGAAGATACCGATTATAGGCATGGGCGGAATAATAAACGCCAATGATGCCCTCGAATTCTTAATAGCAGGCGCAAGGGCTGTTGCTGTCGGCACTGCAAATTTCATAAATCCAAATGTAACTATCGAAATAATAGAAGGGCTGGAAAAGTTTCTAATAGACGAAGGTTTTTCAGATATAAATGAGATCATCGGAAGCCTTAAGATAAGTTGATACCTAATTTGAGCGATCTTGTAAGACAGGCCTGCCTGTGCGTTGCACGCAGACAGGCCTGAATATAGAATCGCTCAATTTAGGTTATAAGGTGTCGCAGGCAAAGTCTTTTACGCATGTTAGTCCTTGCTGTAACCTTTGATTTTATGCAACTGTAAGGTTTAAAATCTTTTTGCAGCACCTGTTTATAATGATTGTGAGCATGAAAATCGCTCGATTTAGTTCATAGTAAAGAAACAATAAACAATAGACAATGAACAATTCACGAATAATCACACTCACTACAGACTTCGGATATAAAGACCCTTTTGTTGGAGAGATGAAGGGGGTTATCTTATCCATAAACCCCTTTGCAACTCTTGTTGATATAACCCATGCAATAGAGCCGCATAATGCAGAGGAGGGGGCGTTTGTAATTGGCTCCAGTTATAAATATTTCCCGTCAGAAACCATTCATATTGCAGTTGTTGACCCTGGTGTCGGCTCTGAAAGAAGGCCTATCATCATTGAGGCAGACGGTTGCTATTTCGTAGGTCCTGATAATGGAATATTTTCTCATGTGTTGTCTTTTTCGTCTATGGTAAAGGTCATTCATGCAACAGAAGAAAGATACATGCTTTCTAAAAACAGTCCGACTTTTCAAGGAAGGGATGTATTTGCCCCTATTGCTGCATGGCTGTCAAAGGGGATTGCATTAGAAGCATTCGGACATACAATTGATGACTTTAAAATGTTTGAAATACAACTGCCAGAGATCAAAGGGGATATAATTTCAGGGGAGGTCATTTATATAGACAGGTTCGGTAATGCAATTACAAATATTAGAGAAACCGACCTTCAGAGATTTGGAGAACAGTTCTGTGTGGAGATAAAAGGAAGGATCATCCAGCCTGTAAAAAATTATTCTCAGGCAGCGGGTAGAGGTCTTTACTGTCTTGTCAACAGCTCCAGCCACTTAGAGATATTTGTAAATATGGGCAGCGCTTCACGGTTTTTTGATATTAGCAAAGGCGAAAAAGTCACTGTTTTAAAGCAAATTTATCTTAATGTTGCATAGACAGCAAGGACTAACATGCTTCAAAGCCTTTACAAGCGACAGGAAACCGTATTCATGCAGAGTATAAATGTTTTAACAGAGACTTGAATCCAATGCTGAATACGATATGGTGGTATGAAAATCTTA
>CALGPO010000032.1 GCA_937960465.1 uncultured bacterium
AAATATTTCCCTGTTCCAGAATATAAATACAAGGTTAAGAGCGGAGAAATTAACGAGGATATATACGGAGAAGAAAAAGCAAGGGAGTTTTTGCCTACATACGAAAAACTTGTAAAGCAGTATAGAATTAAACTTTGTCAGGACAAAGCAGATAGTTTTCTTGATAAATGGTATTCACAGCATATAAGAGATGAAATTCAATTCGTATTTGACGAGATAAAGAAAATCAAAAATGCAGATACGAAAAAAATTGTCAGCATAATCCTGAGTAGGACTATTCGCTCATGCAGGGCAACAACACACTCGGATTTAGCAACACTCAAAGAGCCGATAACGACAACTTATTACTGTGCAAAGCATGGAAAGGTTTGCAAGCCACTTTTTTCAATCCTTAAGTGGTGGAGGACATATTCTAAAGATACTATAAATCGTCTTAAGCAGTTTGATAAACTAAGAACGGATACATTTCAAATCTGTTTGACCGGGGACAGCAGGACCATTGATATTTTCAAGGAAATAGAAAAGAAAAATATTGCATTTGCAGAGTTAGTGCGGAAACAAAAAATCAAAGGCATCTTTTCATCACCACCTTATGTTGGGTTAATTGACTATCATGAGCAGCACGCTTATGCATACGACCTTTTTGGTTTTAAACGGCAAGATGATTTAGAAATAGGTCCGCTTTTCAAAGGACAAGGACCGCAGGCAAGGCAAAGCTATATAGAGGGGATAGTCGCTGTTCTTAATAACTGTAAGCAGTATTTAGTTGATGATTATAATATTTTTCTTGTTGCCAATGACAAATATAATATGTATCCGACGATTGCAGAAAAAGCAGGAATGCAGATTGTAAATCGGTATAAGAGGCCGGTTTTAAACCGCATGGAAAAAGATAAAGGCGCATATTCAGAAATTATTTTTCATTTAAAGGGGAAGTAAGCATGGCACTATCTCAAGATAAAATTGAAAGAATATCGCTTGAGGTAATAAAAGTTTTATTCGCTTGCTTTGATAACTTTCCTGAAGATGCGGCAAATAACCGTAATGCTCCATTTCATAAAGCTTTCCTAAATGCTTTTGCAGATAAGTTCCAAGATAAAGTTTCTAATATTCCATTCTTCATCAGTTTGAGTAGTTGGCTTCAAGGATTGAATACTACACTTGGACAAGCTTTTTTTGAAAATGTAGCACACATATTAAGTAATGGTGAAAAGCGAGAATATACATCCAAAAAACTTGGAAATTTATCTGTCACAAAACAGCAGAAAGAAGCAGTTAACAGTATCATAACCGAATTGAGTACAGCTAACGCATTGCCAAATCTTAATAGCGAAAATCAAAAATTATTTATAAATGAATCCGGTGACCTTGTTAGCGCTATTGATTTTTCGGTAGATGTTTTTTTTGAAGATGCCGAACAGATTACTGCTATAGAATTAAAGTCAGTTAGACCAAACTCCGGCGAGATGAGAGGTGAAAAACAAAAAATACTTGAGGGCAAAGCAGCATTGTTTAAAAAATTTCAAGGTAAAAAAATAAAGTTTTTTATAGGATTTCCTTTTGACCCTACAAATGAAGAATCAGAAACCGGCTACGATAAAACCAGATTTCTTGGCTCAATTATTAATATGAACAAATTTTTTGCTGCAGATGAGGTATTATTAGCAAGTGAATTATGGGACTTCTTATCGGGTGAAGCATCAACAATGGAGCAGTTGTTACAAATTATCAATGCCATAGCCACTACAGAGTTTCTATCTAAATACAACTTTTTAAATGAGCATAAGAACAAACTACAGAATATTGAGTTATATAAACAAACATTAAGAGAATGGAATCTTTATTCAGAGTTAAAGTTGGTGAGTAATGAAACATCCATTAGAGAAAAAATTGGGTTCGACAAAAAACTTAATAGAGTTTTCAATCAGTTAATATTTAAAAATGGTGAATACAATTTTGACAGATATAATGTTCTTAATAATCTTTTGTTGGGAAGTTAACTCATGCGTATAGAAGATAAAGAAATACATACCCTTTCTCCTGAAGTAAGCCAGGAAGAACTGACATATGAGATAAACCTCAGACCCCGCTCGCTCGATGAGTTTATAGGGCAGGAGCGGATAAAGGAAAACCTGAAAGTATTCATTGCCGCAACACGCCTCAGAAAGGAACCCCTCGACCACGTGCTTTTCTGCGGCCCTCCCGGGCTTGGAAAGACTACCCTTGCCACAATAATAGCCAATGAACTTATGGTGAACATAAAGACCACATCAGGGCCTGTTCTCGAAAGGCCGGGTGACCTTGCTGCCATACTTACCAATCTCTCTGACAGGGATATCCTGTTTATAGATGAAATCCACAGATTGCCTCGAATTGTGGAAGAGGTGCTGTATCCGGCAATGGAGGATTATAAGCTCGACATAATCATAGGACAGGGGCCAAATGCAAGGACGTTGAAATTAAATCTCCCGAGATTTACCCTTATAGGTGCAACAACGAGGACAGGACTTCTGACATCGCCATTGAGGGACAGGTTCGGAGTCATATGCAGGCTCGAGTTTTATAATCCTGAAGAGTTGAAGGAGATAGTAAACCGCTCTGCGCATCTGCTCGAGATAGAGATAAAGGGTGATGCTGCTATAGAGATTGCAAAGAGATCCCGCGGCACACCAAGGATTGCAAACAGACTTTTAAAGAGGGTGAGGGATTTTGCACAGGTAAAGGGTGATGGAATCATCGATATGAATATAACAAAGGATGCCCTTCATGCCTTAAATGTAGATGTCCTCGGCCTCGACGAGATTGACAGAAAGCTCATTCTCACAATAATAGAAAAATTCAGTGGAGGTCCTGCCGGAATAGATGCCATCGCTGCATCTTTAAGAGAAGACAGGGAGACGATAGAGGATGTGTATGAGCCTTATCTCTTGCAGGAAGGCTTAATCGAAAGGACATCGAGGGGGAGGCTTGCCACCAGGCTGGCGTATGAGCATTTGGGGAAGAGTCTGCCGCAGGGATTATTTTAGAAGTGAAATTGCTGATGCATATATGTTGTGCCAATTGTGCCCTGTATCCTTTGACTGTTATCAAGCAGAGGGATATCGACGTGAAAGGCCTCTGGTTTAATCCGAATATCCATCCATTGACAGAATACAAAAGCAGACTGGATGCCTTAAAAAAACTTGAAACTCTGTGGAATCTAAATATTGAATATGTTGATTACTATGGATTAAAGGAATATCTAAGGAATGTGGTTGGCAATGAAGATAATCGATGCGAATATTGCTACTCTGTCAGATTAGAGGAAACTGCTAAAATGGCCAGAGATATTAATGCCGATGCCTTTACTACATCATTATTGGTGAGCCCTTACCAGAAATTTGATATGATTATAGATATAGGCAGGATGATGCAGGAACGGTATTCCGTGGAGTTTTTTATCGAGGACTTCAGGAATTGGTTTAATGAGGGCAGGAGGATGTCGAAGGAACTGGAACTCTATAGGCAGAAGTATTGCGGGTGCATATATTCGGAAATGGAGCGATATGGACAGTATACAGCACATAGGTAGGTTTTTAATAATTATAGGTATTGTTATTGCTGCCATAGGTGGTCTGTTGATGCTTTCTGGGAAGATTCCATGGCTCGGCAGACTTCCAGGAGATATAGTAATACAGAGGAAGAACTTCACATTCTATTTCCCGCTGGCAACAAGTATACTCGTAAGCCTTTTATTAACACTTATATTCTGGATTGTAGGGAGGAGATGATGAATATCGGAACAGCAGAGCAGCAGCGCAACAGAGCAGAAGCTGCACTATGGAATAAATTATTCCTTAAAAAACTACTACGCTACTGCACTACTGCGCTTATTTCACTATTCACTATTCACTGTTTTCTATTCACTGCTTACGCCGAGACCACCATAAGGGTATTGCTTGTTGACGGCAAGAATACAAAGCTTCCCAAAAAGGGTGAAAAGATTGAAAGGTTCGGCAATGCAAAGGGAGAAGTGCTTTTGAGCGGACTGAAGTATTCAGGTTCTATAGAGGTCTGGAAAGGAGAAAATGGTCTTTACATTGTAAATGAGGTGCCGCTTGAGGATTATATAAAAGGCGTTGTCGCCGGAGAGGTGGGAAATAGCTGGGATATAGAGGCGCTAAAGGCGCAGGCTGTTGTTGCGAGGACATATGCCCTGTATCAAAAGCTGCATAACGGTAAAATGCCGTATGACCTTACATCATCAGTCCTTCACCAGGTTTACAGAAGCGGCAATATACCGGAAAATATAGCTAAGGCGGTTAATGATACAAGAGGCGAGATATTGACATACGAAGGCAAGCCGATAATCGCATACTATCATTCCACAAGCGGCGGCATGACAGAAGACCCTGCCGAGGTGTTTGGAAAGAGTTATCCGTATTTGAAGCCAGTGGAGACGAGTTGCGAACTATCTCCTTATTTTATGTGGGAGAAACGCATACCCGTGTCCGAAATTGAGCGGGCATCAAATGTGACAGGCATAAAAGAGATTATGATAGATGATCTGACGGTTTCCAACCGTGCGAGGGATTTTAGGATTATTACAGAGAACGGTGAACATAAAATTCCTGCCAGGGAATTAAGGAAGAGCCTCGGCTGGGACAGACTGCCGAGCACTATGATAACAAATATTGCAAAGGATGAGGATTTCTACATATTCGAGGGCAGGGGCTATGGGCATGGTGTTGGGATGTGCCAGTGGAGTGCCCTCGCCATGGCAAAGAAGGGAATGAGTTACAGGGATATATTGTCTAAATTTTATCCTGGTACTGTCATAGAGTTATATGAGAACCGCTGACTTTGATTTTCACCTGCCAAATGATTTAATTGCATTAAGACCTTCGGAAAAACGGGATAATTCAAAGCTCCTCGTCCTGCACAGGGATGGGAGCATCGAGCACAGGAGGTTTTTTGATATTGTCGAATACCTGAAGGAAGGGGATATGCTTATACTTAACAACACAAAGGTATTCCCTGCAAGGATTATTGCAACAAAACCTTCAGGCGGGAAGATCGATGTTCTGCTCATTAAGGATACAAATGAGGATAGTACATGGGAGATAATGTGCAGGGGCAGGTTTAATGGCGTGGTAACAATTGGTGATGGGGTCAGAGCAGAGGTGTGGACAGAAGAAGTCAAGAGTCAAGAATCAAGAGTCAGGAGTCAAGAGACAAAAAAGTTTTTAAGATTTTTAAACATCAAGCCGTTAGATGTGCAAGATGTTCTTTGGCAGTATGGCTGTATGCCTTTGCCTCCATATATAAACCGCATACCCGACGATGCAGATAAACAGAGGTACCAGACCGTTTATGCAGAACATCAGGGGTCGATAGCTGCCCCAACTGCAGGCCTGCATTTTACCGAAGAACTCCTCAATAAAATAAAAGATAAAGGGGTATCTGTTGAGGCATTGACACTTCATGTGGGTACCGGTACATTTAGACCCATAAAGGCAGAGTACTTAGAAGATCACAAAATGGATTCAGAATATTTTGAGATAAAATCATCTCTGGCGAATAAAATGCAGGAGACAAAAGAGTCCGGCGGCAGGCTTATAGCAGTAGGGACAACAGCAACAAGGGCAATAGAAGCAATGTTTAGTGGTCAGTGGTCAGCAGTCAGCAGTGAAAAGAATATTGCGAATGGTTTGAACAGCTCTTTAAAAGGCTGCACTGACATCTTTATATATCCCGGATACAAATTCAATGCAGTGGACAGTCTTATAACCAATTTCCATCTCCCGCGTTCCACCCCACTGATGCTCGTATCTGCATTGAGCGATTTCAAGAAAATATTACATGCTTACAAGGAGGCAATTGCCATGGGTTATAGATTTTTTTCCTATGGTGATGCTATGCTCATTTTATGAGGCTTAGAGGACCGGAAAGATCATCTATTTTGCTGCTTGGCAGAAGCACCGTGATTATCGGCGCCATTGTCATAACTGTCCTGAGTTTTGGAATTGGATACTTCTGGGGATATAAGGGAAGTGATGTTTCCCAAACAGAGGACGATGTTAAAAAAGATACAGGACAGAAGGTAACTGTTCTTCCCGAGGACAAAAGGGTGCTGGAGACTACTTCGACCACTCCAAAGGAGGCTCCTATAGCACCTTCGATAAAGCCTCCCGAGTTTCCTCAGGAGACCACGCCTCAAAAATCAGCAGAGCCTGAAAAGGAGGTGCCCAGGGAGCAGAAAACTGCTGAGAGCAAAGCAGATAAAAGCCATGGGGTAGAGATTGCAGAGGACAGGGGCGAGCAGAAAGAGAAGGTGCAGCCTGCTGAGAGGGCTTTTTCAGATGCTGTCAGGAGTCAAGAGTCAAGAGTCAAAGGGCAAGCATCAGGCGCTCCGCACACCGCGCTCAACGCAAAACGCAAGGTACCATCAAAGTCCGTAAAACTTTATGCTATACAGTTTGGGGCATTTCCCAGTAAAGAAGGGGCGGAGCATCTCCGGCAAAGCCTGAGATCAAAGGGTATTAAGGCATACATTGTCAGCAGTACCGAAAGTGATCCCTACTTCAGGGTAAGAGTAGGTGCTTATAAAACCAAGAGAGAGGCTGATTTGGCAGCAGTATCACTGCAGAAGAGAACAGGAATGCAGAATTTTGTAACGACAAAATAGGTAATATCTAAGTTGAGCGATTTTGTAAGACAGGCCTGCCTGTGCGTTGCACGCAGACAGGCCTGAATATAGAATCGCTCAATTTAGGTAATAGGTAATAGGTAATAGTGATAGGTGGAACCATAACCTATAACCTATATTTTGGAGGCTTTTACGAGAACTATAGAGATCGAACTGGACGAAGAAAGAGAATATCCTTTTCTTCACGGCGGAATAGACAAGACCCTTAAGGTTATAGAGAATTCCCTTGGGGTTGCTATCAGTGTCAGGGGCAATAAACTCCTCATCCAGGGAAATGACGGAAATGTTGAAAGGGCGGAGAAGGTAATCCAGGAAATACGGGAAGTAAATAAAAACGGATACATTCTAAAGTCCGAAGATATAAGCTATGCCATTAAATCCCTGTCAGAAGGCAAAGATATTTCTGTAAGGGATCTTTTTAAGGGCAGTATCCCTGTTTCTTCAAAGAAGAGATTTATAATCCCTAAGACAGAAACACAGAGGCAATATATAGACTCGATAAATGAGTACGATATAGTCTTCGGCATCGGACCTGCTGGCACCGGCAAGACGTACCTTGCAATGGCAATGGCCATCAATGGCTTTCTCACAAAACAGGTATCGAGGATCGTCCTTGTAAGACCTGCTGTTGAGGCAGGCGAGAAATTGGGTTTCCTGCCGGGCGACATAGCGGAAAAGGTCAGCCCTTATCTCAGGCCACTGTATGATGCCCTCTTTGACATGATGGAGATAGATAAGGCATCAAAACTGATAGAGCGTGGCATTATCGAGATAGCACCCCTTGCATTTATGAGGGGAAGGACATTAAACGATTCCTTTGTGATCCTTGACGAGGCACAGAACACGACGTCAGAACAGATGAAGATGTACCTGACAAGGCTCGGCTTCGGTTCAAAGACGGTAATTACAGGCGATATAACGCAGATAGACCTTCCAGCGGGTAGGATGTCGGGGCTTGTCGAGGCATTAAAGATACTCAAAGACGTTGAAGATATAAAGATAGTATACTTTTCCGAAAGAGATGTTGTCAGACATAGGCTTGTTCAGGAGATTGTAAGGGCATACGAAAGGTATGAAAAACGGGAACCAGAAGAGCAGCAGTAAAGGCCTCCAGAAAGCCTTTGAAGCAAAGGATAGCTGGAGCAGGCTCAAGGAATATATGGGAAGGCATAGGGGCGATATATACAAGATTATTGTCCTGATAGCCCTCGGTTTTATCTCTGCCCTGATAATTCAGGAAAAGATAGGTGTCGATCGCTTTGCCGGCAGCTTCCTTATAGCAACAGTAATCCTGTTCATCTTCTATAAAGACATAAGGCGATACAAGCCTGGCTATCTCAGGGACTATAAAATGCTGCTTCTTTTAGGCCTCCTTGTGACGGGCACGCTCCTGCTTGGGAGGGTATATGAATACTTGCTGGCAGGACTTCACAGGGGGCTTGCCTTTCCCGACGGCAGCGCCTTTATCTACGGCATACCTATCCCCATAGGAGCCATGCTCGTAAAGCTTATATTCGACTTTCACACATCCATAATATTCTCATTTGCCATAAGCCTTCTATCAGGAATATGGCTCAACGATCCTCTTTATACGGTTTATGTTTTTATCGGGAGTTTAACCGCTGCATTCGGGGTGGCGAGGTGTAAAAGGCGCTCGGCCCTTATAAAAGGCGGCATGTATGTAAGTGTTGTAAATGTTGTTAATACCGCCATAATCCTGCTCCTCAACGGGAATCTCGTCTCCCAGATGTCGCCTTCTGCTTTCCTGTTTGCTGCCCTGTCCGGAATTATGGTCTCTGCAACGGTTTCCATAATATTGCCTGTTATCGAATATATTTTCGGAATAACAACCGACATAAGCCTTGTGGAGCTGCTCGACCTCGATCAGCCATTAATGCGTAATCTTATGATAACTGCTCCGGGGACATATCACCACAGCGTTATTGTTGGAAACCTTGCCGAGGCAGCGGCAGAGTCCGTGGATGCCAATCCCCTTCTTGCGAGGGTAACGGCTTATTATCACGACATAGGCAAGATAAAGATGCCCGAGTATTTTGTGGAAAACCAGACGGGTACAGCAAGCAAGCATGAGAGGCTAACGCCCCATATGAGCAGCATGATACTTATCTCCCATGTTAAAGAGGGCGTTGAACTGGCTAAACAGTATAAATTGCCGAGGTTAGTTGCAGACATCATACAGCAGCATCACGGCACAAGTCTCATAACATATTTTTATCAGAAGGCTATAGAGCAGGCTGCAGACGTATCCCATGAGAATTATCGTTATCCAGGACCCAAGCCGCAGACAAGGGTGGCAGCCCTTGTCATGATGGCCGATGCAGTTGAGGCAGCTTCCCGTGCGCTTACAGACCCCACACCTGCAAGGATTTCAGCCCTTGTGGACAGGATAATAAACAATATCTTCCTTGACGGGCAGATAGATGAGTGCGAGCTTACCTTGAAGGATATCTCGGAAATCAAGAAGCGGTTTACATATATCCTGACCAGCATCTTCCACAGGAGGATAGAATATCCCGAGCTTAATATAAAGGGCTTGCGCAATCCCGAAAAAACAATCTTTGAAGCCGGCATCCACAAAAATCCTGCAGAAAGGGGGTCTTTTGTGATGTCATTATTACAGAACAATGGAAATAACAATAAGGAACAGTCAGAGACTGATAAGGATAAACCAGCGCCGCATAGAGGGCATCCTAAAAAAAGTCCTGAGACATCTAACCCTTAATCACCGCAGATACAGCTTTATCGAGTCTGCCGAGATAAGCGTACTCTTTGTAAATGACAGGAAGATGGGGGAACTGAATCTACAGTATCGCGGGAAAGATAAAACTACCGATGTGCTTTCATTTCCGCAGATTAAACAATTTGAACAACTTGAACAATTTGAACGGTTTGAGCTATCCCCTATCCCCCTCGGCGATATAGTTATCAACCTTCATCAGGCAAAAAGGCAGGCAAAGGAGCACGGGTTAAGCTTTTATGATGAGATCACATGGCTTTTGATCCACGGACTTCTTCATCTCCTCGGATATGATCATGAGAAGAATAAATACCATGCAAGGAAGATGAGGGAGATGGAAAAGGAACTGCTTGGAGCAAAGAAATAAAAATTATGCCTTTAAGAAAATGGATAGACAGCGCAAATAATGCTATAGAGGGGATCCTGCATGCCGCGAAGACACAGAGGCATCTCAGGTATCATTTCTATTCAGCCGTTACAGTCCTTGTTTTAAGCTATATACTCGGCGTGGAACGGACGGATTTTCTGATCATCTCCATTGCCGTTATCCTTGTCCTGCTTTCAGAGATGATTAATACTGCTATAGAATATGTTGTGGACATGATTTCACCGGAACACAGCGAAAAAGCAAGGGTCGCAAAGGATGTGGCAGCCGGTGCGGTTTTAATCACCGCCTTTGGCGCTGCAGTCCTCGGATACGTCATACTGTTCCCCTATTTCAGTAGGGCATTTGAGCAGGGTATCGATATTGCCAAGCATTCGAAGGAAGAGATTACGCTTATCGCTGTCATTGTCGTTTTGATTATTGTGGTGGTGCTCAAGGCATATTCAGGCAAGGGGCATCCCCTGCGCGGAGGCATGCCAAGCGGCCATTCTGCGATAGCATTTTCAGCATGGGTTGCTGTTACATATATCACTGAGAGTTTTATTGCCTCTCTCTTAAGTTTTCTGTTGTCCGTTCTCATAGCCCAGAGCAGGATAGCGGTAAAGGCGCATACGCCCATTGAGGTGATCGCAGGCGCAGTTTTAGGGTCCGGACTCACCTTTTTATTATTCATTATTTTTTATTGACATCTAAGTTGAGCGATTTTGTAAGGCAGGTCTGAATATAGAATCGCTCAATTTAGGTGACAGTTGTGGTGATTCTTTTTGACTTTTTTCCTGCTGGCTTTCTATAACATCTTCGTTTTTGTATCGAACAGTTTTAATATTTTGTCTTCGGCCTCTTGTTTGCCTCTAATACCTTTTTCCTGAGCCTTATGGATTGCGGTGTTACCTCAACAAGCTCATCTTCCTTGATGAACTCCAGCGCCTGCTCCAGATTCAATATCCTCGGTGGTATCAGTTGTATTGTATCATCCGCGCTTGCAGCACGCATGTTTGTGAGCTTCTTTTCCTTTGTGACATTTACATCCATGTCATTGTCCCTTGAGTTCTCTCCAATAATCATTCCCTCGTAAACAGGCGTATTCTCTTTTATAAAAAGCGTTCCCCTTGGCTGCAAATGGAAGAGCGCATATGTGGTTGATTTGCCTGCCCTGTCTGCAACGAGCGCTCCTGTCTGCCTCTTTGACATTGGGCCGTGCCATGTCTCGTATCCATCAAAGAGATGATTTAAAAGCCCTGTTCCCTTTGTATCCGTCAGAAACTGGGATCTGAAGCCGATTAATCCCCTCGATGGAATCCTGAATTCGAGCCTTACCCTTCCATGTCCGTTATTCTGCATCTTCTGCATTTTGCCCTTTCTCATTCCAACCTGTTGCGTTACAACACCGACAAATTCTTCAGGCACGTCTATGACAAGCAATTCCATCGGTTCATGAAGGACGCCGTTTATTTCCTTTGTTATGGTCTCGGGCATTGATACAGAGAGTTCGTATCCCTCCCTTCTCATCATCTCGATGATGATTGCAAGCTGCAATTCCCCGCGTCCCATCACCTTGAATGAATCAGTATCATCAAAATCCACTCTAATCGAGACATTGTAGAGGAGTTCTTTTTCGAGCCTTTCCCTGAGATTTCTGGATGTAACGAACTTCCCTTCCTTTCCTGCAAATGGAGATGTATTGACAGAAAAAACCATTGAGATGGTCGGCTCATCCACCTTTATCCTCGGCAAGGGCATTGGCCTTTCAATGTCTGTGATTGTATCTCCTATATTAATGCCTTCAATGCCTGCGAGGGCAACGATGTCGCCAACAGATGCCTCTTTTGTCTCTATTCTTTCCAATCCCTGGAATGTGTAAATGGAGGTTATCTTCGTTTTTACTGCATCGCCATTGCCGTTTATCATGGCCACTGCATCTCCTACCTTTACTGTGCCTGAAAAGATTCTTCCGATTGCAAGTCTTCCCACATAATCGTTGTAATCTATATTTGTGACAAGGAGCTGTAAGATTCCATCCCCTCTTCCTTCAGGTGAAGGAATTGTTTTGAGTATGAGGTCAAAGAGGGGCTTCAGGTTTTCTGAATCATCGTTCATATTAAGCATTGCAATACCCCTCTTGGCATTTGTATAAACAATGGGGAATTCCAGTTGCTCTTCTGTTGCATCAAGGTCAATGAACAGGTCATAAACCTCATTTAAAACTCCCTGAATCCTCGCATCGGGTCTGTCTATCTTATTTATTACTAAGATCGGAGGCAGTTTTAATTCAAGAGCCTTTTTGAGTACAAACCTTGTTTGAGGCAGAGGGCCTTCTGATGCATCAACAAGCAAAAGCACGCCATCAACCATTTTCAAAGTCCTTTCCACCTCGCCGCCGAAGTCTGCATGACCGGGTGTATCGACAATATTTATCTTTACGCCGTTGTATTCAACTGCTGTGTTTTTTGCCATTATTGTGATTCCGCGCTCACGCTCAAGGTCTATGTTGTCCATGACCCTTTCCTGAATCTGCTGGTTGGAACGGAATATTCCAGCCTGTTTCAGCATCGCGTCAACAAGGGTTGTCTTTCCGTGGTCAACATGGGCGATAATGGCTATGTTTCTTAAATCTTCTCTCTTCATAAAACCTCACTTTTAGTTGTTTGGTAAACGCAGGTGTGCATACGGTAAAAGGCTTTACAGATGCATGATTTTAACTGCGGACATTTTATTTTAACCTATTTATATGCGAAAATACCAATTCAGGATCTCGCCGCCGAAAAACAGAGTAATGATTGAGCCGAAAGATAGAAACGGACCAAATGGTATCTTTGTCTTTCTCCCCTTACCCTTAACAATCATGAGAAATATTCCTACCAAAGAGCCAATAAGACTTCCTATGAATGTTGTGAGAAAGACAGCCTTCCATCCCATAAATGCGCCCACCATTGCCATTAATTTAATATCACCACCTCCCATTCCGCCCCTGCTTAAAATGGCGATGAGATAAAATAGTCCGCCTCCGAGGAATAGTCCTGCAATAGAGTTTTTAAAGCCAACAACTGAAAGGCTGAGGGCTGAAGGCTGAAGGCTGAAAGGATCTGGGAGCAAAAAAGATGCTGATGCCAGACCTATGATAATTCCAGGAAGTGTTATAACATCAGGTATTATCTGGAAATCCAGATCAACAAAGGTTATCACGACCATTGACGATACAAGGACAAAGAGAATCGGCAGATGCCATCCTAATCCGAAATAATTGAAAGTCGTCCAGTAAAGAATTCCATTTAATAATTCCACCAGCGGATAGCGGATGGAAATGCTTTCACCGCATTTCCTGCATTTGCCTTTTAAAAAAATATAGCTCAGTATGGGAATATTGTCCCACGGTTTAATAGGCGTGTTGCAGGCAGGACATGAAGATGAAGGTCTTATTATTGAGATATTTCTCGGCAATCTATAGATACAGACATTGAGAAACGAGCCAACTATAAGTCCGAGAATGAAAAAAATTGCTGTCATAGGGATGAGCTATTGTGTCGCGATAAGATATTTTTTTATTTTATTCACAAAATTTATAGTTGCAGGGAGCATCTCGTCTACATCCTTTTGAGTAACCTCAGCCTGTTCCATATAATCGCCTTTCTACCTGAGTTCAAATGCGCGATGCAATATTTTAGACAATTTTTTATCAAATATCCCAGTTTTAATATATTCTCTGTCAAACAAGGAGATCGCACCAATATGTTTTGATGTTCTTATCTGCTTTTCTTGCAGTAGAGCCAGTACAGTATAGAACATTGCATAATATAAGCGGTTCATTACAGCACGCTGGCTCATTTTTTCTTTGAGAAGAACCTTTGCCTCTTCTATAGAATCATCTGCCTGCTTTAGTCTATACTTTATCAGTGCAAGCATTTCTTCTGTCATACGGTTACTCCTTCTCGGTAAATATTCTTTATAAAGACTGATTCACGGATTGGACTATTTTTTAAACTATCAAGGCTTATAACTATAGGCATTATAACTATGTCTTCAGGGAAACCGGCTTCCCATGCACAATCGCTTATATAGCTTTCTATCTCATGGTCAAGGTAGTCTACAACAACAAGGACATCAAGGTCTGATTCAGGACTGGCGTCTCCCCGTGCGCGGGAACCGAAGACCTTAACTTCATGAACTTTTATCCTTTGTGATACAAGGGATTTGAATTTTTCTATCACCCTAATGTCCTTTTCCCGCATTTTTTGCTTCCTTTCTTTTGCTCTTATTTAAATTTTACAATATCCAATCTTATCCTGAGTTCGCTTATGCAACTATCCTGCTTATCTCCGATGCCTTTTCGAATGTCTCTTTTATTTCAGGCTCAAGGGTTTCGAGTTCTTTAATCGCATTCATTACTTCTTGATTGGCGTAAATATTTTTTTCTTTTCCCCTCATGGAGTAAACCTGTTCCCCGATTTTTCTCATCAACTCATCCCTGCGTTTTTTCAACTCTTCTGATTTATACAGCAGTTTGAAGACCGTAATCTCGACCCTTATCCGCTCTGAAAGCAGGGATGAAAACCACTTGATTCTTTCAATGCCTTCGTCAAAATCCTTTTTTATCCTGCTGAACATAAGCCCTCCCATTAATTGGCTTAAGGTTAGCCTTGACCTTAACCTGTTTTGAACATCTCAAGCCTCCTTCCCCAAAAATCCTCGATTGATTTTCTGAGATGCGGATAGCCTGTAAGTGCTGAATCCCTTTCTATAAGGGAGAATGCCTCTTTTCGGGCTATTTCGAGTATTTTAGCATCTCTTAAAAGATTTGCAACCTTTAAGTCAGGCATGCCTGACTGCCTCGTGCCAAAAAATTCTCCGGGACCCCTGATATTCAAGTCCTCTTCTGCTATCCTAAAGCCATCTGTGGTCTTAACCATTACATCAAGCCTCTTCCTTGCATCCTCACTTCCGCCGTAACTCAAGAGAATGCAGTAAGATTGATTGCTTCCCCTTCCAACCCTTCCCCTCAACTGGTGCAACTGGGCAAGGCCAAATCTCTCTGCATGTATTATAACCATCAATGTTGCATTTGGCACATCTACTCCAACTTCTATTACGGTTGTTGAGACAAGGATGTGTATATTGCCATTTTTGAATTCCCTCATCACTTCTTCCCTTTCTATGGGTTTCATTCTTCCGTGAATCAGATTCACTTTGAGATGAGGGAATATTTTCTGGAGTCCCTCTGCACCTGTAATTGCGGATTTAAGGTCTGTCTTTTCTGACTCTTCAATTACAGGATAGACCACATATGCCTGCCTTCCTTTTTTTGTCTCTTCCTCGAGCAAGGAGTATATCTGGTTTTTGTTTTTTTCAAAAAAGAGTTTTGTGATAATAGGACTTCTGTTTGGAGGAAGCTCGTCGATTACGGAATAATCAAGGTCTCCATAAAAGGTCAGGGCAAGTGTTCTTGGAATCGGGGTTGCTGTCATTATCAATGTATCGGGGTTTGTGCCTTTTTTTCTTAATATTGCCCTTTGCATTACACCAAATCTATGCTGCTCATCTATTACAATAAGCCCCAGTTTTTTGAATGACACGCCTTCTTGAATCAAGGCATGGGTTCCGATGACGATATCCGCATCCATACCGGAGGATGAGGAGTTGGATGATTGGCTTAACCCTGACCTTAACCTGTTTTTGCTGCTTCCTGTAAGGAGATGGATATTTAATCCTAAATCTTTAACAAGGCTGTGAATGTTGATATAATGCTGCTCTGCAAGAATTTCTGTCGGAGCCATGAGTGCTGCCTGATAACCGCATTCCACAGCAGCAAGCATTGACATAAGGGCAACTATTGTCTTCCCTGAACCCACATCTCCCTGTAAGAGCCTGTTCATGGGGACAGACGACTGCATGTCTTTAAGTATGTCTTTGAATACTCTTTCCTGGGCATCGGTGAGTTTAAAAGGCAGTTTGTTAAGTAATCCGTTTATTAGTCTGCCGTCGGGAGAGAAGACAATGCCTTTTTCAAGCACCTCTCCCTTTTTAATGGCTGCAAGTCCGAGTTGGAGGGTGAAGAGTTCATCAAATGCCAGTCTCTGATGAAAGGGGCTTGTCCCTCTGTTTAAATCATCTAACGAAGATGTTGGAGAAGGGAAGTGCACATTTGATATGCTTTCCTGCAGGTCTGCCAGGTTATGCTCCTTGATTATATCTGAGGGCATCGGGTCTGATATGGCTGATACCGAACTGTTGATGACTGAATACATGATGTTTCTCAATTGCTTCTGGCTCAGGCCTTCGGTTGACCGATAGATAGGTACTATCCTGCCGGTGTGTATGCCATGGGCTGAAGGATTGGGCTCATTATCATTTTCATCCAGTATTTCATACTCTGGATTTATTATCTCGAAACCGGTTCCCCAGTAATTGTATTTTACTGACCCGTACAATACTACTTCCTGTCCCGGTTTGAATATCTTTTTAAGGTATGTCTGATTAAACCACTTTGCTCTGAGAAGCCCGCTTCCATCGGATACGGTAAGCTCGAAAATCTTTAGTTTCGGCCTTCTCGGGTTTGGGATAATGACATCGGCTTTTAGTACCTTGCCTGTAACGGTATTTATTTCTTCTGGCCTGAGATGTGCTATTTTTTTAATGGAGCTTCTGTCTTCGTATCTGTAAGGCAGATAAAAAAGGGCGTCTCTTACTGTCTTTATTCCAAGACGGTCAAGCAGTCTTGCCCTGCGGGGTCCGATGCCCTTTACATACTGAACTGGGGATAATAAATCATTACTGCTCATCTTTATCAGATTTCTCTGATTCTTTCTTTATAGCCTTATCAAGTGATTTGTCTGCTTCTTCCATCTTGATTTTTGAATACTCGGATTCGCTTAATATCTCTATCTCCCAGCCTGTAAGCTTTGTTGCCAGTTTTATATTCTGCCCGCGTTTCCCTATGGCAAGGGACAACTGCTGATCATCCGCAATTACCATTGCGGTCTTTTCCTCTTCATTTATTCCTACCCTGTCTACAGTTGCAGGTGTAAGCGCCCTTGCAACAAATATGCGGGGGTCATCGCTCCATGGTATTATATCAATCTTTTCTCCGCGTAGTTCCCTTACAATGGACTGAACCCTCGTTCCCTTCATGCCGACGCAAGCGCCCACTGCGTCTATAGCACTATCTTTAGAGTATACTGCTATCTTTGTTCTTTCTCCAGGCTCTCTCGCAATCCCTTTTATAACAACAACACCGTCATGAATCTCTGGAACCTCCATTTTGAACAGGGCTACGACAAAGTTCGGGTCTGTCCTCGAGAGCATTATAACAGGGCCCTTTGATGTGAGTTTTACCTCGGAAAGATATGCCTTAACAATATCCCCTCTTTTCAGGGTTTCATTAGGCAGTGTTTCCCTTTGGGGGAGACACGCCTCTGTCTTTGCAAGGCTGATGTAATAATTTCCTTTTTCCTTCCTTAGTACGGTGCCACTGATTATCTGTCCTGTCTTATCTTTATATTCCTCGTAGATAATATCCCTTTCGGCTTCTTTTACCTTCTGGAATATGACCTGCTTTGCTGTTTGCGCTGCTATCCTTCCGAAGTCCTGCAAGGGTATCGGGATTTCAATTGTATCGCCTATTTTCTTATCGGGGAATAACTCCTTTGCCTTTTCTAACTGGATCTCTTCATCTTTGTTTGCGACCTTTTCTACTATCTGCCTAAGCTCGAAGACCTGTATGTTGCATGTTTTCGGCTCTATGCGCAGATCTATATTGGTCCTGCCGCCGAATTTCTTGCGGACAGCGGAAAGAAGGGCTGCCTCCAGCACCTTTAATAAGGAATCCCGTGAGATGCCTTTTTCCCTGCTGATCTGGTCTATTACATAACAGAGTTCCTTTGACATGGTCAACACCTCTCTTAAAATTCTATTTCAAGCCTTGCCTTAGAAATTTTATCCATAGGGATAAAAATATCCTTCTTATCGAGTTTAAGCCTTATCCAACCTTCTCCGACATCGATAATCCTGCCAATGAAGAATGTCTGATTGTCTACTTTCTCGGTTGTGATAATCCGTGCAAGCTTTTCTATGTTCCTTTCGAAATCGGCCTGTGTTGAAAGCGGCCTGTCAAGCCCTGGAGACGATACCTCCAGCACATAGGGCCCTTTTATCGGATCCTCCACATCCAGCAGTGCCTCAAGGCTCCTGCTCATTTTTTCGCAGTCCCCAACGGTTACCCCGCCTTCTTTATCCACAACTACCTTTAACATTGTTCTTTTGCCGCCGCCTAAAAGCTCAACGCTGACAAGCTCCAGTCCTTCGTCCTCTGCAACCCGAGATGCGAGTTCAGAAATTTTTTGTTTTATAGTATTCTTATCCATATGCTCCGGTAAAACAAAAGAGTGGGAAGACCCACTCTTTGCATTTGTAAATAATAAAAGATATTAAAATATAACAGTTTTTGCCCTGAAAAAGCAACACCATGAGGGTTTGTATATATCCCTCATGGTGTTTTTATTAACGCTACTTCTTTGATGCTTCTGCTGGCTGTTCAGGAGCCTGTGCTGGCTGTTCAGGAGCTGGTGCCGGCTGTTCAGGAGCCGGAGCTGGTGCTGGTGCCTCAGGAGCCTTTGGCTCTTCAGCCTTTTTGCAACCAACTGTCAGGGTAAATGCTACCAGAAGCATAAGGGAAAGTATAAGAGCTAATACCTTCTTCATTCTTTAAGTCACCTCCTTCCAAAATTTGTGCCAAAAATTGGGGGTAATTTTATCAACTCAATTATTAACATTTATGCTATTTCTTGTCAAGAAATAAATTAGCCTCTATGTTTTTAACGAGTCCTTCAACGAGGAATATTATTGATTCCGCATCGAGAAATTTATCCGCTGTTGAGTCGAAAATAACCTTTGCCTTTGATTCGAACTCGTCTTCCGGCGGCCAGTAAAGGATCATAACCGGCAGCCTGGGGAGGAGGTAAAGATGCCATGCATTTTCTGTAGGGAATCCTTCACGCCTTTCTGCTCCGAGTCTGATAAATATTTTTTCTGTTTGGGCAAAATCCCTTTCGAGGAGTTCTTTAAGCGGCTCTTCGCAGTCCCTAAGAAATAACGATGCCTTTACCATGCCGCCTCTGAGTTCGCTGTATGATACCCATTTGCCCGACAATTTGCCTTTGCCGGCAGTCCTGATATAATGTAAGAGCAATATCTTGATCCAGGGGGTCATGTGTCCGTGTGTTGTTATTTCTCCATCAGGAGATATTATGAAGTCCCTTCCCATGCATTTGATGGCGATGCTGTTGTCTTTTTTTAGTTCAGCGCCGATGTCATCTGCAATGTCTTTGAAATTCATATTCTTGGCCTCTTCTTTAAGGCTTAATATCAACTCCTCACGCCAGTCTGATTTTTTTATAACGCCTTTCAACGCCTCTATTTCTTTTTCGGTCAGACAGGGACATTCGGAAAGTTCCGCATCCCCCTTTATCACGGAGAGCGCGAACGGCATGCATGTCTTCTGCCTGCATTTCCCACAGTTTTTCTTTGGGAGTTTTTTATAGAGTTCGATTGTGTTCACTACTTCCGCCTTTCAAAAACATTGGCAGCGATTATAACAAAAATAAGAGACGATATAACAATCACTGATATATCGAGGCTCAGCGGGAAATCATGCGTAAGTAATTTCTTTTCGGGGAATACCATGTACTTCAATGCATCTATTCCGTAGGTTAAGGGATTAATCTTTGTTAAAAAGCTCAATACATGCGGCAGGAGCTTTACAGGATACATTGCTCCTGATAAGAAGAACATGGGCATAATTATAAAGTTCATTATGACGCTGAAGCTTTCGAGGTTTTCATAAAATGTTGCTATGAGTATACCGAGGGATGAAAGGCAGAACGACAGAATGATGGAAATGCTGAGTATTAAAAGTATCTGGATTATATCAAGTTTCAGTCCGATAACAGGGAAAAGCAGCACTATGATCAATGCCTGAAGTGTTGATACAACAGTGCCGCTCAATGCCTTGCCTATCACAATGGAGAACCTCGATACTGGGGCTGCGAGCATCTCCTTCATGAACCCGAATTCCTTGTCCCATATTATGGATATTGATGAGAATATGGAGCTGAACAGGATTGTCATTCCTATGATTCCCGGAAAGATAAACTGCATATAAGGTATTCCCATGTCTGGCGACACCATCCTCGACATTCCGCCGCCAACCAGAAAAAGCCATAGGAGCGGTCTTGCGAGAGTGGATACAAGTCTTCCCCTCTCACGGACGAATTTTATGAATTCCCTTGCGACAATTACATATACGGCATTTAAATCATATTTCATCCTCTCTCGAACTTCCTCCTGTATGACCTTATGGCCTCTTTCAGTTCATCGCCGCCGGATACTGCTTCCGGCCTTATTGCCTTGCCTGTTAATTTTAAAAATACATCGTTCAATGTCGGCCTCTGCAGTCTTACAGACAGCACCATGTCCGCAAGGGTATTTATGAGCTTCGGGATGCATGCATCTCCTTTTGATACGGATATGAATATCTCGCCGTTTTTTTCTTCTGCATCGAGATTCAGGTTTTTCTTGATTTCATCTATAGCAATTGAATTATCTTTTGTCTTTAAATATATGACATCTCCTCCCACCATTTTTTTTAGTTCATCCGGAGAGCCCTGGGCAATTAATTTTCCCTTATCGATTATCGCTATCTTATTGCAGATTTCTGCCTCTTCCATGTAATGTGTGGTCATGAATATGGTCACATCATGCCTCTTGGGAAGCTCGGAGATGAATTCCCACAGGTTTGCTCTGCTCTGTGGATCCAATCCGAGTGTAGGCTCATCGAGGAATAATACTTTTGGTTGATGGATTATAGACCTTGCCACTTCAAGTCTCCTTTTCATCCCGCCAGAAAATTTTTTTACGGTATCGTCTTTCCTTTCATAAAGCCCGACAAAATTCAGCGCATCATTTATCCTTCCTCTTCTCTCATTCTTAGGAACATTGTAGAGATAAGAATGGAAAAGCAGGTTTTCGTATGCTGTGAGTTCCTTGTCGAGGGTGTTGTCCTGGAAGACAATGCCAATCTCTCTTCTCACCTCCGATGATTCCTTCATACAGTCATAACCATCGATGGAAGCTTTCCCTGACGTTGGAGACAGCAGTGTGCAGAGGATGTTGATAGTGGTTGTTTTTCCTGCGCCGTTGGGGCCAAGGAAGCCGAATATTGTCCCCTTTTCCACCTCAAATGATATCCCATCAACGGCAGTGATGTTGCCAAACTTTTTTGTCAGGTTTTCTACTGCGATTATGGGCATTACTAATGCTGCTCCATCTTGTTTTTTTGGCACATGCCCGGTAAGTGAGTAAGTGAGCAAATGGGTGAATGAGTGAAATGAGTGAATGGGAGAATGTATGAAAATTTCTTGCTCATACACTCATATGCTCATCTGCTCATCCACTATTTATTAATTGGCTTTTGAGGTATCTGCTGTGGCAACTGCGGTATCGCTTTTTGCTGTTCTGCAGGTGCGGTCTGTTTAATAACAGAAGCGGTCTTTGTTGTGACCATTGTCAGTGCAAGGGATGTGAGCATGAAGACAACCGCTGCTACTGTTGTGAGCTTGTTTAAAAAGGTTGCTGCGCCCCTGCTTCCAAAAAGGGTCTGGCTTGAGCCTCCGAATGCAGCCCCCATTTCAGCGCCCTTTCCGCTCTGCAATAAAACTACGGCAATCAAAAAGAGCGATGCCAGTATATGAATGATTATTATAAAGGTTGCCATTACTTCCTCCTCATTTTATTTTTTAAACTTTACAATCCTTGCGAAACTGTCAGCCTTTAAACTTGCACCGCCGACAAGGACGCCGTCCACATCAGGACAGGCCATCAAGGCGTCTATATTATCAGGCGTTACGCTTCCGCCATAGAGTATCCTGATTTCATTTGCCTTATCGCTGTAAAGCGAAGAAAGTCTTTCACGGATATATTTGTGGGCATCCTGTGCCTGCTCTGTAGTTGCTGTCCTCCCTGTTCCTATTGCCCAGATTGGTTCGTAAGCTACCACAATGCCGTCAGGAGATATATCTTTCAGTCCTTCTTCCATTTCCCTTTTCAGGACATCAAAGGTTTTTCCAGATTCCCTTTCTTGCAGGGATTCTCCGATGCAGAAGATTACACCAAGTGTGTGTTTTTTTGCTGCCTTTATCTTTTTGTTTATTATTTCGTTTGTCTCGTGGAAATACTGGCGCCTTTCGGAATGACCGATTATCACATACTTGCAGCCGATGTCTGTGAGCATAACCGGCGATACTTCGCCTGTGTAAGCGCCTTTGTCTTCATAAAAGACATCCTGTGCGCTAAGCTGGATGCTGGTATTTTTCAAAAGTGTTGATGCGGTATGGAGTGCCGTGAATGAAGGCGCAATGATAATATCGACATCCTTTGTATCCTTCACAAGAGGAAGGAATTCATTCAGGTAAGATTCGGTCTCCCCAACTGTCTTGTTCATCTTCCAGTTTGCTGCTATAAACGGCCTTCTCATGATTATGTAATTTAGTTTATGGAGTTGGTTTATGTCAAGACAGTGCCATAACCCATACGTTAAGCAATACTTGTGTAATTCGGATTCAAACATTATGAACCTTAATGTTGCATAGACAGCAAGGACTAACATTCTTCAAAGCCATTACAAGCGACAGAAACCGTATTCATGCAGAGTATAAAAGTTTTATTCGCTTGCTTTGATAACTTTTCTGAAGATGCGGCAAATAACCGTAATGCTCCATGGCTCAATTATTAACCTTAATGTTGCATAGATAGCAAGGACTAACATGCTTCAAAGCCTTTACAAGCGACAGGAAACCGTATTCATGCAGAATATAAATGTTTTAACAGAGACTTGAATCCAATGCTGAATACGATATGGTGGTATGAAAATCTTATAAGGTGTCGCAGGCAAAGTCTTTTACGCATGTTAGTCCTTGCTGTAATCTGTGATTTTATGCAACTGTAAGGTAAAGATACCGCCGTGTAACGATGGTATCGTATATTTTGTCAAAGCCAGAATATGTTTTTAAAATTAATGAATTTAAAATTTGATGAAAAATAAAAAATTTTTCGGTTTTGGCTGGAATGTATTTATTACCGGGCTGGTGAGCTTTTTCATGGACATTAGTTCCGAAATGATATATCCCCTTGTCCCGCTATTTCTTGCAAATATACTCGGAGTAAATAAATCAATCATAGGCCTTATCGAAGGCATCGCAGAATCAACTGCAAGTCTGCTCAAGGTGTTTTCAGGCTGGTTTTCCGACCGGATAGGGAACCGGAAATGGCTGATGGCAGCCGGATACGGCATTTCAACCCTTAGCAGGCCGTTTGTCGCTCTCGCAACGGGATGGCAGCATGTGATGAGTTCCCGTTTCATAGACAGGTTCGGCAAAGGCATTCGCACAGCGCCGAGGGACGCGCTTATAGCCGAATCAGCGGAAAGCACGCATCTGGGCAGGGCATTCGGCCTTCATCGCGCAATGGATACAATGGGTGCGGTAGTCGGCCCGGCTTTGGCATTTTTCTTCATGGGATTGTTCTCCAATAATTATCGTACGGTCTTCTGGCTCTCTATGATACCCGGCGTAATTGCAGTGTTGCTCATCATATTTTTCATCACGGAAAAGAAAAAGGCTCTTGCTGCCCATGTTGAAAGGCCGAAATTGACAATGAAGCATTTTGACTGGAGGTTTAAGTTTTTTGTGGTCATTGCCGGATTGTTCGCAGTAGGAAATTCGAGCGATGTGTTTCTAATTTTGAGAGCCGAACAGGTAGGAGTTCCAACGGTAATGATTCCTGTGGTTTATCTGCTTTTTAATCTCGTTTATTCCATTTCATCAATTCCGGCGGGAATGGCGGCTGACAGATTCGGCAGAAAGAGGGTCATTCTGCTTGGATTTATATTGTTTGCAGTCCTGTACTACGGATTTGCGATTGCATCAGATGCGAAAGCTATATGGATTTTATTCGGATTTTACGGTCTTTTTATGGGACTGACAGAGGGAATACAAAAGGCGTTTCTTGCCACCATAATACCACCGGACTTTAAGGCAACAGCCTTCGGAATCTATAACACAGTCGTAGGAATCGCAATGTTTCCCGCAAGCCTTATAGGCGGATGGCTTTGGGATAGTATTTCTCCATCAGCAACATTCTATTTCGGGGCTATAACAGCAGGCATATCGGCAATATTATTTGTTGTCTTTATTGCCTCGATAAAGAGGACACACCCTGCAACTTAACATTCCGGATGCAAAGTCTTTTTCAGCACACTCGGCATATATTTCGAAATGGTTGGCTTGAATTATGGTCGTTAGCCATTAATATAATATTCTGGAAAAGTTCATAAAAAGTATGATATTCTAACAATCCATAACCTAATGTAAGCACTAAATCCGAAATTTGAAATTAGGATTTGGAATTTATTTTTTATGAGGAGCAAAATTATGAAAATGACAGGTGCCGAGATAATAATCGAATCCCTGAAGAGGGAAGGGGTTAAACATATCTTCGGATACCCCGGCGGGGTTATCCTGAATATCTTTGATCTCCTTTATGACGACAAGGATTTACAACTGATTCTTACAAGGCATGAGCAGGGAGCTGTCCATGCAGCAGACGGCTATGCAAGGTCAACAGGAAAACCGGGCGTTGTTCTTGTGACATCAGGCCCTGGTGCTACAAACACTGTTACAGGCATAGCAACAGCATCCATGGATTCTATTCCACTTGTTGTATTGACAGGGCAGGTTCCAACCATGCTCATTGGAAACGATGCCTTTCAGGAGGCGGACATTGTAGGCATAACAAGGCCGTGCACAAAATACAACATACTCGCAAAGGATGTGAATGCTCTATCAGAGCAGATCAGAGAGGCATTCTATATAGCCACAACAGGAAGACCGGGCCCTGTATTGATTGATCTGCCTAAAGACGTGACATCCAGCAAGACAGACTTTGTATGGCCTGATCATGTAGAGATCAGGAGCTATAATCCCACCTATGAAGGCAATAGGTGGATGATAGAAAAGGCAGCCCATGAAATTGCAAGGGCAAAAAAGCCTGTCATAATTGCAGGCGGCGGCTGCATAATCTCTGGTGCATCAAAAGAACTGAAGGAGCTTGCAGAACATGCGAATATTCCTGTCACCATGACCCTTATGGGACTCGGCTCATTCCCTGGAACCAATGAGCTATCCCTCGGAATGCTCGGAATGCACGGCACTTACTATGCAAATAAGAGCGTTCAGGAATCCGATTTATTAATTGCCGTTGGAATGAGGTTTGATGACAGGGTTACAGGAAAGATAGAGGGTTTTGCTCCACATGCAAAGATAATTCATATAGATATAGACCCTACTTCCATAAGGAAGAATGTAAGGGTTGACGTTCCTATAGTTGGAGATGTGAAGAGGGTGCTCACGGTGATGAACAAGATACTGAAAGAAGATATAAAGGAGCAGTGGAAAGAGGTAAGAAAGGCGTGGCTGAAGCAGATAGCAGAATGGAAAAAGGAGAGGCCATTAACTTACACATATAAACCTGACGTGATTAAACCCCAATTTGTCGTGGAAAAGATATATGACATTACAAAGGGAGACGCCATTATAACCACTGAGGTGGGGCAAAACCAGATGTGGGCTGCCCAGTTTTACAAGTTTGACAAACCAAGAAGATTCCTGACATCTGGAGGACTTGGAACAATGGGATATGGTTTCCCTGCTGCCATAGGAGCACAGCTTGCACATCCTGACAAACTCGTTATAGACATAGCAGGTGACGGAAGCATACAGATGAATATACAAGAGCTTGCCACAGCAATTATTTACAAGTTGCCTGTGAAGGTTGCAATACTGAATAACAGGTATCTGGGCATGGTGAGACAGTGGCAGGAGCTCTTCTACCATGAGAGATATTCCCATGTCCACCTTGAAACAGAGACCACTCCTGATTTTGTCGAGCTTGCCCATGCTTATGGAGCAGTTGGTTTAAGGGCGACAAAACCCAGCGAAGTGGAACCTGTATTGAAAGAGGCAATCAAGATAAAGAAGCCTGTGTTCATGGACTTTGTCTGCGATTGGAAGGAGAAGGTATATCCAATGGTTCCGGCAGGTGCAACGCTGGATTCCATGCTCTTTGAAGAGAAAGAGAAGAAGGCTGAAAAGAAACTTAAGGCAGTAAAGTAATCGGAGGTCATGAAATGAGACACACCATTTCTGTGCTTGTGGAAAATAAATTCGGGGTTCTTTCGAGGGTTTCGGGCCTTTTCAGCGGCAGGGGATATAATATCGAGAGCCTTTCCGTGGGCGAGACAATAGACCCCAACATCTCGATTATGACCATTGTCACTACAGGAGACGACTGGGTTATAGAGCAGATTACTAAACAGCTCAATAAATTGATCGATGTAATAAAGGTTGTTGACCTCACAGAGCTTGACCATGTGGAAAGGGAGATGGTACTTATCAAAGTTGCTCCGAAACAGGAGCACAAGGCAGAGGTACTGAGAACCGCCGAAATATTCAGGGGAAGGGTTGTTGATTCAAGCCCCAATACATACACCATAGAAATAACGGGTGATGAGAAGAAAATTGATGCATTTATCGAATTAATGAAGCCAATGGGCATAAAGGAATTTGTAAGGACAGGGAAGGTGGCCATTGCAAGGGAAATCACAAAAAAGAAATAAGACTAAAAAACTAATGAAGATAAAGAAGTCAGGAGGAGTATGAATAACAATAAAGTATATCTCATTGATGTTACCAATAGAGACGGCGTTCAGACATCGAGGATTCTGCTGCCAAAGCTCTCAAAAACCATGCTGAATATATACCTCGATGAGATGGGTATCTATCAGAGCGAGGTGGGTTTCCCGACCTTAAAACACGAGGTTAATTATATTAATGCCAATATTGAACTTGCCAAATTAGGTGTAATAAAAAGATTGCACCTCGAAGGATGGTGCAGGGCTGTCTCTGAAGATGTAAAATTGTCTTTTAAGAACTGTCCTGGATTGAGACATCTCAATGTTTCAATGTCAACATCTGAAATAATGCTGCATGCAAAATTCATGGGCAAAAAATCATGGAAGGATATATTGAAGACGGTTAAAGAATCCGTAAAACTTGCCAAAGAACTCGGTGCAGAAACAGTGGGCATTAATGCGGAGGATGCATCAAGGACAGAGATTGACAGGCTTATTGAGTTTGCACTTGCAGGCAAGGAAGCCGGTGCTGACAGGTTCAGATATTGCGATACCCTCGGAGCAGATGACCCAATAACAATTTATGAGAGGATAAAGGCACTATCAGTTGCAACGAAATTCCCTGTCGAGATGCACTGCCACAACGACCTCGGCATGGCAGAGGCAGTATCTGTTGCAGGCGCTCAGGGGGCCATAGAGGCAGGCGTTGATGCCTATATAAACACGACAATAAACGGCTATGGAGAAAGGGCTGGTAACTGCGACCTTGTTTCCACTATTCTTGCCTTTAAATTCTCACACGGCATCAAGGACAAGGTTCCCCTTGACGAACATGTGGATCTGACAAAATCATGGAAGATAGCAAAGTATGCATCATATGCCTTTAATCTTCCAATACCGATCAATCAGCCCGGTGTTGGCGCCAATGCCTTTGCACACGAATCCGGAATACATGCAGATGGTGCATTGAAGGACAGGAGAAACTACGAGCTTTATGACCCGGAGGATGTAGGAAGGGGAGAGCACGAGCTTGTGGAAACAGGACGCGTAATAACAACAGGCGAATACGGCGGCATAAAGGGCTTCAGGCATGTCTACAGCAAGCTTGGTATAGAATTCCACGACGACAGTGAGGCAAGAAAGATACTCGATCTTGTCCAGTATGCAAACCTGCATACACAAAAGCCCCTTACAGACGATGAGTTGAGACTTATTGCGCATTATCCTGAGGTAGTAAGGATGATACTTACAGCTAACCCGTAACCGGGTTGAAAAGACAGAAAAGATGATATAATTATTGTATGGATCCGAATTTACCTAACCATTTAGATCATTATAGCGAGGGATACTCCTTGCTATGATGGCACTCTGTAAATATCCCGCTTAATTTATGTGGCTTGAGATATTACTAATATCGATATTTATCCTTATAAACGGCTTTTTTGCTGCCTCTGAAATAGCCGTTGTCACGATCAGAAGGACACGTGTAAAACAGCTTGTGGAGGAGGGAAAAAAAAATGCCGAGATTTTGAATAAGCTGAGGGAATCCCCTGACAGGTTCCTTGCAACGATCCAGATAGGAGTTACACTTGCAGGCGCCCTTGCATCTGCCATCGGCGGTGCTGCTGCAGTCGAGGTTATAAAGCCCGTATTAAAGACTGTCCCGATAACTTTCATATCTGCATCCAGCGAGGCAATAGCCATAGGTATTGTGGTTGTATGCATTACTTATTTTTCCCTTATATTCGGGGAACTAATTCCCAAATCCGTAGCACTATCAAATCCCGAAGGCGTGGGGCTCTTTACTGCCCCTGTAATAAACCGAATTTCTAAGCTGGCAACTGTATTAGTAAGCATTCTTACATCAAGCACAAATTTATTACTGAAGCCATTCGGCAAAAAGGCATTTACAGAGAGGGGCTATATCACAGAGGAAGAAGTGAAGATGCTCATAGAAGAAGGCGGGGAGAGGGGAGTTTTCGAGCCAGAAGAAAAAGAGCTTATACACAGCGTCTTTGAGTTTACCGATACCTTTGCAAAAGAGGTTATGAGGCCTGTCCCCCAGATGGTAGTTATAGGCATTAATATGTCGGTTGATGATGTTAAGTCTATTATATCCGAGGAGAAGTTCTCACGCTATCCTGTTATAGGAAAAGACATAAATGACATTAGGGGCATTCTGTATGCAAAGGATTTCTATAATATACTCTCAAAAACAGGCAGTGTGGATATTCATAAGATCATAAAGCCGCCTATATTTATCCCCGAGACAATGAAGATAAGCATTCTCCTGCGCGAGATGCAGAAAAAAAGGATACATATGGCAATAGTTATAGATGAATACGGCGCTGTCTCAGGCCTTGTAACCATGGAAGACCTTATCGAGGAAATTGTCGGCGAGATCAGGGACGAATACGATATAGAGAGCCCTGTCATTCAACTCAGCGACGGCACTGTAATAATAGATGCCTCCATAAGTGTGAGCGATCTCAAGGAGGATTATAATATAGAAATACCGGAATCGCCGGAATATGAGACACTGGGAGGCTTTATTATTACATATCTCCAGAGGATACCGCAGACCGGCGATATCATAGAAATGGAAGACAAGAAATTAAAGGTTGTGGAAATGGTCGGCCAACGAATAGCAAAGGTGAAATTGGAAAAAATTGACAGGCAATGAATTCTTTGGTAGTATTTAATAAAAAATAGCTGGAGGGCTTATGGAAAAGTGGAAATGCAGCGTATGCGGTTATGTATATGACCCCGAATACGGAGACCCTGACTCAGGTGTTGCAGCAGGAACGCCATTCGAAAAACTCCCGGATGACTGGGTATGCCCTGTTTGCGGTGCAGGAAAGGACATGTTCGAGAAGGTTTAAAGGAGGAAATCATGAATGCAGTTGAAATAGCCATAAAGATGGAGACAGATGCCATAAAATTCTACAAAGAGGCATCAGACAAATGTAATCACGCAGTCGGTAAAAAGATGTTTCTGTCCATAGCAGAGGATGAGAAAAGACATCTTGATATGCTCTCGGAATTATTGAAAGGACTTGACTTCAAGATCCAAGAGGCATCTCCGATGAAGAATATGAAGACGATTTTTGAAGAGATGAAGCACGAGATGATGGAAAGAGTTGAGGCTACAAAGGATGAACTGGAGGCATTCAAGATTGCTGCTGATATGGAAAAACATGGGGTTGAGTTTTATAAAAAGGCTGCATCTGATGCCCCTACAGAAAAAGAGAGAAATCTCTTTGAAAGGCTTGTCCATGAAGAAGAGCAGCATTACGCAGTCTTTGCAAATACCTATTTCTTCATGTCCGATACAGGAAACTGGTTCATGTGGGAAGAGCACAGCATTGTGGACGGCGGAACGCCCTGGGCATGAGCTTATATCGAAATAAAAGGCTGGCAAAACTGGCTTTCTATAACCTAAATTGAGCGATTCTATATTCAGGCCTGTCTGCGTGCAACGCACAGGCAGGCCTGCCTTACAAAATCGCTTAAGTTAGGTATAAGTTATAAGTTTTAAGATTTAACCTGAATTACGCAAGTATTGATAGCATATGGCAGCAGGTGTGCTGAAAAGACTTTACACTTTAGAACATTATAATAAGGCATTCTCTTGAATCCGTCACCTACTACATTGCTATCTATTTTAGGTAAAGGCGTTAATAGTCTTCTAATATGCATAAAAACAACGACTTTGTAAAGGCTTTGATGCACACCTGCTGCCATATATTGCGTAATTCGGGTTTAACTATTTTAGTCCTAATACATCCTGCATATCATAGAGTCCAGAAGTCCGGCCTGAAATCCACAGTGCTGCCTTTAATGCGCCCCTTGCAAAGGTATCCCTGCTTGATGCCTTGTGCGTAATTTCTATTCTCTCTCCCAGTCCTCCGAATAATACTGTATGCTCCCCAACAATGTCTCCGGCCCTTACTGTCTGAATGCCTATTTCCTTTTTCGTTCTCTCGCCGATTAATCCTTTTCTTGCATAAACAGCCACATCGTCAAGGTCTCTATTGACTGCATCTGCAATCACCTGCGCCATCTTCATGGCTGTACCGCTTGGAGCATCCTTTTTCAATCTGTGGTGGGCTTCTATTATTTCAATGTCATAGTCATCACCAAGCACCCTTGCAATATCCTGCAAAACTTTGAGAAGGAGATTAACGCCAACGCTCATATTCGGGGCAAGAACTATGGGAATATTCTTTGAAAATTCTTTTATCAGTTCCATATCTTCTTTTGAGAATCCAGTTGTGCCGATTACCATTGCCTTTTTTCTTTCGGAAGCTAACTTTGCATGCTGCAGCGTTGAATTTATGGATGTGAAGTCGATGATGACATCACAGGTGTCGATAATATCTTCGAGTCTATCTGTCAATTTTATGTTTGTTTCACCGATTCCTACAATCGGGCCAATGTCTTTACCTATTGCGTCATGTCCTTTCCTCTCGATTGCTCCTACAAGTTTTAAATCATGATAATCCTTCGAAAGGGCAGTAATCCTGCTTCCCATCCTTCCTGTTGCGCCTGTCACAATAATCCTTGTCATAATGCAAGTCCTCCTTTTATATCAACCTTACAGTTGCATAATATCACAGGTTACAGCAAGGACTAACATGCGTAAAAGACTTTGCCTGCGACACCTTATAAGATTTTCATACCACCATATTGTATTCAGCATTGGATTTAACCCTCTGTTAAAACATTTATACTCTGCATGAATACGGTTTCATGTCGCTTGTAAAGGCTTTGAAGCATGTCAGTCCTTGCTGTCTATGCAACATTAAGGTCAATTATCAGTTTCTTTTTTCTCTTTCTCTCCCTTTTCCCCTGTCCCTTCTCCCGGAACCTTATACTCTTCAGATGCCCATTTGCCGAGGTCTATCAGTTTGCACCGTTCTGAGCAGAATGGCCTCCACGGATTTTCTTCCCATGTTGTCTTCTTTTTACAAACAGGACATACAATCTGCATAATTCAATTGCTCCATTTTATCTTATCTTTTATCCCTTCGGTGACATATATTTTACCATCTCTGTCAACTATAACGCCGTCAAACCCCAATTTCTTAATAACATCTAAGCCTTTTTCATGGCCAAGGATAAATATGCCTGTGGCAAAGGCATCTGTAAATGCAGCATCCTTTGTTATTATTGTTACACTCTGGCAGCCATAAGCAGGATAGCCTGTCTTTGGATTAAGAAGATGATGATACCTTTTCCCATCCTTTATAAAAAATCTCTGATAGTCCCCTGATGTTGATATGCTTGCATCCGAAAGGCCGATGGTGGCAATGATTTCATCCCTGTCGCTTTCCTGTCTCGGGTTTTGTATTCCAACATTCCACAGCCCGCTATCCGATCCTGTCGGCGGTTTTCTGCCAAATACCTTTATATCTCCGGCAACAGCCACAATACCTGATTTTATCCCTTTCTTTTTAAGAATCTCTACTGCCCTGTCCGCTGCATAGCCTTTTATAATACCCCCTAAGTCTATCTGCACTCCTTTTGTTTTGAGAAAGACCGTGGATTTTTCCTTATCCACAATTACATTCCTGTATCCCACGAGTTTAAGTTTTTCTTTAATCATTTTTTCATCAGGCAGCACTTTATTTTGGAAGTCCCACAGACGTACTACAGGGCCGACTGTAATATCAAATGCGCCTTCCGTATTTTCCGATACATAGAGCGCCTTATCTATTATCTCCAATGTCTCCGGAGATACCTTTACAGGTTTGTCGCCGGCGTTTCTGTTAATTATGAATACTTCGCTGTCTTCAGAATAAAAATTTAAGAGCCTTGCAAGCCTGTCCAGTTCGTTAAATGCCCTGTCAATTGCTGTTTTTGCTTTTTTTGCAGAGTCCGAGGATACAGTAATCTCCACAACAGTGTACATGGATGTCCTGGTTTCTTTGAAAAGCCTTTCCTGAGGAGGGCTGCAGGAAGATAAAAGAGCAAAGAGCAAAAAGCAAAAAGCAAAGAGCATAAGAGGATTAGTGATCATTGCACCTAAAATGCATGTCAGGTGCGGCGAAAAGGGGTGTCTTTGAGTTGTGCTTGACATACGAAGTTATCCTCTCAACTTCTTTGCGAGATACCTTCCAGTATATGATTCTTTGTTTTTTGCTATTTCTTCCGGTGTTCCGGTTGCCACTATTCTTCCGCCTTCGTCCCCGCCTTCGGGCCCGAGGTCGATAATGTAATCGGCAGACTTGATTATATCGAGGTCATGTTCGATTATTATAACACTGTTGCCCATATCAACGAGTCTATTTATAACATTAAGAAGCCTATGAATGTCAACAAAGTGCAGTCCTGTTGTGGGCTCATCGAGGATGTACATGGTATTGCCCGTGGCTTTTTTGCCCAATTCTTTGGAGAGCCTTAATCTCTGCGCCTCTCCCCCTGAAAGGGTTGTTGCAGACTGGCCTAATTTTAAATATCCCATTCCCATGTCTTCTAAAATATCGAGACGCTGCCTGAGGGGAGGGATGGCCGAAAAGAACTCGAGCGCCTCTGATATCGTCATTTCAAGGACATCGGAGATATTTTTCCCTTTGTAATAAATGTCGAGAGTTTCTTTGTTATATCTTCTGCCTTTACATACATCGCATGTCACATATGCATTGGGCAGAAAATGCATCTCTATTTTTTTCAATCCATCTCCCTGACATGCCTCACATCTTCCGCCGCTCACATTAAAGCTGAACCTCGATGGTTTGTATCCCCTTATCCTCGAATCAGGCAATTGGGAAAAAAGGTCTCTTATGATTGTAAGTATTCCTGTGTATGTAGCAGGGTTTGACCTCGGTGTTCTTCCCAATGGAGACTGGTCAATGCATATAACCTTATCAATTTTTTCAATGCCATCTATTTTTTTATATTTACCTGGAATCAGCTTGCTTTTGTAGATATGTTTTGAAAGTACCTTATACAGGATCTCGAAAATCAGTGTGCTTTTGCCCGAACCTGAAACGCCTGTCACGCACACAAATACTCCGAGGGGAATGGATGCATTGATATTCTTCAGATTAAATTCCGATGCCCCGATGATTTTCAGAAAATCCATTGCCTTGCGTCTTTTTTTGGGAATTGGTATTGCGAGCTGCCCTCCAAGGTATTTGCCTGTAATCGATGACTTGTCTTTGACAATATCAGCGGGTGCGCCTGTCGATATAATCCATCCGCCGTTTTTACCTGCACCGGGTCCCATATCTATAACATGGTCTGAACTCCTTATGGTCTCTTCGTCATGCTCAACAATGATTACTGTATTTCCTGCATCTTTTATTGAAGAAAGGCTTTTGAGGAGCTTTGTACAGTCCCTCGGATGAAGGCCGATGCTCGGCTCATCGAGCACATAAAGGACCCCAGTGAGGGATGAACCGATCTGTGTTGCAAGCCTGATCCTCTGCGCTTCTCCGCCAGAGAGCGTGAGAGAAGGTCTATCAAGGGTTAAATAACCCAAACCAACCCTGTCGAGAAATGAGAGTCTGTCCTTCACCTCTTTAAGAACCCTTCTTGAGATTACCGCTTCCCTTTCAGAGAGTCTCAGGTTATGCACAAAGGCTTCTGCATCTTTGACAGACATTCTCGCAAATTCGCCAATGCTTGTGTTATTGAGCTTTATGCTCAGGGCCTCTTTTCTCAATCTCATGCCGCCGCATTCCTTGCATAAGGATAGATGAGTAAATTCCTCTTCATCCACAACTCCAAACTCTGGACTCTCAACTCCAAATCCATCGCTTATACCTTCAAATCCAATACCGTTGCATCTGGGGCACGCACCGTATTTGCTGTTAAATGAAAAAAGCATCGGCTCGATCTCGGGATAACTTATTCCGCACTTAGGGCAGGCGAGGGTTCTGCTGAATGGAATGTCCCTGTCTTCATCTATGAGATTGATTATAACCGTATCTGCATATCTCAGGGATGTGTCTATTGCCTGCCTTATCTGCCTTTCTATAGAGTGCTTTATTATAAACCTGTCTATTACTATCTCTATGGTATGCCTCTGCTGCTTTTTAATGGAAATGTCCTGTGTCAGATCCACCATCTTGCCGTTGATTCTTGCCCTGACAAAACCGTCCATCCTCATCTGCTGAAGCTCTTTTTTGTATTCGCCTTTTCTCTCCCTTACAATTGGCGCAAGTACCTGAACCCTTGTTCCAGCAGGCAATGAGAGTATTGCCCTTATGATGTTATGTAAATCCTGAGTTGTGATAACAGAGCCGCATTGATAGCAATAAGGAATGCCTATCCTCGTGTAAAGCACTCTCATGTAATCGTATATCTCTGTAATCGTCCCTACTGTAGAACGGGGGCTTCTGGTTACTGTTTTCTGATCGATGGCAATGGCAGGAGAAAGCCCTTCGATATAATCGACTTCAGGCTTTTGCATCTGTTCGAGGAACTGTCGTGCATATGCGGAAAGGCTCTCCACATACCTTCTCTGTCCCTCTGCGTAGATTGTATCCATGGCAAGAGACGATTTCCCGGAACCCGAAGGGCCTGTAATGACGGTTATCTTATCCCTCGGTATTGTTACATCGATGTTTTTGAGATTATGCTCCCTTGCGCCTTTTATTATTATAAATTCTTGCATGGCTATGTCTGTTTTTATTATAACCCAAATCCATCGATAAGGATGGGTCTCTGAAGCGAATAAGGATATGAGGCAAAGGAAATGGACAGCAGATGAAAAATTAGCTGTTATAAAGGTAATGAGGACAAAAAAGGAGACTTACAGATATGATAAAACAAAAACTCTTACCATTCATTCAAGTTAGGGTTTTAAGGGAAGAAATAACACCGAGGAAGAGGGTTTGCTATATGATCAAAAGAGTCAATTTCCTTATATTATCTTCAAA
>CALGPO010000033.1 GCA_937960465.1 uncultured bacterium
CACTGCTACAAGACTTTAAAAAGTGCTTGCTCATGTGTATATAAAAGATAACAGATGCATCATCCATCAAGTATCCAATGTAGTAGATGACGGATACAAGATAAATGTTAATACAAGTGCGGAGTTTAAAGTCTTTCCGCAGCACCTGCCTTACAAATCTGAATATAAAATCGCTCAACTTAGATTACATAAGTACAGAGTTTAAAGTCTTTTTGCAGCACCTGCCTTATAAAATCTGAATATAGAATCCTGTATTTAAGATATAATAACACATGGACAATGGACAGAGATTCCCGGCTTTATATGTCAGGGACTTCAGGCTTTTCTGGCTCGGACAAATAATATCCCTTTCAGGCACATGGATGCATTCTGTTGCCCAGAGCTGGCTCGTGTACTCTCTCACAAAGTCTCCCCTCTACCTCGGCATTATTGCATCCCTCTCTTCCCTGCCCATTCTTTTATTCACGCTCTTTGGCGGAATGGTTGCCGACAGGTATCCAAAGAGGAATATCCTTATTGTTACCCAGATACTGTCTGTTATTCCTGCACTTACTGTGGCAATTCTTGCCGATAAAAATATAATAACCGTCTGGCACGTTGGGGTTGTCGCTACTTTTTTAGGTGCAGTGAACGCGTTTGATGTGCCTGCAAGGCAAGCATTCCTTGCTGAAGTGGTCGGCAAGGCAGACATCACCAATGCCATTGCCCTTAACTCGGCAGCTTTCAACGGAGCGCGAATTGTCGGGCCTGTAATGGCAGGGTTCATAATATCCAGTGTTGGTATTCCTGCCTGTTTTTATCTCAATGCAGCGAGTTTTATCCCTGTAATTTTTGCACTCTCAAAAATAAAAGCAAAGGGGATGATAAAGTCTTATGAAGGCAATATCTGGAAGGACATAGCAGATGGATGGAGGTTTATAACAAAGGAAAAGCCTGTCTTATACATTATGTCCCTGATAGCGGTATTCAGCCTCTTTGGCGTGCCGTATATCACTCTTTTGCCTGTGCTTGCGGGCGAGATATTGAATGTCGGGGCAAAAGGCCTGAGTTTTCTTGTTGCCTCGGCAGGTGCAGGCTCCTTTCTTGCAGCGATGATGATCGCATTTAAGGGTGAAGTGAAAAGGAAAGATTTATATATCCCGCTTTCGGCTTTTGTCTTTTCCCTGGCTATTTTAGCAATACCATTTTCAATGGATCTCCACCTCTCCATGCTTCTTATATTTTTTGCAGGATGGGGGATTGTGAGCTTTCTTGCTGTAAGCAACAGTTTCATACAGCATGCAGTACCCGATGCACTAAGGGGAAGGGTGATGAGCCTGTACACCCTTGTCTTTCTGGGCTTTGCGCCTGTAGGGAATTCTATCATAGGCATTACAGCGCATTCATTCGGCACGATTGCTTCGCTGAAGATTTTTGCACTACTGTGTATTGTCGGCAGTATAATATTTTCAAGATTATTCAGAAAAGAGGCGGCATGAAACTCCTTGCGGTAGAGACATCCACAATGGTTGGGGGAGTGGCAATAATGGAGGATGACACCCTTATTGCCGAATCGCGGATAAATGTGAAGGTCACGCACTCAGAGCGAATAATGAGTGCAATAGACCATATATTGATACAGTCTGGTATCAAAATATACAACATAGATGTCTTTGCTATTGCCATTGGGCCTGGTTCATTCACGGGGTTAAGGGTTGGGCTCAGTACTGTGAAAGGACTCGTATATGCCACAGGGAAAAGACTTGTTTCGGTTCCAACCCTTGAGGCATTTGCATGGAATATGCCGTTCAGCAAATATCAGGTTTGTCCACTCCTTGATGCGCGTAAGAAAGAGGTTTATGCAGGGATATTCAGGTGGAATGGAAATGGCTTTGCAAGGGTTATGAATGAACAGACAATAAAAATAGACAAGCTACTCTTGCTGATAAATGAGCCCACAATTTTTTTAGGGGAGGGTTCGATCATCTATAAAGACAGCATTAAAGCACGGCTTAACGACTCGGCTATATTCGGAAATCCGCAGGATATGGTACCTTCGCCTGCCAATGTTGCATATATCGGTATGATAAAAGCAAAAAAGGGCGAGTTCGAAGACCCCATAAAACTTGTACCCCTGTACATCAGGAAATCAGAAGCAGAAATAAACCTTAATGTTGCATAGACAGCAAGGACTAACATGCTTCAAAGCCTTTACAAGCGACAGGAAACCGTATTCATGCAGAGTATAAATGTTTTAACAGAGGGTTAAATCCAATGCTGAATACGATATGGTGGTATGAAAATCTTATAAGGTGTCGCAGGCAAAGTCTTTTACGCGTGTTAGTTCTTGCTGTAACCTTTGATTTTATGCAACTGTAAGGTTAAGTTTGGTTTATGAATACCGTATACATCCGTGAAATGTATCCAGATGATATCCCTGAAATCGTAAGCATTGAAAGGCTCTCTTTCAGTACGCCATGGTCAGAGACATCATTCCGCAGTGAGATTTACAGCAGGTATTCGGTTACAAGGGTTGCCGAGCTTAATGGAGTTATTGTGGGATATATCTGCGTAAAGCATGTGGCGGATGAATGCCATCTCCTCAATCTGGCTGTGCACCCTGATTACAGAAGGCGCGGCATTGCAAGGGCGCTGCTCGATAATGTGATTCAGGAATTAAGGATAGAGGGCTGCAGGTTTTTTTATCTCGAGGTGAGGTCATCCAATTATGCTGCAAGGAAGCTCTATGAGAAGTTCGGATTCAACATGGTCGGAGTAAGGAAGGGTTATTATATAAATCCAGCAGAGGATGCGGTTATCATGATGATGGAGCTTTGATTCTATTTTGCCACTGCCTTTATAAATTCGATAACGGCTTTCTTTACCTTTTTATCTTTTATCTCCCTGAATAAATGTAACAGGAGTTGCTCGTCATCTGTCATCTTTCCATAAGCTGCCCGTGTTTCTGAAACCACCAGTTTCTCCGGCGAAAAGAATTCGTTTATGGGCACATTGAGTGCCTTTGCTATCTGTTTAAGTCTGTCGACGCTTATTCTGTTGGTCCCCTTTTCGTATTTCTGCACCTGTTGATATGACACGCCGATAACCTCTGCCAGTTCCATCTGGGACATGCCTTTTGCCTTTCGGTATTCCTTCACGATCTGGCCGGTTGTTTTTCTTTTATAGCTGGCTGTTTTCCTCATATCAACTGCCCTGAATAGAATTGTTTAAGAAGTCTATAGGTAAGATTGCAGTGAAGTCTATAAATCTGGGATTGTAAAAAGTATTGACAAATGCAACCTATAATTGTATATTTTCGTGAAGCCTTTATTAAGACTCCATCACATTGTATATGAAAAAGCAGAAGACAGTTCTTGTTGCAGATGACGATGAAATGGTCAGGAAATTTCTCTTTGAGGTCCTTCGTCTTCACGGCTTTGATGTGCAGGCTGCCAACGACGGGTTTTCTGCCCTCGATCTCCTGAAGGCATCGGACTTTGACATAGTCATTACCGATTATGCCATGCCCGGGATGAACGGGATAGAGCTTACAAAGATAATGCGCTCACAATGCCCGCACTCTTTGATAATCGGTATTAGTGCTGATTGCGATGAAAGGGTTTTCCTTGATGCAGGGGCAGATGCATTTCTTCACAAACCATTTTATCTCCATGATCTGTTGTCGGTAATCCGGCAGAAAGCGGACTGTTAAATTTGACCGTAATTCGTAATGATATATGCAGGGTATGCTGAAAAAGCCTTTACAAGGTGTTATTCTCTGTGCATATCATAGATAACCAACGCCTTACCAAAATAGTGACCAATGTTGTCTAATATTCCGAAGTGTAAAGTCTTTTTTCATCACACCCTGCATATATTTTTATAGTTTTAAAGGCTTTGAAGCCGTGCCTGCTTTGCTTGATTACGGATTGTGGGTTTGACTTTAAATTCATTAATATGCAATTATTAAACTTGAATTACGCAAGTATTGATAGCATATGGCAGCAGGTGTGCTGAAAAGACTTTACACTTTAGAACATTATAATAAGGCATTCTCTTGAATCCGTCACCTACTACATTGCTATCTATTTTAGGTAAAGGCGTTAATAG
>CALGPO010000034.1 GCA_937960465.1 uncultured bacterium
AAGTATCCAATGTAGTAGATGACGGATACAAGATAGAGGGTTGCACAAGTGCGGAGTTTAAAGTCTTTCCGCAGCACCTGCCTTACAAACCTGCCTGTGCGTTGCACGCAGACAGGTCTGAATATAGAATCGCTCAATTTAGGTATCAATTTATTTAGGAGGTGTTCGGGAGATGGTTAAGAAGACCCATGTAAAGTCCTTCTACAACGGTATATTTGTTACTTGCTATGAGTACAAAGGCGTAAAATATGTAGCCAATCAGCATGGAGACTGGGACGTGTACGAAGGAGAATATATAAGGGGCGAAAGAACAAGGACAATACCGAAAGAGTCGGAGGAGATCAGAAAAATCATAAGCGAATATCAGAAACATGAAAGAGGAAGGCGATAGTGTTTGCCTTATAAAATTCTTGCAGATATAGTTGTCATTATACATTTCCTCTGGATAGTTTTTCTGATATTCGGTGCATTTTTAGGAGTAAAGTACAGGGCTGTAAAGGTCTTTCATATTTCGGGTCTCATCTTTGCCTCTATTATACAGATATTTGACTGGTACTGCCCGCTTACCCATCTTGAGGTATGGCTAAGGTCAAAACATGATCCTGCACTCGCCTATACAGGATCATTTATTCCTCATTATATAGAGAAAATCGTATACATCGAACTTCCTCATTATACCATCTTTGTACTCACTGTCATTTTATGCGGATTCAACGCGTGGTTTTATATCAAGGAGAAGAAAAATGCTTAAGTGTAAATGTATTATTTGGGTTTAAGCTTCTTTGAAAGATAATCGGCCATTCTGAGGGGCTCAGGTATCCTGTATTTAAAAACGCATTTCATCACTACCTCTACAGACGAATCAATATCAATCATATGCCCGGGAGAGACAAAAACAGGCTTTACATTGCTCCATGTTCTTAATACGGCACCTACCTTCATACCTTTGTAATACAGATATGTCCTGCTTCCCTTTGTCGTATCAGGCTCTTTAAATTCCCCTACAAGCCTCGATTTTGCACACCCTATGGTAGGAATATTCAAGATCACCCCGATATGGGATGCAATGCCTATTCCCTTTGGGTGCGCTATGCCCTGACCGTCAAAGAGTATGACATCAGGTTTTGCATCCAATTTCCCGATGGCATTAATAATGGCATGTCCTTCTCTAAAAGAAAGCATTCCAGGGATATAAGGGAATCTTATTTTTTCGATAGAAAAAGCATCCTTTATATGCCTTAACTCTGGATATTCATATAGAACTGCAACTGCTATAACTTTGTCGCCGGCAAAAGCCGCATCAACCCCTGCAATCAATCCAGAAGTTTTTTTCAGAGGCATAATTTTGACCTGCTTTCTGAGAATATCCTGAATTTCCTTTGCCTCTGCAATGTCCTTTGGCCATAAATTTTTTCTCATCAAAATAATTATACCTGACATTCAATCTAAGTTATAATTAACCTATGAAGGTTCCAGGCCCAAGCTACAGCATAACTTTAAGAGTAGAAGTAATCAATAAACCGGGAATGTTCGGAAAAGTCGCAACTGTTATCGGAAATGCAGGAGGCGATATAGGCGCTGTTGATATTGTAAGTGTAGGCAGAGGGGTAATAGTCAGGGATATTAATGTAAATGCAAGAGACGAGACGCACGAAAAAAAGATAGTTGAGAGTGTAAAGAAAATAGATGGCGTAAAGCTTCTCCATGTCTCTGATATGACATTCCTCATGCATCATGGCGGCAAAATAGAGATACACAATAAGATTCCTGTGAAAAACAGAAATGACCTTTCCATGGTCTACACGCCTGGAGTTGCAAGGGTCTGCACTGCAATACACCACGATAAGGAAAAGGCCTACAGGTTCACAATAAAGAGAAACTCTGTTGCAATCATTACAGACGGCAGTGCTGTCCTCGGCCTGGGTGACATAGGACCGGAGGCAGCAATGCCAGTGATGGAAGGCAAGGCTATGTTATTTAAAGAGTTTGCAGATATAGATGCATTTCCTATAGCCCTTTCGACAAGAGACGCAGAAGAGATAATAAAGGTTGCGAAATACATCTCGCCTGCATTTGGAGGAATAAATCTTGAGGACATATCTGCGCCGAGATGCTTTGAGATAGAGGAAAGGCTAAAGATAGAACTTGATATTCCTGTATTTCACGATGACCAGCACGGCACAGCAGTAGTAATACTTGCAGCCCTGATTAACGCAGTTAAAGTTATTGGAAAAAGATTGGAAGATTTAAAGGCAGTAATATCCGGCGCTGGGGCTGCAGGAACAGCAACATGTAAGATGCTCTTGAAAATTGGCATAAAAGACATCATTGTCTGTGACAAGGCAGGTGCAATTTATAAGGGAAGAAAAGAGCACATGAATTCTGTAAAGGAATGGATTTCTGAAAATACAAACCCGGGAATGATAAAGGGGAGTCTTTCAGATGCAATGGCCGGTGCGGATATATTTATAGGTGTATCAGCACCGAATCTCATAACAGTCGCTGATATAAAGAGGATGTCCCATGACCCGATAGTATTTGCCCTTGCAAATCCGGAGCCGGAGATTGCTCCGGAGGATGCCATACCGCATGCAAGGATATTCGCAACAGGCAGGTCGGATTATCCAAACCAGATAAACAATATGCTTTGTTTTCCGGGACTCTTCAGGGGGCTTCTGAACTCAAGGGCAAAAGAGGTGAATGATGAGATAAAGCTTGCTGCTTCAATGGCAATAGCATTGATGGTGGATGAAAAGGATTTGAGTGAAGACTATATTGTACCGAGCATATTCGACAGAAGAGTGGTTGCCGAGGTCGCTGCAAAAGTCTCAGAAGCAGCGCACAAAACAGGAATAGCAAGGAGGGAGTAATAAGGTATGGCAAAAAAAGGTATGGCAAAAATCGGATTATTATCAAAACTTGGGATTATCATTTTAGCTTTTGGGCTGACAGCCCTTTACTGCAATTATGTATACGGAGCGGAATGGGAACTGTATGCCGAAAACCAGAATTTCTCTTTTTATCATAATGTAGAAGCTCAAGACCCCTTAAAAAGTATCTTCGATATCTTCAGGAAGAAAATAGTAACGGTATGGACAAAACGCGTGTGCAAAGACGATAAGGGCAGAAACTGGCAGATACAGGAAAATAAAAGACTTGGGCTATCTACAAAAGGCTACGAAAATTATGAATACACAGTTTTTTTAAGAGAAATAAACTGTTCGGACAGGATGTCTCGTTCAATATCAGAAGCAGACTACACAAAAAACGGTAATCTATTGTTAAAATCCGAATCTCCATACTCTGAATGGAAACCTATAGTCCCGGGATCATATGATGAGGCATTGCAAAAAAC
>CALGPO010000035.1 GCA_937960465.1 uncultured bacterium
CACATGATGCAAAGGCTCCAACCACTGTTTAAAAGTGATAGCAAAGGGAGAAATCGCCGTTGGAGCTTTGAACTGGTGATAGAGAGACTAAAGAGCCTGCGTAGGCAGACAGTGACGGTATCAGTTACAAAACTGTCAGCACTCCTGATAAAGAACAAACCAAAATCTTGGAATTACTTAAGGTAAAACTGTAGCCATATTACGGAAATATCAAATTAGCCTCAAATCCTTACAGATCAAGCATCTTAATCACGTCAATGAAAAGAAAATGAGATAAAAGAGAAACTTATTAGCCAATATAAAGGGCTAAACCCTGCAGAACTTTACAGACAGATTGTAAGGCTTCAAAATAAACTTATTGAAATGGTAACAAGGAGAAAAGAAGTAAGGAGGTCTGTAAAGCCAATCTGCCATAGAAAGAGTAATTCATGCTATGCTTATATTTAGATTTTTACATGAGGTAATGAATCTCATTTCGTTTAGATTTTTACGTGAGGCAACAGGTATTTATGCTAAAATTGCTGGATATGAAATACAAGCAGATAGACCTGAACAGACTTAAGACCTATTCCATCAAGGACAGGAGCAGCAAGGTATCAGCAGAAAAATCAGCCCTGCCGTACAAAAAGGGCAATTCATTCGCAGAATTCATAAAAGGACTCCCCGACTTCCTCGCCTCACAGGAATTAAAGGCAGTTGTTCAGGCAATTGTAAAAGCGCACAAAAACAAAAGACCTGTAATACTTGGAATGGGTGCCCATTCCATTAAGGTGGGGATCTCTCCTTTAATTATCGACCTGATGCAGAGGGGTGTAATAACAGCTATTGCAACCAACGGCGCATGCATCATCCATGACTTCGAGATCTCTTATATAGGACAGACATCAGAGGATGTAGCCAGAGAGTTGTGCACGGGCACCTTCGGCATGGCAAAGGAGACAGGGCAAATGCTGAACAATGCCATTAATAATGGCGTAAAAAAAGGGCAGGGGATAGGACGTTCCATAGGTGAGTTTATAGACTCTTCAAACTTTGCATTTAAAGACAAAAGTATATTCAGGGCAGCATACACACTGAATATTCCTGCAACTGTGCATGTGGCAATTGGCTCGGATATTATACATATGCACCCGGAGGCTGATGGAGCTTCCATAGGAGAAGGGAGCCTTGATGACTTCAGACTTTTTACATCTGTAGTTGCTGACCTTGAAGGAGGTGTCTATATAAATCTTGGCTCTGCTGTTATGCTCCCCGAGGTTTTTTTAAAGGCGCTAACCATTGCAAGAAACCTCGGGAATAAGGTAGAAGAATTCACCACAGTGAATATGGATTTTATCCAGCATTACAGGCCGCGCGAGAATGTGTTAAAAAGACCGACGATGATGAAAGGGCAGTGTTTTGCGCTAACTGGACATCATGAGATAATGTTTCCATTGCTCTCGGCAATGGTGATTGAGGAATTGGGATAGCAGATGAATGTCATAGTTGATGAGGAGAAATGTATAGGCTGCGGCAGGTGTGAGGAGATATGCCCTGCTGTTTTCCACTTAAACGAGGTAACAGGAAAGTCAGAAGTCATGGACCCGGAGGCATGCGAGTTCGTTGGCTGTTGCGAGGCTGCTGAGGAAAACTGTCCTGTCGAGGCCATAACTTTGAAGGACTAAGTCCCTCAAAATAGGAAATGGGGATGGTTCTAATTTATTCTGGTTATTGTGTTGTCATTCATGGCTGTCCTGTCTGTTTTTATACAGGATATCGCATTAAGGTCAATACTATCAGGCACAAGTATTATGAAGGTCTTCATGATTATATCCTTTCTGCTCATGCTGTCTTCTCCTTCTAAAAAAAGACAGTTTAGCAATTCTAATTAGGATATTTTCATTTTGGTATATTAGGACATTATCATGTTGGCGTTACAGTCCAAAATATCCATGCTTGCGAATTAATGGTATTGAAGATGGAATCAGAAAATGGGACAATTAAAAAGCAGGCAACAAAATGGAGGGAAATGTCTGCAGTATCGCTGTATTCGGCGATGGAGAAAAATTAAAGGCTTCACAATAGCTTCACATTTATAGTGTTAAATCTATCTGGAAAGGAGATGCCATGAAAGTTATAGATCCTGTCTGCAAAATGCTCATAGAAGATAAGGATGCTGCTGCCACGTCAGCATACAAAGGCACTATCTATTATTTCTGTTCAAAGGCATGTAAAGAAGACTTTGATAAAAATCCTGAATTATTTGTCCATGAAAAACCCTCTATGAAAATGGAGGAAATGATTTCTGACACTGTTAAGGCGATCGGAGAGATGGCAAAAGACCCCATATGCGGAATGGTAATTCCAAAAGACCGTTCCATTAAAAGGGAAGCAGGGGGAAGGACATACTACTTCTGCAGCGAAAACTGCGTTAGAACATTCGAGGCACCGGAAGCAGAGCTTAAAACAATGAAAAGACGTGTTACCATCGCCCTCACAGGAGTCCTTGCTCTTGCAATCCTCAGGGCTGCTGTATTCTTAGGCCTTGCAGCAGGAGCAACAATACTCACATGGGTTCCGATTCCATGGCTTCCATGGTTCACATGGGGTGTATGGTTATTTATCATCACAACACCGATTATGATATTCGGCGGAAAGGGATTTTTCATAGGCGCATGGCATGCCATAAAAAATCGGGTAGCAAATATGGATATCCTTATCGCCCTCGGAACATCCACTGCATATCTTTACAGCGCCTTTGTAGTATTCTTTCCCGGTGTTTTGCCTGTTGAAGAAAAGAATGTATATTTCGAGGTATCAGCAATAATAATAGCCTTTGTACTTTTAGGAAAGTATATGGAGGAGATTATAAAGAAGAGGAGTTCTGCTGCCATCCGAAAGCTGCTCGATCTAAAACCACAGACAGCAAGGGTCTTCAGAGATGGCGTGGAGGTGGAAATACCTGCTGAATCAGTCATGGTTGACGAGATCGTAATAGTCAGACCAGGAGAGAAGATTCCCACTGACGGAGTTGTTATGGAAGGCCACTCTTCGGTTGACGAAAAAATGCTGACAGGAGAGAGCGTGCCTGTGGAGAAAAAGGCAGGGGATGAAGTAATAGGAGGTACCATAAATAAGGTAGGCTCTTTCAAGTTTAAGGCTACAAGGGTGGGTGCTGACACAACATTAAGCCAGATAATAAAAATGGTGGAGGAGGCGCAGGCATCTTCTTCACAGATTCAGAGGCTTGCAGATAAGGTGGCTTCCTATTTTGTCCCTGCAGTTATTGGCGTTGCGTTCTTATCTGCTGCCGTATGGATATTTTCCGGAAATCCTACCAATGCCCTTTTATCATTTGTTGCAGTCCTCATTATCGCCTGTCCCTGTGCCCTCGGCATAGCAACTCCTGCGGCATTGATGGTCGGGGTCGGCAAAGGCGCGGAACTGGGGATATTGATAAGAGGAGCAGAATACCTTGAAAGGGCAGAAAAATTAAAGACGGTGGTATTCGATAAAACAGGGACTCTCACAAAGGGAGAGCCGGAAGTTACGGAGATAGTGCCGGTAAACGGTTCCGATGAAAGTGAAATAATTCAACTTGCGGCAATCGCAGAAAAAGGCTCTGAACATCCTCTTGCAGAGGCGATAATAAAAAGGGCGCGGATGACTGGATTGGATATTACGGATGCTGAAAGATTCGAGGCTGTTGCCGGACATGGAGTTAAAGTAAGGGCAATGGGCAAAGAGATCGCTATCGGAAATAGAAGGCTTATGCAGAATATGGGCATCGATATAAAGGATAAAGAAACGGTGATTTCGGACCTTGAAGAAAAAGGCAACACAGTAATGATTGTTGTAAAAAATAGAAAACTTATGGGATTCATTGCAGTAGCTGACACATTAAAGGAAAATGCAGAAGATGTAATAAAAGGGCTTAAAAATGAAGGCATAGAGGTCATCATGCTCACAGGAGACAATGAAAGGACGGCAAAGACCATCGGCTCTAAAGTTGGAATCGAAAGGATTATATCCAATGTGCTTCCCGGAGATAAGGCAAAGGTGATTAAAGACCTTCAGTCAGAGGGCAAGGTTGTTGCAATGGTGGGTGATGGCATAAACGACTCTCCCGCCCTTGCGCAGGCTGATATAGGAATAGCCATAGGAAGCGGCTCTGATGTGGCAAAAGAGACAGGCGGTATTATACTTGTGAGGGACGACTTGAGGGATGTTATTAAAGGCATAAAACTAAGCAGGGCGACAATGAGGAAGATAAAACAGAATCTCTTCTGGGCATTCATATACAACAGCATCGGCATCCCTATTGCGGCCTTTGGACTGCTGAATCCTATAATCGCAGCAGCAGCAATGGCCATGAGTTCGCTGTCCGTTGTCACAAATTCGGCACTGCTTAAAGGTGTGAAAATATGAAGAGAAAGCTGACAGTCATAACTATTATTGCTCTGCTGCCCTTGAACTTTAATTTTTTGTCTCTCACCTTATAATCTGCTAAACTTATAAGGTATGTCCTCCTACGAAGAACTTATCAATGAATTGTCGGAATTATGCGGGATTGTCCCCGAATACTGGGATATATTCGGCAACAAACACGTAACTCCAATCGAGACTAAAAAAGCCATACTCAGGGCAATGAAGCTCGATATCGATTCTGATGAGTCCATAAAAAATGAGATCTATGCACAAAAAGCACACCCATGGAACAGATTCTTAGAGCATGTAAAAGTTATATCTGTTAATAAGCAGCCATTCAAAATATCTATACACGTGCCTGTTGAAGAAAGAGAAGAAGATAAAGTATATATTTCATGGTCTGTCAGGAATGAAGACGGCCAGAAAATAGATGAGTTTGTTCTCTCAGGGAATGAATTAATCATCTCTGACCGGCGATGGATGTACGGCAGGAGATATATAAAGATAGACCTGAGCGATAAATGCCATAGAGATATAGGCTATTATTCAATAGGCATAAAATTCAAAATTCCCAATATGGAAATATCAGACACATCGAGGATTATCATAACTCCCGATTACTGTTATATTCCTCCTGAACTGGAAAATGGAAAGACATGGGGACTCTCTGTCAACCTCTATTCCATACGCTCATGCCAGAACTGGGGTGTGGGAGACTTCGGCGATCTTAAGAAAATCGTGAAATGGGTTTCTGAATTAAAAGGCGGGTTTGTGGGAATCAATCCCCTTCATGCAATCCCTAATAAAAAACCATTTGGCATAAGCCCCTATTCTCCAATAACCAGGCTTTATAAAAATTTCGTTTACCTTGACATGGAAAATATACCGGAAGTTAAAGAATTAAAGGGGCAATTGGCGATAGGCAATAGGCAATGGGAAGAGACATTCAGACAACTGAGAGAGGAAGACCTGATAGATTATGAAAAAGTGGCGGCTATAAAAGAAAAGTTCCTCAGATGTGCTTTTGAGGTATTTTATGAAAAATGGATTGCCGTTCAGGAGCCCATCCTGAACGATAAAACAAGATTCTTCGCTGACGCTCAGAATGACGGAAACGAAGATGTTCGCAGAATAGAGGAATTCAAACGATACATATCAGAAGAAGGCAATAATCTTGAATCTTTTGCAGCATACCTGTCTATCACATCCGATGAGAAAGAAATTCTCTTTTATAAATATATCCAGTGGCTTATTGATGAGCAGTTAAAAGAAATCTCTAAACTGGCAAAAAATCTCGGAATGCCCATAGGGCTTTACCACGACCTTGCCATAGGTTCTATTAGTGATGGAAGCGATGCACGGATGGCACGGGATGTAATCGCAGAAGGAATAGATCTCGGCGCACCTCCTGATGACTTCAATCCAACAGGACAGAACTGGGGTTTTCCTCCGCTTATTCCTGAGAAGCTCAAAGAATCCGGATACGAATTATTTATTCAGACGATCAGGAAAAATATGAAACATTTCGGCGCACTGAGAATAGATCATGCCCTCGGAATGTTCAGGCAGTTCTGGATACCACAGGGCATGCCGGCTTCTCAAGGCGCATATGTAAGGTATCCGGCAGAGGACATACTCAGAATTATTGCGCTGGAAAGCGTTAGAAACAGGACAATGGTGATTGCAGAAGACCTTGGGACAATAGGGGAGAATGTCCGGGAAAACCTCTTCGGGTTTCGCATGCTTTCATACAGGCTCCTGTATTTTGAAAGGAACTATCCTGACCCGTCTTTCCTATCACCCGACAGATACCCTGACATGGCACTCTGCGCTGTTACAACCCATGACCTGCCAACACTATACGGCTGGTGGATTGGACGCGACATCGATCTGAAAAAGAGATTGGGAATATTTCCTGATGAGAGTGCTTGGCAAAGGAATGTCAGTGAAAGGGAAAGAGACAAATCACTCCTACTGGAGGCCATCAGGTCACAAGGACTCCTGCCTGTGCGTTGCACGCAGACAGACATTCACGACGCCCATTCACCCATTCACCCATTCACCCATTCATCATATTTAGATGAAATGACCCCTGAACTATGCCTTGCTATATATGAATATCTTGCCCGAACACCCTGCAAACTTGTAGCTGTAAGCCTCGATGATGCTATCGGCACGCTTGACCAGCAGAATATGCCAGGGATAACAGATTCTTATCCAAGCTGGATGCAAAAGACATCAATATCCCTTGAGCAAATGCTTTCGGACAAATGGTTTCATAGCATTTCTGAAATGTTTAAGAAAAACAACCGCTAAACCTTTTCATTAAAGGGCGTGCGCTATTGGATAACATTCAACGAGCCGTATGTGCTTCTTTTAAGCGGGTACCTTGAGGGATTTCTAACCTTCGAATAAATCTCTCAGTCCTGCTTGTTTAAGAATTGAGCAAAATATTTTGAATCGAAGACTTTAGCTGAGGAAGACGATTCTTAATAGCCTGCCATACCAGTTCATTTTTATACCAAAGTAAAAATGGATTAATTTATCCCTGAAGCCTGATATTTCTTTCCATGGAATTTCAGGATATTTCTCTTTTAAATTCTCGGGTAAAGATTTGGCTGCCTCACCTATAATTTCAAACTTTCTTATTACAGCACTTGATTTTTCATCATTAGATCTGAATTCTTCAAAATCAATTCCTTCCACAAATCTCTCAATAGCAGAAATTGCCTCTATAATATCTTCGAGTAATAATTTAAAGTCTCTCATACAGGGACAGCCTCCTTAAATATAATCTCCTTCAGTTCTGGTCTCACCGTATCATGAGGAACCACATCAACTTCTCTGCCCAGTTTTTCTTCCAGAAATATGGAAAGCCCTACAAAATCAAAAAGGTCAGCTTTGTCATCAAACCTGACAAGGACATCTATATCGCTTGAGGCTTTTTCCTCACCTCTTGCATAAGAACCAAACAAACCAATAACCTCTGCATGATAGTTCTTTTTGATAGTATCGCTTAAAGACCTGATAGCGGTTAGTATTTCATCCCTTTTCATTAAAGCAACCTCTCTGCTGAGGAATCAATTTACCTTACAGTTGCATAAAATCAAAGGTTATAGCAAGGACTAACATGCGTAAAAGACTTTGCCTGCGACACCTTATAAGATTTTCATACCACCATATCGTATTCAGCATTGGATTCAAGTCTCTGTTAAAACATTTATATTCTGCATGAATACGGTTTCATGTCGCTTGTAAAGGCTTTGAAGCATGTTAGTCCTTGCTGTCTATGCAACATTAAGGTAAAGTCTTGTAGCAGTGCCTGTCTGCGTGCAACGCACAGGCAGACCTGCCTTACAAAATCGCTCAACTTAGATTGAAATATCGTAATATCCAGTTCAGCACTCCACCGAATAGAAATGCAGCAGGAAATACTATGGCTATAATCCACAGGGCTGTTTTTAGCCCCCGTTCCTTTATGATCATGAAGAAATTGGCGAGGCACGGGACAAACAGGGTTATTGTAACGAGGCTTACAATTGATTGAATCGGCGTTAGTATGCCCTCCTGAGACATTACGAACAGTCCTGCTGCACCATAGTCCCTTCTCAGAAATCCGAGGATGAATGCCTCCGCTGTTTTTGCAGGAAGGCCGAGGAGATTAACGACAACAGGCGATGTGAGCCTTTCGAGGTAAATAAGGAGATTGAATTTATGCAAAAGAAAGAGGATAAACGTACCGAGGATGAAGAGCGGCACAGCCTCTTTCAGATACCATTCAACCCTCCCTATTGTTTTTACCACGATGTTCGTTATATTTGGCATCCTGATGGGTGGTATTTCGAGAAAGAATTCGGTCCGTTCTCCGCTTAGGATTTTTGATGCAAGAAAGCCCGCAATAAAGAGAACTACGAGGACGCTCGATACCCATATGATTGAAGCCTTTAATGAGAGGGCGCCGAGCATTCCCAGTATGACCCCCAATTGTGCAGAGCATGGTATGGCGAGGGCCAAAAGGAATGTGGTGATTATCCTGTCCCTTCTCGTTTCCAGAATTCTCGATGTCATTACTGCCATTGTCCCACATCCAAGACCCAAGACCATGGGAAGCACTGCCTTGCCATTGAGTCCTATTACATTGAATATCCTGTTGCTCATAATGGCGAGTCTCGGCAGGTATCCGCTGTCTTCAAGGATTGCAAAGGCTATGAAAAAAGTTACGGTTATGGGGAGTATAATGGCAATGGCATATGTCAGGGCCACTGTTACAAGCCCGTACTCTCCCACGAGCAATTCCTGCAGCAGTTCTATCGGGATAAGGAGCTTGACGGTTTTTGTTACTGCTGGATTGAGGTAGCCGTTAAATATGGTCTCCTCCACAAAGTCTACCAGTGTACCTGCGCCAAATACGCCGACAAATTCATAAAAGCCGTATAATACTGCCAGTAAAACCGGGATGCCATAGACAGGGTGCATACTTATACTGCCTATAAAATTCAGGAATTTTCCCCCTTCAGGACTGACCTTTTTTATGACCTTGCCGGCTATTTCTTCTGCTGCCTCGATCCTTGTCTTATTTATCAAATATCCAACGGAGTCTCTGAACTTAAGCTTGCACTCGTCTCGTAGTCTTTCTATTTCTGAGAGTGCCTCTTCCTTTATATTGGCTTTCAGCCAGCCCCTGAGGCTTTCATCTTCCGACAGTATCATTATGGAGAGCGAACGCCGTGAAATATTCGTTGACGGCAAGAGCCTTGATATCTTCTCGATATAATCCTCTATTACAGGAGTGTACTTTATCTGTATTGTGGGCCGCCTTGGAGATACCATAGCCTCTTTTAATTCCTTTATCCCCTTTCGCTGAGGCGCTATGGTGCTTGTTACATTGATGCCGAGGGTGTTTTTAAGGCTTTCTACATCTATGGATATTCCCCTGTCCATTGCCTCATCAATCATATTGAGGGCAAGAATCATCGGAATGCCCATCTCCGAGAGTTGAAGTGTGATCAGGATCGTTCTTTTCAGATTTTTTGCATCTCCTACCTGTACAACTGTTAAAGGTGCTTCTGTGAGGAGGATATCCCTTGTTACCTTTTCATCTTCGCTCATGGGTATGAGACTGTTGACGCCGGGGGTATCTATGAGAAGTAGTCTTTTACCGTCAAGGGATATATTGCCCTGTGTTATTTCAACAGTGGTGCCTGGATAGTTGGATACTGTTACATATTTACCCGTGAGAAGACCGAATATTACGCTTTTGCCCACATTTGGATTGCCGATAAGTGCAATTTTTTCTAAATTGCTGGTCTGTCTTTTTGTCTTCGGTTTATGTTCGTGCAACTCAGTCCTCCATTTTGTTGCGATTTAATCTCAGTTACATTTTAAAACATACAGCAGATTATTTTCAAGCTTGCCCATAATCCGGAAAGAAACTTAAAGAGGCTAAGCCCTTTAACAGGCAGAAAAATAATCTCATCGCATTGATAAAGGATTTGAAGCCATGCCTACTTTTCTTCATTATTGATTGTGGTAACTTGCATCTTATTTAGCGTATCTTGTATCCTTTTAAATTATGCATAGAAGGTTATTTTTTATTGTTTTTCTGCTTTTAGTTGTTTGTTTATCAGGGGTTTTTGATATTTTTTCTGTTGCTGCGCAGGCCGGCAAAGAGCACGCCGCAACTATAAAAATCGGCAAGCACCCTGGTTTTATAAGGATTGTTTTCTCAGGCATGCCGGATGAGTATGTGCAGAAAGCCTCAGTGATACTTACCAGTGATAATAGTATCAAGGTGGATTTTCAGTTTCCTGTTACCTTTAAAACACCTGAAAAAGGCATTCTGAAAGGCGAAGCTTTTTTCGAAATAGCATCAGGGGTAAGGATTAGCATAAAAGGAAGTAGTTGTTCTATTTCTGTAGAAAATCTTGATGATATAAATGTTTCAAAGCTTTCAGCACCCATGAGGCTTGTTATAGATGCCTATATTAGTAAGCCGGCAAAAGAAGAGAAAGCCATCATGGATACGCCCATCGAGGGCAGTTCCATCCCGATGGAGACATTTGTTATAGATCCCGGTCATGGGGGGTACGACAGCGGGATTCGTGGCAAGAATTTTGTGGAGAAGGACTTTGTTATGTCATTCGCAAGGGATTTTTCGCACATACTCGAAAAAAAGGGTAAAAAGGTCTTTCTTACCAGAAAGGGCGATCAGGTACTCTCCATAAAGGACAGGGTCAAGGCCGCAAATCAGAAGTCCCCAGAAATATTTATCAGCATGCATGTATCATCCAAAAATGAGTTCGGCATATATACTGCACCAAAGATGATGACAATTCAGAGCCAACAGACAGAAAAGACATCCGGGCAGGATAGCGATAAAAGTATTGCGAATGCCATAGCAAGTAATATTAAAAATGCATTGGGTGTAAATGTCAGAAGTGAGAGACTGCCCTTATCGGTCATAGCATATGTCAATGCACCTGCCTTATTAATAGAACTGCCAAATCCCGAAGGATTCAGATATGACAGAAATACGAAAAATAGATTGATAAATGCGATATTGATGGGATTAGGCAATGGAAAATAAAAAAAATATAATAGCTGTCGTTGTTTTACTTCTTTTTATTGCAGTGCTGTCGGGATGGCTGTTTACAAAATATTACTATATCCCATCCGGGAAGAATAACAGTCCATTGATTGAATTGAAAGAAGACACTCCGCAGAATCAAGCTGCCTTTGGAATAAACGGGGAGGCCATGATTGCAGTAAAGATATTTTATCCATCTGAAGATGGCGTAACCCCTGAAGACAGAACGATCCCACATAAGCCGCTACCTGTGGTAATGGCTGATGTAGTTATCGAGGAATACCTGAAAGGGTTAAAAGAAGGTCTTAAGGATGCAAAACTTCTTGGTGTATACCGTGATAGAAATAATGTGCTTTACCTCGATCTTTCAGACGAATTCAGAAGGAATTTCTACGGGGATGCGAGACAGGAGTATTATCTTCTGAAGTCGCTGTTTGATACTGCTGTTACAAACGTTGCCGGCACAGAGGATGTGAGGTTATTAATAGAGGGAAAGGAGATAGAAAGCATAGGAGGCCATTTCTCAATTCTTTATGGACTGAGAGGGATAATGAATTATGAACAATAATCCAATAGGCATTTTCGATTCAGGGGTAGGAGGTCTTACGGTTTTAAAAGAGGTCAGCAGGATATTGCCTTCTGAAGATATTATTTACCTTGGTGACACAGCGAGGGTTCCTTATGGTATTAGATCGCCTGAGACCGTGACCCGCTACTCCTTTGAATGCACGGAATTTCTCTTAAGTCAGAACATAAAGCTTCTAATTATTGCCTGTAATACTGTCTCTGCCATAAGCCTGAAAGAAATACGGGAAAAGGTTCCCATACCTGTAATAGGCGTCATAGAGCCGGGTGCAAAGGCTGCAGTAAATTCCACAAAAAATAAAAGGGTAGGTATAATAGGCACAGAGGCAACCATCAAGAGCAGTGCCTACCTGAAGGCTATTAAAGCACTTGATAAGGATATAGAGGTTCTTGGATTGCCATGTCCGCTCTTTGTCCCACTTGTGGAAGAGGGCTGGACAGATGGTATTATAGCCAGACTTATTGTGGAGAAATACCTGAAGGATATGATAGATATGGGAGTGGATACCCTTGTCCTTGGATGTACCCATTATCCACTTCTGAAGGGTGTGATTCAGGATGTGATGAATAATGTCTGTCTTGTGGATTCAGCCATCGAGACAGCGAAGGTTGTAAGGGATATTTTAGAAGAGCAAAGAGCAAAAAGCAAAGAGCAAAGAGTAGGTGATCATGGAAGGTTAAAATTTTATGTGACCGATTCCACAGAAAAGTTTGTAAATGTCGGTGAAAGATTCTTGGGAAAAAGGATTGAGGATATAGAAAAAATAACGTTGGAGGTAAGATGAGGCCTGATGGAAGAAAGAACGACGAACTGAGGAGGGTGGAGGTTAAAAGGAATTTCATACCCTCTGCTGAAGGCTCTGTACTGATAGAAATGGGGAACACCAGGATCATATGCACGGCATCCATAGAGGATAAGGTGCCTCCCTTTCTAAGAGACCAGAAAAAGGGATGGGTGACTGCAGAATACGGTATGATCCCGAGGGCTACGCATACAAGGAGCATGAGGGAATCTACTTCTGGACGCATAGGAGGAAGGACGCACGAGATCCAGAGATTAATCGGAAGGTCGCTAAGGGCGGTGGTTGACCTCGAACTCCTTGGCGAAAGGACAATATGGATTGACTGCGATGTAATACAGGCTGACGGGGGTACGAGGACTGCTTCCATAACAGGCGCATTTATTGCACTTAATGATGCATTGTATCATGCCCTTAGAAATGGCATAATAGAAAGGAATCCTATAAAAGACTATCTTGCTGCTGTCAGTGTGGGCATTATCAACAGCGAACCGCGCCTCGACCTCTGTTATGCCGAGGATTCCACAGCAGAGGTCGATATGAATGTGGTCATGACAGGAGACTCCAGAATAGTCGAAATCCAGGGAACTGCAGAATCAGAGCCATTTTCAAAGGATGCGCTCAATGTACTTATTTCGTTAGCAGAAAAGGGTGTGGGAGAACTGATTAAAATTCAGAGAGAGATAGTCAGGACAAATATGTTAAACTATTAAAAATGCAAAGGAAAGGACAAGATAGCGATAACAATATGTATAAGAGCTTATTTATCTGGTTACTCATAGGAATGGCAATGATACTCCTGTTTAATCTCTTCAATGTTCCGCCCAAGAGCGAAAAGGAAATAATATTCTCCGAATTTATCTCGAAAGTAGAATCCGGGGATGTGGATGAGGTCACAATCAAGGAGAATTACATTACCGGCAGATTTAAGGATGGAAACAAGTTCAAGACATATATGGTGCATTATCCTGACCTTGTTAAGGAGTTGAGGGAGAAGAATATTAAAATAATTGCCAGGCCACCTGAGCAGAACCCATGGTATGTGAACTTCTTTTTCTCATGGGGTCCTATTATATTCCTTGTGCTGGTCTGGATTGTCTTCATGAGACAGATGCAGATGGGAGGCAACAAGGCAATGTCCTTTGGAAAGGCGAAGGCCAAGCTGGTTTCTGACAAGGCTGTAAAGATTACATTTGCAGATGTTGCAGGCATAGAAGAGGCAAAGACAGAGGTCGAGGAGATAATAGAATTCCTTAAGGACCCTCAAAAGTTTTCGAAACTTGGAGGAAAAATCCCGAAGGGCGTTCTGCTTGTCGGCCCTCCGGGTACAGGAAAGACCCTTCTTGCAAAGGCAATAGCAGGCGAGGCAGGCGTGCCATTTTTTTCCATGTCGGGTTCTGACTTTGTGGAAATGTTTGTCGGCGTTGGTGCATCGCGAGTAAGAGACCTCTTTGAGCAGGCTAAGAAGAATGCACCATGCATAATATTTATAGACGAGATAGATGCTGTCGGAAGACACAGAGGTGCAGGACTTGGGGGTGGCCATGACGAAAGGGAGCAGACCCTTAATGCCCTTCTTGTTGAGATGGACGGTTTTGAAGGGAATGAAGGCATTATTATTATTGCTGCAACTAACAGGCCTGATGTTCTTGACCCTGCTCTCTTGAGACCAGGAAGGTTTGACAGGCAGATAGTGGTGCCCACTCCGGATGTAAAGGGCAGGCTTGAGATACTAAAGGTTCATACGAGGAATATACCACTTGATGAGGATGTAGATCTCGAAAAGGTAGCAAGGGGTACGCCTGGATTTTCAGGTGCAGACCTTGCAAACCTTGTTAATGAAGCAGCACTTCTTGCTGCAAGGAAGACAAAGGATAAAGTAGATATGTCAGATTTTGAATCTGCCAAGGACAAGGTATTGATGGGTGTTGAAAGGCGGAGCATGGTTTTGAGTGATGCAGAAAAGAAGAACACTGCTTATCACGAGGCAGGCCATGCCCTTGTTGCGAAGCTTACACCTGGAACAGATCCTATACACAAGGTGAGCATTATACCGAGAGGAAGGGCGCTTGGAGTTACGCAGCAGCTTCCAATAGATGACAGATACACATATTCGAGAGACTATCTCGAAAAGACATTGAATGTGCTTTTAGGAGGAAGGGCTGCCGAGGAGATAGCCTTACACCATATGACTACAGGTGCAGGAAATGACCTTGAGAGGGCTACAGAGCTTGCAAGAAAGATGGTCACAGAATGGGGTATGAGTGAGAAACTTGGTCCGCTTACATTTGGCAAAAAGGACGAACAGATATTCCTCGGTCGTGAAATAGCAAAGCATAAAGACTACAGCGAAAAAACTGCTGTTGATATAGACGAGGAGATAAAGAGGATAGTTATAAGCGCATATGAAAGGGCAAAAAAGATTTTAGAGGACAACTATGACCTCCTCGATGCCCTTGCACATGCCCTCCTTGAAAAAGAGACTATCGAAGGTCATGATATAGACAAATTGATTGAAGATGCAAGAGCCGTGGGGGCATGAAGATCGAGTGGTATGATTTCTCTTTAGACTTCGATAAGAAGACCTATATCATGGGGGTGCTTAATGTCACCCCCGATTCATTTTCTGACGGAGGCCTTTTTTTTAATGAAAAAAAGGCAATTGAACATGCCATCAGACTCATAGAAGACGGAGCCGATATTATAGATATCGGCGGTGAATCCACAAGGCCCGGCTCTGAGCCTGTTTCAGTAGAAGAAGAAATCAGACGCACAATCCCAGTAATAAAGGCTATCTTAAGAGAAATAAAAGTCCCGATTTCGATCGATACCTACAAGGCAGGGGTTGCAAGGCAAGCCCTCGATGCAGGAGCGTCAATTGTAAATGACATAAGCGGACTGAGGTTTGACCCTGAAATGCCAGAGGTTGTTTCTGAATATAAGGTTCCTGTAATAATCATGCACATAAAGGGAAGGCCGAAGGATATGCAGCAAAACCCTGTTTATGAGGCATTGATCCCTGAGATTATGGATTATCTGAGGATAAGTATCAGGCTTGCCAACAAATTCGGCATTTCAGATGATAAGATTATCATTGACCCGGGCATTGGTTTTGGAAAGACATTTGAGCATAACCTTGAGATCATAAAAAACCTTAAAGAATTTACTCTCCTCGGAAGGCCTGTTGCAGTAGGCGTATCAAGAAAGGCTTTTATAGGGAAAATACTCGGCGATGTCCCTCCATCCGAAAGGCTTGAAGGCACTGCTGCTGCTGTGGCCATTTCCATATTCAACGGTGCAAATATTATCAGGGTGCATGATGTGAAGGAGATGGCAAGGGTTGCAAAGGTTGCAGATGCTATAAAAAATTGTAGAATTTAGTCATGGCTGATTTCACCCACGATGACCTCAGAGATTTAATGTCAAAATGGCTTGAGCCTGAGCGCATGCCGAAAAGGTTCAGGATTGTTACAGATACTACGGATTTTTATAGAGTGGATTATGACGATGTGGCAATATTTGAAGGTAGACCGTATCTTATAAGAAATGTCGAAAAGGAAGGCAGATTTGGTATCGATGAGCAGCCCAAGTTCTGGGTTAAGAGGGCAATAGACCTGATAACCGGAGAGACAAAGATCATAAAACTGGTCTTCTGGGAAAGGTTTACTGCAAAGGTCGGGGGCATCTCATTTGAGTGCTTCAGAAGCCCTAAGAAAGAGGCAAGAATCCTCGATCTGGTAAAAGGTCATCCTAATTTCATGCAGGGATTCTCTGTTGAGGACTCTGCTGGCAATCTCATACGCATCATCGATTATATTAAAGGCAAGACCCTAAGTGACCTTGTATTTTCAATAAAGAAATCCCATGAGGAGTATTTTCACGATGACCTCCCTTCACTCTTAAAATCTTATATGGAAATAATAGATGCCGTAAGATTTCTTCATAATCACGGTGAAAAGCACGGGGATATAAGGAGAGACCACATACTAAAGGACACAAAGACAGAAGAGTATAAATGGATAGACTTTGATTTTAACTATTATCATGGCGAAAATAAATTCGGCTATGATCTGTTCGGCCT
>CALGPO010000036.1 GCA_937960465.1 uncultured bacterium
TGGGCGAAAAGCTTTTTAACGATAATCAGAGGAAAGATTATATAGCATTTATCAGAGAGAGCATTACAGAAGAGGAGATAAAACGATTAAAGTATTCCACGAGAACTGGAAGACCATTTGGTAGAGAGGAGTTTATAAAGAGGATGGAAAAGAAGCTGAACAAAAGGTTTATACTACAGAGACCTGGTAGACCAAAAAGGCGAAAGAGTTAAATAAAATAGGGGATGTGTCCCTAATTATATCTCAGAGGAAAGATGAGGATTGATCAAAATACATTAAAGACCGTAAAGGAGCTTGCTATCAGGTATTTTGGTGAAGATTGCGAGATAAGGATCTTTGGTTCACGGATAGATGACTCTAAGAAGGGTGGGGACATAGACATCTATATTGAGACCTCTTTAGAGGCAGGTCCTGAGGACAAGGCAAGATTCCTTGCGGACCTGAAGTTTGCGATTGGTGACCAAAGGATAGACCTCCTCGTCCAGAAAAGGGGAAGACCTTTAAAGGGACCCATTTATGAATATGCAAAAACAACGGGAGCAAAGATATGAAGTTAGAAAAGGTTAAAACATATATATCCATATGTGATAAACATATGCAAAGGCTTCAATCGGCAATCATGGCAATTCAATCTTTAATACCGATTGATCCTAAGAAATATAAAGGACTCAACGATGTTGATCTCTCCTTTATAGACCAACTCTCTTTTCGATTCGGAAAAATTCAGGACGCAGCAGGAAGGCTATTGAGAAATATCCTTGAATCTCTTGGAGAGGATATAGAGGGAATCCCTTTTATTGATGTATTAAACAGGGCTGAAAAGTTTGGCATTATAGATAGTGCACAGGAATGGCTTATGCTCAGAGAATTGCGAAATGTTCTGACCCATGAATATAGTGAAGATGAGGAAGATATTGTAAAAGGGATAAATAGACTCTATGATATCTCTAAGAGGCTTTGTGAGATTTATAAAAAGATTAAGACCTATTGTGAGACAAAAAAGCTAATATAGATGCTTGCAAAACGCATAATACCGTGTCTTGATGTAAAGGATGGAAGGGTTGTAAAGGGTGTCTCCTTTGTAAACCTGAGGGATGCTGGTGACCCTGTGGAGAATGCTATTTATTATGACGAACAGGGTGCTGATGAACTTGTATTCCTTGACATTACAGCATCTCATGAAAAAAGAAAAATCATACTTGATGTTGTTGAAAGGACAGCCTCAGATGTATTCATGCCCCTTACAGTTGGTGGTGGAATAAAGAGTCTTGATGACATAAGGGACCTTCTTAATGCTGGCTGTGATAAGGTGTCAATAAATACTGCTGCTGTGAATGATCCTGATTTTGTAAGGAAAGCAGCTCAAAAATTCGGAAGCCAGTGCATAGTTGTTGCTATTGATGCAAAAAGGGTTCATGGCTCAAGATTTGACATAAGAGATTCTGAAGAGATTCCATTATGGCTAAAGTCATCCAGAGAACTCAGCGATAGATTGCTCCTTCATCCCCTCACCCCTTCACCTCTTCACCCCTTCACCCCTTCACCCGTATTCTGGGAGGTCTATACCCATGGTGGAAGAAGACCAAAGGGAATAAATGCAGTTGAATGGGCAAAATACATGGAAGAACTTGGAGCAGGAGAGATACTCCTTACAAGCATGGACAGAGATGGCACAAAGAATGGCTATGACCTTGAACTCACAAGGGCAGTCTCTGAGGCAGTTGGCATACCTGTAATCGCCTCAGGTGGTGCAGGAACCCTTGAACACCTCTATGAAGGGATAGTCATTGGAAAGGCAGACGCAGTGCTTGCAGCCTCTATATTCCACTACAGGGAATACACAATCAGAGAGGCAAAGGAGTATTTGAGGGCAAGGGGGGTGGTGGTGAGGATTTAACTGGCAGGTTACTTTTATATGAAAAAAGCCTTATCCGAGTATACCTTGGAAACCAGAGAATATTTTGGGTTAGTGAGGACTATAAATGACAACCTTTGAACTTGGCTCTCAAACAGCAAAAGGCGGATTTGCAAATGAAAAGAGTATTTGCAAGAAGTTCAATAACTGGAAAAATGATAATGAGGCAAAGCAATGGTTAAAGATAATGGGCTATGATATTAATCAAATTGATTCTGTAGAAGCGATTCATATCCCCACAAGATTAAAAAGGACCGATATTGAACGGTTTGGCTTAAGGGAAGATTTTGAAGAATTAATGAGGTTTAAAAAGGCAGATGCACAATTAAGAATCAAAATTGTGATTGGTAACATTATAAAGATAGAGAATTTATCCTTAAAGAAGGCTAATTCAGATACTGATTATAATCAAATTGACAAGCGATGGGTAGATTCATATAAAGAGATATGGGGATTTGATGATGAGATCGCGTTGTGCTCGCGTTGTGCTTAAAATTATTTACTGATGAAGTTAAACCATCTGCCTATCCTGAGATGATAGCAAGTATAAAATTACGAGATAAAAGGAGAGTATTCCGTGATGAATTACGAGAAGATTTAAAAGACAAGGTTATAACTTTTTGGTAGCGTTGTCAAGTGGAGACCTGACAAAAGCCCTCCATTTCATATAGGTCATACATCAAAATCGTTATAGTAATAGGCAAGTCGAATCTTGGTAACATTCAGCACTCCAGCAACACTCCATTTACTTACATCTACCCGCATATTAATCGTTCGCATAACTCGTTCTACTTTACTTGTCGTCTTGCCATTGAGCCTATTTTCTATCGCCACAAACATGTCGTGCTCAGCATTCTGAAGGTATAAAGCAGTATGAGTATATCCCTTCGACAAACA
>CALGPO010000037.1 GCA_937960465.1 uncultured bacterium
ACCTAAATTGAGCGATTCTATATTCAGACCTGTCTGCGTGCAACGCACAGGCAGATTTGTAAGGCAGGTGCTGCGGAAAGACTTTAAACTCCGCACTTGTGCAACCCTCTATCTTGTATCCGTCATCTACTACATTGGATACTTGATAGATGATGCATTTGTTATCTTTTATATACACATGAGCAAGCACTTTTTAAAGTCTTGTAGCAGTGCCTGCCTTACAAAATCGCTCAACTTAGATAAAAGAAAAATCAGCGGCAGGCAGCAGGCTCTAAAAGATAGCCGAATTTGTTTTTAAAATCTTCAGGCTTTAGCCTCACTGTTTTTGCAAGGCGCTCTAAGTTTTCTCCCTCGAAGTCTTCCTTTTCAAGGCGAATCATATATTTTCTTCCCACTTCATAGGTCTCGGAGGCAATATCCACCTTTCTTACCTTGACCCTTCCGGTGGAGTAATCCATTACCTCCACAAATGGGACTGGCCTCAGATGCCCTTCAAAGAATGTTATCATCGAGCCTGTGCCGCCCCTGAGTAGATAACGCACAGCACCGTAGCCCAAGTTTCTCGTGTATTCGATATCAAATGGGATGGGGTCTGCGGCCCTCAATTCGTATCCTATATTTTTATCAACTATGGTAATCTTTATCCCTAAAGAATCAAGAGTCTTTTTCACAAGATGTTTTAGCACCCTTCCCAGTTGAATCTCCGAGAGCCTTATCCTGCCTGTCTCATCTTTTTCCAACTGTTCATACTGACTCAATTCTTCAATGTCGAACTTCTCTGCTATTCCCTCTGCAAGTACTGCCACGCCGTGATCTCTGCCCATAGAAAGCCTTTTTATTATTGAGCCTGCAAGTATATCGGCAATTTTTTTTAGTGAGAGCCTTTCTTCAAATTCCTCTGAAATAAGGGTTATTGTTGCACCTGCTGCCTTTCCCATGCCAAGCGCAAGATGCCCTGCGTGTCTGCCCATGGTGGTTACGAAGTACCACCTCCCCATGGTCTTTGCATCTTCCATTATGTTTTTAACAATTTCGACTCCCCAATGCCTTGCTGTCTCGTATCCGAATGTGGATGCGCCTCCTGGAAGTGGAATGTCGTTATCTATGGTCTTTGGCACATGAACAACATTAATATCGCCCCTTGCCTCTTTTTCTATCCAGTTGGCCATAAAGAGGGTTCCTTCGCCGCCAATCGTTATGAGGTGTTTAATTCCGAGTTGCTTAAGGGTCGTCATGAGAATTTTAAACATCTCTTTTACCCTGTCTGGATAGTCACGGGAGGTTCGAAGGATAGAGCCTCCCTGCGTGTGTATTCTCGATACATCGTCTATGGTGAGAGGCACTGCAGCGCTCCTGTCGCCGTTAAAGAGGCTTTTAAATCCGCCCCTGATTCCAACAACACCCTTGCCTTCGTTAATAGCCTCGATAGTGGCTGCACTTATAACGCCGTTTATGCCAGGCGCAGGCCCTCCACCCACTATTATGCCGACTACATCTTTAGCTTTTTTTGGCATTACAACCCCAGCAGCCCTGTATTAATCTCCTTCTTTACTATCACAGGTGTCACTGTCCTTTTCACAATATCCGTTGTATTTGTGACTTTCAATTTTTCAAACAGCAATGCAAACTTTGCCTCAAGCTCTTTCATTATAGACTCTTTTACGCTTGCTGGCAAATCCCACCATTTTTTCTTCATCGGACCGAAGCCCTTCTTCCTCACACTGTAGAAAAACTGCTCGTCTGTCTGTCCTTCCTTCCTCTCCTTTGCGCACTCCTGTTTCAGATACTCATACACCTCTGCCTTGAAATCTGATGGGAGGTGTTTACTGTCATAGATGATGTTCTGAAATCCTGTCGCAAGATGAACCTCTGAAGTCCCTGTCTCAGGAAACATATTGAATGCATCCTCCGGAAGTGTTGATGCTCCGTGCTGCACACAACCCGAAAGCCCGTACTCCTTTCTTGCAAGGTCTGACAATAATCTCAATGTGTCAAAGTCTATTTTTACCTTTGCAAGGCTTCCGTCAGGAAGGACGACTCCTCCGTGGCTTGTTCCTGTCTGTACGCTGAGCTTGCTCAAACCCTTTGTTCCCTTGAATATCTCTTTAAATCCGTCAAGATACGCCCTTAATTCATCAGGGTTGCTGTTCTTTCCGCCTATCTCTCCGATCTCACCTCCTATTGAAATATCAACGCCTGATGGCTGCAATTGCCTGACATGCTCTGATAGCTCCGCTGTCTTTTCGAAATTAGGCCTCTGCTGCTCCTTTATTGTCGGCTTGTCGAGGTCAACGATTGTAGATGTGTCAATGTCTATGTTGTAGAATTCCGCTTCTATGGCCTCTTTGATAAGCCCCTTGACATAATCGGTCTCTGGCTCCGGGCCGCTCAGATAGTTCTTCCTTACGAGCTGGAAATGGTCTCCCTGTATAAACACCGGACCTTCAAAGCCTTCCCTTACCGCTGCAGCAAGGACGACTGCTGCATATTCTAATGGCCTTTGCTTTGTGTATCCTATCTCTGACCTTGCGATCTCAAAAATAAATGCCCCGACCTTCATCTCCAATGCCTTTCTGAATACTGCTCTTACTGTATCATATGTGAGTCCCCTGATGTTCATAGCAGGAACGGTGAACCCAGGATAATGCCTCCCCATTTCTTCGTATAACCCCTGAATTGATGCAGGCACTGCACCGCACGCCTTTGCGATTTCCTTGACAAGTACAAATTTTGCCTTTCTTTTTTCGTCGTCCGATTCAAAAACTGCATCGTAAATAAGGCCGTCCATGAGGTTTCTGACAGCATTTTTGTCCTTTACATAAACAGAACCCTCTTTGATCTCGATGATATTTTTTAACGCTTGCATAGACATAAGACCCTCCTCGGAGATTTTTAAATAAATTATACCAAATCCCGCATTATTTGACATTAAGGCTGGCAAAAATCAATAATTAAACATGCCCCGAAGATATAACGCATTCGGCCCGTATCTGAAAAAGAGATTCGGCACAGTAGTCTACAAGGTGAATGTGGATGCAGGATTCACCTGTCCGAACAGGGACGGCACACTCGGAGTAACAGGCTGCATATACTGCAATAACGACAGCTTCAGGCCTTCCGGATGCAAGCCCGAGCTTTCCATCAAAGAGCAGATAAGAAACGGGATAGGGTATCTTTCAGGAAGATATAAGGCCAGAAAATTCCTCGTGTATTTTCAGCCTTACACAAACACATATGCATCGGTATCGGAGTTGGAGCAGCTTTACAGTGAGGCATTGTCTGAGCCCTCGGTAATAGGCCTTGCCATAGGCACGAGGCCTGACTGCGTGGACGAAGAAAAGATAGAACTTCTTCAGAATCTCGCAAGGGACTATTTCATCCTTGTTGAATATGGATTGCAATCCATATACGACAAATCCCTCAGCTATATCCTCAGAGGGCATGATTATCAAACATTCCTCGATGCCGTGAATATGAGCAAAGACCGCGGCATACATATCGGAGCCCATGTCATTATTGGATTTCCGACAGAGACAGTCGATGAGATGCTCGCAGTGGCTGATGAGATTTCGGGCCTTCCCGTGGAATTCTTGAAGATACACCAGTTACAGATTGTCAAAAATACGGTCCTTGCAGAACAATACAAGAAAGAGCCTTTTCATACATTTCAATACGAGGAGTATCTCGATTTCCTTGTGGATTTTATTGAGCGTCTTTCACCTGATATAGTTCTCCAGAGACTCTTTGCAACAGCCCCTGACGAGATCCTCATAGCACCCCAATGGGGAAGGACAAGACAACAAATCATCCATGACATAGAGGAGAGGTTTATAAAAAGAGATGCTGTCCAGGGTTCTAAGTGCGTGTGTTTACGGCATTGATGCACATTTAGTCGAGGTCGAAGTAGACATTACATCCAAAGGTCTTCCCCACTTCTCGATGGTCGGCCTTCCCGATGCCGCTGTCAAGGAGAGCAGGGACAGGATAAAGGCTGCCCTGAAAAACATAGGCTTCAATTTCCCCTTAAAACAGATTACTGTCAATCTTGCGCCTGCTGATTTGAAAAAGGAGGGGTCGTCCTTTGACCTTCCAATTGCAGTAGGAATAATAGCAGCAGAGGAAGTGATACCGACAAACCCCCTCAATGATTATATCCTTGCAGGAGAGCTTTCCCTCGACGGAAAGATAAAACCCATAAGGGGGGCATTGCCAGTAGCAATTGAGGCAAAACGGCTCGGACTGAAGGGTATTATCCTTCCAAAAGAGAATGCAGCAGAGGCAGCAGTGGTAAACGGAATAGATGTATTCGGTATGGATGGGCTTCCGGAGGTAATAGAGTTTTTAAGCGGAATATCAAAGAAAGAGCCTTTCGTAATTGACATAAACACGACAATGACAGAGAACTCTTTATACGAGGATGATTTTTCTGATATCAAGGGACAGGAGCATGCAAAAAGGGCATTGGAGGTTGCAGCAGCAGGCTCGCACAACATCCTGATGATAGGCCCTCCAGGAAGCGGTAAGACAATGCTTGCAAAACGCATACCCTCTATCCTTCCTCCAATGACATTCGATGAGGCCCTCGAAACAACAAAGATACACAGCGTTGCAGGGCTTTTGAAAAACGGCCAATCCCTTCTTGCAACGAGGCCTTTCAGAACGCCGCATCATACGGTCTCTGATATTGCACTTATAGGCGGCGGACAAACACCCCGTCCGGGCGAGGTATCCCTATCGCATCACGGGATTTTATTTCTGGATGAACTTCCAGAGTTCAAAAGAAATGTGCTTGAGGTCTTGAGACAGCCTCTTGAAAATGGTTTCGTTACAGTGTCGAGGGCTCTGGCGAGCGTAACATATCCTGCGCAATTCGTTCTTGTTGCAGCAATGAATCCATGCCCCTGCGGATATTTTGGAGACTCAAAACATCAATGCACATGCACCCCGAGAATGATAAGCAGGTACAGATCAAGAATTTCCGGGCCCTTGCTTGACCGCATCGACATTCACACAGACGTCCCTGCTGTGCCTTATAAAGAACTGTCCAACGACTTTGCAGGGGAAAGGTCAGAGGTTATAAGACAGAGGGTTATAGAGGCAAGACAAAGACAGTTGAAAAGATTTAAAGACGATAAAATATTTGCCAATGGACAGATGAAGACAAGGCATATAAAAAAATACTGCAAACTCACAGAGGATGCACACAGCCTTCTAGATGCAGCCATGCAGAGGCTTGCCTTAAGCGCCCGTGCTTATTCGAGGATATTGAAGGTATCAAGGACAATCGCGGATCTGGATAGCTCTGATGTCATCCACGGCCACCATGTCTCGGAGGCCATACAGTACAGAACGCTGGACAGAGGGCAGATTTAAACCGTAATTCCGCCTCAAATACGTAATAGGAATTAGTAAAAGTAAGCAGAGACTGACTTTTCCACTCATTATTAATATTTCGAGTATACGTAACTACAATATGCAACATCCTGAATAGGCATTAAAACAATGGCACTGAACTCAGGCTCATCCGTGACACTTATTATCTTTACGAAGTCAGCAGTAGATGGAATCCTGAGAAAAAGCGTGCTCAAAAGATTACTGGAAGGTTATTGGGAAAGATCACACCAGAAGGATTTATTCAATCCCCTAAATATACTCTGTCACAAAGACCGCAGATACAATCAGTTGTTGTCAAGGAATATGGTGCAAGCCATTTCCTCTGGCAACTAATGTCTGATGTAACCGTTGCCTTGCAGGAGGCATTTCCTTCATTGTGGAGGGAAATTCTTATTGTTTCATGTATGCGGTTATTATATCAGTCTCCTATGAAAAACATAGACTTTCATTTTCGTCATAGCCACCTCTCTGAACTCTATCCTGATGTATCGGTTACTGATAAGAAGATTAGTTTATTATTGAGAGCCCTTGGGAACTGGCGTGAGAAGATAGCTGCATTTTTAAAGACACATATTGTTGGGAGGGGGAACAATTATATGCTAATTGATGCAACTCATCTGCTTTCTTATTCGCAGGGTATGGAGATTGCCAAGATAAGATATAACAATCAGCATGAGTTTACTCCTCAAGTCAATCTGCTTTTCATTTATTCAGCCACACTGAAGATTCCTGTCTATTACAGGATTGTTTCTGGCAATGTAAAGGAGGTCAAGGCATTTAAACTCACCCTGCAGGACA
>CALGPO010000038.1 GCA_937960465.1 uncultured bacterium
TATTTATATGTAAATAATCGGTACACTTCCTGTTTTGCCGATAGAACTTGAAAACCTTTATTCTATCAGTCATTGCGAGCACCCGAAGGGTGCGTGGCAATCTCATTGCAAAAAGGCGAGATTGCTTCGCTTCGCTCGCAATGACAGCTTTCTATCGGCAAATCAGGGACACAGTGGCCAATAGCCAAGGGGTTAATAGTGCGACGCTATCGCACTATCACTGGCTGTTTTCTGGCTGCCGACTTCCTGATGCTGTTCAGATTTCAAATAATAGAGTATTCTTCTGCACTGGGGGCAGTGAATGATCTTGTCGCCTGTCTTTATCTCTACAAACATCTGGGGAGGGATATGCATATTACACCCCTGACATGCCTCGTCCTTTGCTTCAACTACAGCAAGGCCGCGGTGTGCTTTCATAATAGTCATATATTCGTTGTAAATGTCGGCGTCTATTTTGTCGATTAACTTTTTCCTGTCCTCTTTTAACCGCTTTAACTCTTCCCTGCATCTGAGCACCTCTTTTTCGAGTTCTTTTTTCATTGATTCAATTTTTGCCTTTTCTTCGGCTACGCGGCCCTTTTCTATCTCTATAACCTTTGAAGTTCCTTCAATGGAGTCCATAATGGACAGCATCTCGTCTTCTGCGGACTTCAGTCCCTTTTCAGTCTTTTCTATTTCTTTCAACTGCGCCTGATATTCTTTATTAGTCTTAATTTCCGAAGTCCTCTGTTTCAGTTTCTGCATTTTTTCTTTGATATCTTCGATGTCTTGTTCCTTGTCCTTCTTTTTTTTCTCGAGGGATGCAAGCTGCTGCTTTGCGTTTTCATATGCTGCCTCGGCATTTTTCAAAGATCCTTCGTGAGACGAGATCCTGGCTGGTATTGCATCCATTGTGAGGCGGGTGGATAGCATAATGGAATCGAGTTTTTGCAGGTCTATTAAAAGTCTAAGTTGTTCGTTCACACTTCTCCTTAAGTTTAAGAATGGGCCCTCCAGGACTCGAACCTGGGACCAACCGGTTATGAGCCGGTAGCTCTAACCAACTGAGCTAAGGGCCCTGCCTGAATCAGAGACTATAACTTTAACTTTTGAGATGCTTTTAAGTCAAGACTTGCCGATTCCTATTTTGCCGATAGAACTTGAAAACCTTTATTCTATTAGTCATTGCGAGCACCCGAAGGGTGCGTGGTAATCTCATTGCAAAAAGGCGAGATTGCTTCGCTTCGCTCGCAATGACGGCTTTCTATCGGCAAATCAGGGTACTCAATGACTGAGTAATAATACTCAATCATTGAGCAATATATTAAAGTGAGTTAGAGTAGTATGTATGCGATTTTTTCCCTTGACAACATCATGTCATTATAATATCATATCAACATGATGCAAGATGAAACACAACTATTGCAAAACAAAACACAAAATAAAACACCAAATAAAACACCAAATAAAACAATAGACAGGTTCGATCGGGAGAAGTTATACATCCAGCTCACGAGGATATTTTTGGAGCAAATAAACTCAGGGAACTGGCAGCTTGGGCAGCGAATCCCCACCGAAGAAGACCTGTGCAAGAAATACAATGTCAGCAAGATAACGGTCAGGCAGGCTATAAATAATCTCGTATCCGATGGTTGTCTCATAAAAATTCAGGGCAAGGGCACTTTCGTTGCAAGCAATTTGCCTGTCGTTGGCCTTGCAATGAAAACGAGGCTTACGGAAGAGATGTTTGGAAAGGAGGTGAAACTGCAACGCAAGATATTGTCCAAGGGGATAAAAGAGCCTTCTCCCGAGATCAGGACGTATCTTAAAACCGATGGAGAGATATACTATATCCTCAGCAAAAGGTTGGGCAATAACAAGACCGCCTATATAGAAGAGGCATTTATCCCGCATGATATGCTTCCTTACATAGAGAAACTTGATATTACCCAAAGTTCTTTTTATTCTGTTCTTCAGGAAAAGGCGGTTAAAAAGATATTTAAGATGGTGCAGACCATAGAGGTCACGCAGGCAGCCGGCGATATTGCACGGCGTCTCGGCGTTGAGGAAGGCTTTCCATTGTTGGTCATACACAGGCTGTTTTTCAGCCTCGACGATACGCCTGTGGCTTACACCAAGATCCACGGCAGAAACGACAGGTATAAATTCCAGACGGAATTCGAAAGGATAAGATAAAAAAGGGAGGTTTTTAAAAATGAGTTTCCCAAGAAAATTGTATGATTTTTTTATGGCGGGGTCTATTGCCTATGCTAAATGGGATTATGAAGTTTCGACGAATATCCTCAAGAACAGGAAAAAACTTCTGCTTTTGATGATACTATCTTTACCGGTCCTTGCAGTTTCTTTTACAGAGGCGGGTTCGATGCTCGGCGGAAAGACCGCTTATGCCCCTGCCTTTTATTCCACAAGCATATTTCTTGTCTCCATAGCGATAGGTCTTGCAGCAGGGCTTATAACAGGCTGTATAGGAGCGGGCGGAGGATTTATCATCACACCAGCTTTAATGGCAGCTGGGGTCAAAGGAATCTTAGCGGTAGGAACAGATGTCTTCCATATATTTGCAAAGGCTATTATGGGAACAACGGTTCATAAAAAACTGGGCAATGTTTCAGTAAAGCTTGCAGTCTGGTTTCTTGTCGGTTCTTCCATCGGTACATTCGCAGGAGGCGCCATAAACAAGGGGCTTTATAACAAAGACCCTCTGCTCAGCGAGGCATTTATAAGTACCGTCTACGCTCTGTTGCTCGGCTTTCTGGGGTTTTACGCCCTAAGTGATTTTCTGAGGTCGAGAAAGGTTGGAGGCGCGGGAGGCGCTCACAGCGGGCCGGACACCACGCCGCCTCTTGCGCTGAAACTGCAAAATGTAAAAGTACCGCCTTTTATCACCTTTGATGAGCATTTAGTGCCAGGCGGCAAAAGGATATCTGCAATATTCCTCATTATCGGAGGGTTTATCGTGGGAATGTTAGCCGCAATTATGGGAGTCGGCGGCGGCTTTATTACCTTCCCCATGTTTGTCTATCTCTTTGGCGTCTCCGCTACAACAACTGTCGGCACAGACATCCTGCAGATTATCTTTACCGCGGGGCTTGCCTCTATTGTGCAGTACGCTATATACGGTTATGTCTTCTATACACTTGCAATGGGTATGCTCATAGGCTCTCTTATCGGTATTCAGGTAGGAGCCCTTGTCACAAAGGTCGTAAAAGGCTCGCAAATTTTAGGGTTCTATGCAGTGTCCATCATCGCGGGATTTATCAACAGGGCGAGCACGCTTCCCAAGAAGATGGTCGAACTTGAATACATACAGATGTCAAAGCCTGTGGTTAGCGGGATAGAGTTTGTCGGCAATATAATTTTCTGGATAGTTGTCGGTATTTTCGGTATATGGGTTGTCGGCAAGTTTTTTACAAACATGGGCAAACTTAGAGGGGAGGAGTAAAATGGCGACTATGAATAAAAAAGCAATGTCTATAGGCATTTCACTCAGCCTGTCATTTTTGGTAGTGCTGGCGCTTATTTTCTCACCAATCTTTGGTGAAGGGAAGAACGGACTTGTATTTTCAGACGATATGTTCAACAAGCTCTCCAAAGGTTCTTCATACTTTATACCGAAGCTGATGGAGGACAATAAGAAATTTACAGGCAAACAGATTTCAATTGCAATTAAGATGGAAAAGCCAGAACAGGTTGAAAAAGCTGTCAAAGTGCTCACCATTACCGGAGCTAAGGCTGAGGCAAGCGGCTCTGAGATAAAAATAATCGCTGATATAGGTGGTCTTATGGAGAAGGCGCTGAAGGACTCTGATGATATGTATAAGAATGACGGCAAATCGGTATCGGGCCGATACGGATTCGGCGAAAAAGAGGTCATGGTTACATGGTGGAATCTCATGAAGCCACTGGATAAACAACTCAAGAAGGAAGGCAAGATAGAGGAGGCTAAGATTGTTTCCGATGTCATGAAAAAAGCAGTTGAGACCGCGCACAATTTCTACGGCATAGAAGCGCAGAAAGTTACAGAAAAGGCCGGTCTTATGGTAGGTCTTCTTGTATTTTATGTGGCATATACAATGTGGTGGGGATTCGCGATATATTACATGTTTGAAGGCATCGGGCTTTCAACGAGCAAGGCTAAACATTAAAAACAGTGAACAGCGAGGGGACTGTCCCTGAATTACGGGCGAAGCCGTAGATTCGGGACTGTCCCCGTGCGAAGGAGGATAAACATGAAGATATTAGTTCCAGTGGATGGCTCAGAATATTCAATGGAGGCCCTTAAGGTCGCTATAGATTATGCGAAGACAAAAGGCGCGAATATCTGCCTGATAAGCGTATCTCCTTTTATCGAAGGCGTAGACCTCGAGATTTCGGCATCCGAAAGGGAAAAGCTGAACGAGACTTTTACAAAGCGCGCGGATTATATAGTACAGCAGGCATGCGGCATTTTGGCCGGAGAAGATGTGATCGCTACCTGCAGGCATGTAGTAGCCGCGTCTTCAATCCCCGACGCCATAATAGATTATGCGGATAAGGAGAAAATAGACCTTATAATAATCGGCAGCCGGGGTCTCGGCAAATCATCGAGATTCAAAATGGGCAGCGTTGCCTCAAAGGTGGTAAAGCACAGCCCGTGCTCCGTATATGTCGTAAAGATTTCCGAATAAAGAACCAATAGTTGAACGTTGAAGGGTTGATAACCCCGCCCATCCTCCCTTATTTAAGGGGAGGATGGGCGGGGTTAATTTTCAACTCTATTTATCCGTTATAATACGCTGTGGATATTGTTAAGGACATAAAGGGTTTTTTGTCCGGATTGCCGGGCATTGTTACAGGTTTATTTTTAAATCTCAGATTAAGGCGCATCAAAAAAATAGTCCTCTTTACCATACCTTTTCTTCTCGGTATTATTTTATTGCTCGGCTGGATGTCGGCAAGAAAGGTAAGGGAGGTGGTAATAGAGGATTTCAACCAGCAGCAGTTGGTCCTTGCCCGCCATGCCGCAAGCCAGATAGAAAACAGCCTCGATTCTCTCAAGAGGGAATTGTCTCTGCTCAGCCTGTCCCCTTCGATTCAGTATGCCGAGGCGGTATCGCTCGGCAAGAGGATGGAGATCGCCTTTTCGAGAGTGAAAGACGAAGGCGTGCTGGAGATACGGTTTATTGAATACAGGAATATGAAGATGTATTCGGTAGGAAACGACGGATACCGTGTTATGCAGTCGCCTCATGAGGATAAAGAATATATGAAATGGGCATTGCCCAAAAAGAATCAGGGCAATATTCTGATGACGGATGTTGTTCCTCTGGAGTATAAGAATGGTCTGCGGAAGCTGATAGTAAGGATGGTCATACCTGTCTGGCAGGTCTCTGTCGACGAGGCGCATCCCCTGCCGACGAATAAGTTTTCCGGCGCTCTGATATTTGTCATTGACGCGACCTCCTTGCTCGATAAGATAACAAAGGGCATAAAGTCTGGAAAGACCGGTTATGCGTGGGTTATGGATAACAGGGGTGGTTTTCTTTACCATCCTGAAAAGGAGTTTATAGGGAAAAATGCATTTGAGGCGAGGAAAGAGAAGAAACCTACCATATCATTTGCGAGGATAAACGAGATACAGAAAGAGATGATGTTAAAAGGCAGGGAGGGTAAGAGCTGGTATATATCGGGCTGGCATAAGGGCGTGGAAAAAGAGATGAAGAAATTGATCGCGTATGCGCCGATTCACCTGAGCGATAAGGACAGGGATCTTATCTGGTCCGTTGCTGTCGTAGCGCCCATAAGCGAGGTGGAAGGGGCGATTCACGACATACAGATAAGGCAGTTCCTGATGGAGGGAATCGTTATACTCTCTATACTCTTCGGAGGATTGTTGATTATCAGCATGATGCTGAGATGGTCGAGTTCTCTTGAAAAAGAGGTTGCGGAAAAGACAGGCGAACTGAAGAGGAGGGAATATCAGTATCGCTCGCTCGTCGAACATGCCGATGATATTATTTTCACGATAAGTCCCGATGGTTTTGTGCTGAATATGAATGATTACGGCTGCAATTTTTTGAAAAAGACACAGGAAGATATTTTAGATAAGCATCTTAGCTATATATTACCTCAAGAAACGGTGGAACTTATACTGAAGGCAAGCGGCAATGTTTTTCGCTCCAATACGAGCGAGCAGGTCACATGCTCTGTTACAATCGATGGGAAGGTTTTTTGGCTCAGCATCAATCTCAGCGGCCTTTTGGACGAGTGGGGCAATGTATATAAGGTTCTGGGAATCGGAAGGGATATTACCGAAAGGATACTTCTGCAGGAGCAGATGCTGCATACGGAAAAACTGGCGTCGATGGGAACTCTGGCCGCAGGCGTTGCCCACGAAATAAATAACCCCCTCGCCGTGATATTAGGCTTTACCGATTTGCTTTTGGAAAAAGCGCCTAAAGACCCGGAAATTATAGACATGTTAAAGTCTATCGAGAATCAGGGATTCAAGGCCAAGAGGGTTGTGGAAAATCTTCTGAGTTTTGCGCGGGCCGAAGAACAAAAGAGAATAGATGTCGATATCAATAAGAATATCGAGGAAGTGCTTACAGTTGCGGGAAACAATCTGCTGCTTAACAAGATTGCGATCAATAAAATGGAATTAGAGTATCCCCTGCCGAAAGTGAAGGGAGACCCCGACGAGCTTCATCAGGTCTTTTTGAATATAATAAACAACGCCGTGCATGTCATGAAGGGCGGAGGGGTTTTAACTATTATTACAAGGGACGTAAACGACGGCAGAGATGTGGAGATAAGGATTGAGGATACGGGCTGCGGTATCCCCAGGCAGTACAGGTCTAGGATATTCGACCCATTATTTACCACAAAAGAAGTGGGTGAAGGCACGGGTCTCGGCCTGTCCGTTTCATACGGAATAGTAAAAAAACACGGCGGCACAATAACCTTTGAGACTAAGACAAAAGAGGTATAGTATAACCGCTGACAGGAATCTCTTTTTTTCTTGCTGTTGTTTTTTTTATCTCATGAACGATCCGGTTGAATTTGGCGTTTAGGGCCGAATATTTGTCGTTTGATATCCTGTTCAGGCTGTCTATAATATCCTTGACTCCGGCAGTTACAGCCTCGGTGTTCGATTCGATATACTGCCTGTCGAAGAGAAACTCTCCTGACAGCTTTTCCTCCATGTCGGCCATTATTTCGAGCACCTGATTGTTTTTATTCAGGAGGTTTTGAAACGAAAGATACTTTTCTTTAAAAGCATCTTCGCCTTCTTTGTCTTGATGCGGAGGCTTTTTGAACAGCGATCTTAAAAAATGCATATTGAATTATAACCCTTCAAAAAAGTTCTTGACAAGTTAAAGTTATACTATTATTATAATAATATGCTATATTGATTATAATGATATTATGTTATTAGGGGCGCTATGACACTGATTGACAGAGATAATCCGCAGAAACTTTACCTTCAGCTCTACGAGATACTGCGTGGAAAGATCGAGAGCGGGGATTGGGCTGTTGACACCCAGATACCTACAGAAGAAGATCTTTGCAAGACCTACGAAGTAAGTAAAGCCACAGTCAGGATTGCCGTATCGGAGCTTGCGAGGCAGGGTTATCTAAGGCGGCAGCAGGGTAAGGGAACATTCGTTTGTAAGAGGATAATCCCTGAAGGGCTTTCAATGGTTACAAGTTTCAAGGAGCTTATGCTTGAGGCCGGAGTAAACTTTTCCACAGAGGTTCTTGCTCGGACTGTTATCATGCCGATAGACGACCTCCATATAAAGCTGGATATCACGGAGGACAAACACATTATTTATATAAAGAGACTGCGTTTGATCGATAATGAGCCTATTTTATTGCAAGAGACATACATGCCGCACCATATATGTCCCTTGCCGCTGGAGGAAGACCTCGAGAACAATTCACTGCTTGAAATCCTTGAAAAAAAGTGCGGCGTGAAGATAACAAGCGTGCAGGACTATATCGGCATTGCCTATCTCAACGAGGAAGAAGGCAGACTTTTGGGATTGCCGGAGGGGGCAGCCGCCCTGCTCGTAGAGCAGATTTTTTATTCGGGGAAAAGCAAGATAAAATACACGCGCTCGATAAAGAGGCCCGATAGGTTCAAGCTTTTTATAGAACTCGAAAGAAAACAATAAAAAAGGAGGATTTATGGCAGGAGGGAAAACAGTAAAGGATTTGATGGTCGATGTCTTTGAGTTTCCGCACATTCCGTATTGGTTTTCGATAAGACAGGCAATGAGAATTATCAAAAAATCGGTGCTGGAAAGCGCTAAATGCATCAGACCTATCGTGATACTGGTGTTTGATGAAAAATACAATCTCGTCGGCACGCTGACCCACATTAACATCCTTAAGGGTATCGAACCTAAGTTTTTGAAGCATACTACAAAAGCTCAGGTCCCTGAATATTCACAGGAGGGCTTATCCGTTATATGGGACAGCCTTTTTGATAAGGAATCCGCGGCATTGGCGGAAAAGCCGGTGAGCGAGGTCATGGTTCCGGCAAAGTTGTTTGTCGAGCAGGACGACCCTGTTACCAAGGCTGCGTATCTGATGCTCCATAATGACGCGATCCTATTGCCTGTTTTGGAGAATAAAAAGAAGCTTATAGGCGTAGTAAGGATGATAGAAGTGTTCGATGAAGTATCTAACGCCATTTTAAACGAATAATAAAGGGAGGGTATTCATGTCAGAAAAAGATATTAAAATCAAACAGGGCCTGCCGGATCCTCCGCAGGAAATACTGGGCGCGACTCCCAAGATTCCATTCGACTGGAAAAGAGTATTTTTTCTTTTATTGGGATTGGGTCTTTTCCTCACTATATATTATATGCCGCAGTGGAACGATGCCGTCGATCCGACAGGAAAGGCGTTTCCTTTGTCAAAGGAAGGCAAAGGAGCGATAGCACTGTTTTTATTGGCCGGTATATGGTGGGTGTTTGAGGTTATACCTATCGGCGTTACATCTCTCGCAATAGGCGTGTTTCAGTCGCTGTTCAGTATTCGTTCTGCAAAGGATGCGTTTAAGGATTTCATGGACCCTTCGGTTATGTTCATCTTCGGTTCGGTTGTAGTCGGGCTGGCATTTACAAAATCGGGACTTACAAAACGCATTGCATACAAAATGCTCGAAGTTGTCGGTGAAAAGACGAGCATGATTTTATTAGGCTGTCTTGTGGTTACTGCCGGTCTTGCTCATTTTATGGCTCACACGGCAGCGGCGGCAACTGTATTCCCCATATTACTTGCAATTTATGCCCTTTATGGAGAGGGGAATAAAGAGTCAAAATTCGGAAAAGCTCTGTTTATAGGCATGGCGTATGCTGCAGGAGCCGGAAGCATTGTCACATTTCTGGGCGCAGCTCGAGGTCCTGCGGCAGCGGGTATGTTCAAAGAATTTACTGGAAGAGATGTTGGTTTTTTTGAGCTTACAAAGTATATGTTTTCTGTCGGCTGGATTATGATATTTTTGATATGGGGTTATCTGATGATATTCCTGAAGCCCGAAAAGAATGTTATACACGGCCTTAAAGAAAAGGTTAAACGTCTTTCCAAAGAGTTAGGACCTTTAAGTTTTAATGAAAAATTCGTTATTATTGTCGTGCTATTAGTTGTTATGGTCATGGCAATGCAGTCTTTTGTTCCTGCACTTAAGTCCCTTGACAGGGCGGCTATTATGCTGGTTTCCACGCTCCTGTTCTTCATATTCAAGGTGCTTACAGTAAAAGAGCTTGAAGATGTCCCTTGGAACATAATTCTGCTTTTCAGCGGCGCTATGAGCATTGGCTTCTGCCTTTGGAAAACAGGCGCGGCGCAATGGATGGCCGTCAACTGGCTTGTGATGTTCCAGCAGGCGCACTGGATGGTGTTTGTGCTTAGCATAGCCTGTTTTGTTTTGATAATGACCAACTTCATTATGAATGTCGCGGCCATAGCAATATCTCTGCCGGTTTCATTGGTTGTAGCAGGGTATCTTGGTGTTGCGCCTGATGTTATCTTTTATTCATCTCTTGTAACCGCAGGAATGCCTTTTCTGCTGCTGATAGGAGCCGCTCCCAATGCTATAGCTTATGAATCAAAGCAGTTTACAACCGGCGAATTCTTTAAGCATGGGATACTGTTAAGCATTGTTCTTATAGCGGTTTTGGCTATAGCTATTATTACCATATGGCCTGTAACCGGAATGCCGATACTTATCAAGTGATGGAGATTTTATTGGATTTGACGATGTGCTGAGCAAATTATTCGGCAACTACTATACAGAAACCGATTTTGTGGAAAAGACATATGCTGAATTGAGCAAATTCGGTTTTAGTGCTGACAATGCTATCGTCTGCGTGGGTGTTTGCAGGGACGAGATTACACAACCCTTAATTGCATTGATAAGAGAAAAATGGGGAGAGGCTTTTAATCTCTCAAGCCTCGCCGGTATGTTTTTTGCGAGGCGAACTGGACTGACTGCTGCAATGCACCACTCACCGAACATCGACGGCAAAGAACGATATGTATTTTATTCCCTGCCGCATATAGCCATAGATGCTGATGGACGCATAGGAGTTTACAAAAGGGTCGGCAGAGAGGAAGAGTCCACGGCATGTGGCGCGCTTGTCGCATTCCAGAAGGAGCTTTCAGAGGGTAAACTGAACCTGTCAATGGATGATATAGACATCGAGCAAAACCTTTTAAAGATACGGCTGTTAAGGGAGATACCTTATGGCTATGTGCCTGACCTGCTTGAATTGACAAAGATAACTCAAAAAGTTGTTCAGAAGGATATGGAATACACATTGAATACAATAGTTGACAAAAGAAAAAGCGATTATGCGATGTTGACCGGCATACAGTTGAACGGCCCTAAAGACAACTACATAGCTCCGTCTTTATGTTATGCGGTCGTTGACGGTATAAGACAGGAAATAACAATATAGCGGCTGAATAGCGAGAAATAAAATAGAAGAGGAGGGATTATGAAGGCTAAGGATCTGATGATACCGCTTCAGGAGTATTTAAAGCCTGAGAATACTTTGAAAGAAGCAGTAAATCTTTTAAGGATAGCTAAAAGAGGAGAGGAAAAAGTCGGTGTTAAGGGACTTCCGGTGCTCGATGAAAAAGGCAAGCTCGTCGGAATGCTCTCGATGAGGGACATTTTAAAAGCAGTATTTCCTTTTTATCTGTCCATGATGGAACTGGGAGATTTTACATGGGACGGCATGGTCGAAAGCATAGCCAGAAAATCTTCGAACATAAAAGTCGGCGAGGTGATGAGCAAGGTCGTCATAAGCGTTGATGAAGGCGCGTCTTTAATGGAGTGCGTTGACCACATGATAAAGCACAATATAAAAAGGCTTCCGGTTATTAATAAGTCAGGCAGGGTAATCGGGATGATATATGAAAGGGATGTGTTCTTTGAAATCACAAAGGCAATGCTCGATGAGGGCAACGGAGATGTAAATGACGCAGGAAACCGCCGCCGCTTCGCAGCCTTTTGTGATGGATACGGCATTCTGGACGGCCACAGCAATTTTCTTGTCGGCATATGCAGCGATCATATCCGAAAAGATACACAAGACTATAGTCGCGATATTCGGGGCGGGATTGATGCTTGTCTTTAAGATACTTCAGCAGCACGAAGCCTTTCATATAGAGGAATTCGGAATTGATTGGAATGTAATTTTTCTCCTTATCTCCATGATGGTGATAATCAATCTGATGAGGCCTACGGGGGTATTCGAGTATATAGCCATCAAAAGCGCCAAATGGGGCAAAGGCGAACCATTCAGGATAATGGCTATTTTTGCTATTGTTACCGCAGTCCTGAGCGCTTTTTTGGATAATGTAACGACCGTATTGCTTATCACTCCTGTTACTCTCCTGATAGCCGATGCCCTCGAGGTTGACCCGATACCGTATCTCATCTCATGCGCTCTGTCCTCAAATATCGGCGGAACGGCGACACTCATAGGTGACCCGCCGAATATAATGATTGCATCAAAGGCACAGTTAAACTTTATGGACTTTATCTATCATTTAACACCGGTTGTGGTTGTCATAATGGTTTTCTATATTTTTGCGATAAAGCTCATCTGGGGCAAAAAACTAAAGACAAGGGATGAACTCAAGCAAAGAATAATGGCAATGGATGAAAATGAGGCGATTAAAGACCCTGTGATGCTAAAGAAATCCCTTACAGTCCTTGCAGTGGAGAAGGGATTTGGTGGCTGTTTCCCGATTCACATTTCAGGTCATCTTAAAGGCAGCAAATACCTCATCCCTGTTTCAGTGCTCCAGAGAGAGCCTGGCAAGTTCTGAATCAGGAATATTTGCAATCGAGTATTTGCTTGCATATTATGATTTGTATCATGGCACTTACCTGCTGATTGACTGTATTCTAATAATAGAATTACAAAAAATTTGGAGGTAAACCATGATCAACGAATGTCCATCATGTTCAACAATCGGAGTAGTGCAGGACAGCACAGAGGCAAGTTATAAGCTCTCGCACTGGCCTATACAGATCAAGCTCATAGGAACTGTTGCTCCATTCCTGAACAATGCAGACCTGCTTGTAGCAGCCGACTGCACGGCCTTTGCAGGAAGCGAGGTTTACAGAAACTTTATGAAGGACAAAAAAGTCCTTATAGGCTGCCCCAAGCTGGACAACGCAATGTTCTATGTTGAGAAGTTCACTGAGATATTCAGCAACATTCCTATTCAGAAGGTTACATGCCTGAGAATGGAGGTTCCGTGCTGCGGCGGTATGACAGCAGTCCTGAAAGAGGCGATAAGCAGGTCCGGTAAAAATATACCGCTTACTGAAACGATTATCGGCGTGAAAGGCGACCTGCTTGGTGAAAGGACCGTATAAATAAGTAGCCAGTAGCCAGAGAAAAATCTGGCTACTGGCTATTTCACCTTTGCAAGTATCTTGATAAATGCCTTCAGAATTTCAGGGTCATAGTTATTTGTCTCTTTTGCAAATACAGTCAGGGCATGAAAGGGCGTCATATTCGCTCTGTAAGGCCTGTTTGTTGTCAGCAGGTCGTATGCATCGGCAATGGCAGTTATTTTTCCAAAGAGTGGTATTTTGTCTCCTGACACCCCGTAAGGATAACCTTTACCTGAGAGTTTTTCGTGATGGAATAAGACTGCAGGATACGACTCTTCTGGTATAACCTCGTGCATTTGCAGTATCCTTAATCCCTCTCTTACATGGGTTTTAAATATCTCAAACTCTCTCATGCCCAATCTTCCCTGCTTGTTCACTATGTCTTCGCTGATGGCGCTGTGCCCTATATCATGCAGCAATGCACCGATTCCAAGCTTCTCGATGTTATCCCGCTTAAGACCTAATGCAATACCTACACCTATGCTCAGTACAGCTACATTGACCGAGTGGATATGAGTGTAATAGTCGCCACTGTTCAATGAAAAGAGGATATAAACAGAGTCGTCATTTTCCATTATACAATCGATAATCTGGTTTGCGATTGCAACGGCTGCCTGCATCTTTTTTTTATCTTCAGGGCTTGCAAAAAGTTCGCTCATTGCTATACTGGCATTTTCTTTCAATATACGCGCCTTTTTTAGATTATCGGATGCAGAGAATATGGCATGGAGCTTTTTTTGATAAACCGGCATATCAGATTTTTTTATGAGGATATGTTTTGCATTCAGATTATTTTCATCCACCGTGACTATTTTTTCAGGAGAGGCATCGATAAGAGGGTCATATACGAAATCGTTTGCCGTGAACAGACTGAAATCTATATCTCTCATTTGTAAAAGAACGGTTTTATCCACGGGATGATAGCTCTTTTTATTGAAGGAATACTCTTTAAATGAGACAATGTCATCTCTATCGAAGACCTTTCGTTTTATTCTGTTTTTTTCTACATAATCGTCGAGAGAGGATAATTTATCTGCCTTTATATAGATTCTGGATATGCCTTTCTCTTCGAAAAATTCCCGTGCGATACTGTCACACGGCAGTCCCTCTGCAAATAGATACTTTATTCCTTCTTCATCTCTTATAAAGATCTCAAACGGGAATAATGTCCCATCGATGAGTTTGTTCAGTGGTATGTCAGTAAATTTTGTGTTAAAGTTGATCTGTGTATTTTTAATAATTTCTCTCTCCATCTGAAAAACAAAGTTCACGATTTTATCTCTTATCTTGTCGCTTATATTAATGAACTTTATGAATGTCTGATAATGATTGTTTTTTGTTTTTTTAACACTGATGACTTCTCCATAAGCACAGATAGTAATCGTTGAGGGTAAGTGCAGGGCCATTATTATTTCGAGGATGTCGCCCTTGCTGTATTCCTTTGTGGACTTAAAGCTAATGCCACCTCCGCTTATATTGACAATGCATGGCTTCAGGTCACTGAAATCCTCTACCCTTGCAGCCACAGAATCCCTCATGTGCGGCGGCACGACATTCACTTTCAACGGTATAAAGGTATCTATTCTGAAATATTCTCTTTTGAACATGTTTACACAGATTTTAACATGACTACACCCAAGCGGAATCGCTCATTTTAGCTACCAGTAACCAGTAGCCAGTGGTTAGTAGCCAGATTTTTTTCTGTCTATTGTCTACTGACTGTTGGTGTTTTCCAGCCCATATTTTTTCAGCTTTCTCCACAACGATACCCGATCGATACCGAGTATCTGCGCTGCAAGTGTCTTGTTTTCGCCCACTTCGTTTAATACCCATTGGATGTAAGCCATCTCCTGATCTTCAAGAGAAGGGATTTTCCCTTCCTTTTTTCTGAATGTCCTTATGTTCAACTCACGAAGGTCTTCAGGGAGATGGGCTATCTCTACGGCATTTCCTGTGGCGAGCGCTACCCCCAGTTCTATGATATTCTCAAGCTCCCTCACATTTCCTGGAAAGTCGTAGTTCATCAATATGGCAATCACATCATGGGAGATTTCCGTGACATTTTTTTTCATGAGGGCAGCATATTTTTTTAAAAAATAGTAGCTCAGAAGCGGTATGTCATCCTTTCTTTCGGAAAGGGGCGGAATATAGAGCGAGACAACATTTAGCCTGAAATAAAGGTCCTGCCTGAATTGTCCGCTCTTTATAGCATCCTGAACATCCCTGTTAGTTGCTGCTATGAACCGTACATCCACATTTAGCGGCTTTGTAGCGCCGAGCCTTAGTACTTCCCTCTCTTGAATAACCCTCAATAACTTAACCTGCATGGACAGGGGCATCTCTGTTATCTCGTCCAAAAACAGCGTCCCGCCGGATGCCATTTCTATCAACCCCTTTTTTATCGTGATTGCGCCTGTAAATGCACCTTTTTTGTGACCGAACAATTCGTTGCTGAGGAGTTCTTCTGTGAATGCACCGCAGTTTATTGCAAAGAAAGGCCCCTCCGACCGTTTGCTGTTGAAGTGTATATAGCGTGCAAAAAGCTCTTTGCCTGTGCCGCTCTCACCGCTTATAAGAACATTGCAGTTTGTTGGTGCAATCTGCCTTGCCATATCAAGAAGCCTTTGCATATTGGCATCTTGGGTAATTATTTTTACCTTTCCCTGATATTTTTCTATCTGCTCCCTTAACTGGGCATTCTCTTTTTTGAGCCTTACCTTTTCGCATGCCTCTCTTACGACCTTTCTTACCTCGTCAAGTTTGAATGGTTTTGCGATATAGTAGAATGCGCCATGCTTCATTGCACTTACTGCTGACTCAAGTGTTGCGTAGCCTGTTATCATTATTACCTCTGTGTCTGGATAAAGCTCATGGCATCTCTTCAGTATCTGCATACCGTCTACCTTCTCCATTCTTAAATCGGTAAGTACAACATCGAACCTCTGCTCGTCGAGCAATTTTAAGGCATTCTGTCCGCTCTGCGTTCCGACTACCTCATAGCCCTCCTTTTTCAACACATGCTCCAAGTTTTTGAGAGCTATTTTTTCGTCATCCACAATTAATATCTTTGCATGGTTTTGCATTGTCATTACTCCTTAATTTTAGTTAATGGGTAAATGAGTATATGAGTATATGGGGTGTACGAGTTAAGCTTTTCTCATCAACCCATTCACTCATTTACTCATTTGCTCTTTTATCGGCAATCTTATTAAAAATGTCGTCCCTTTTCCTATCTCGCTGTCTACGGCAATGCAGCCGTCATGCTCCTCTATGATTTCATGGACGATGAATAATCCCAGTCCAGAGCCTTTCCCAACATCTTTTGTGGTGAAAAATGGGTCAAATACCTTTGGCAATAATTCAGAAGGTATTCCTTCTCCTGAATCCATTATCTCGATGTCCACGGTATCATCTTCGATGGTGCACTTGCCGCGATACTTGAGGTAATTATATATTGCTGCTTCATCTTCTACCTTATCTATTGCCCTGTGTTTTTGCGCCCTGATAGACACGCTTCCCTCGTCGGTAATGGATTCTATTGCGTTTTTTATCAGGTTTAAAAATGCCTGCTGTATTCGCTGTTTATCCGCGACCTGATCTCCAACGTTGTGTCAAAAAATTCTGATATGGCTTCCCCGAACATTATCTTTTTTTCCATGAATCTGAGTTCTATAAATGTGAATATAGACAGGCCGATTATGAGAGTCAGTATGGCGTAATAACCAAATGTAATCTTCTGTCTTATGCTCGGCTGGTATTTAAACATGTCTTATTTTAACAGTCCTGTATTGCAAAAAGCAACATGATTGAATTTGTATGCAACAGTGCAGCAGCTTCTCGCAAAATAAAACTTCCACGGCTATTTGAATTGTCTTCGTTGCATATTGAAACGGAATGTATTTTTGTTCAAGCCGAGATGAGTGTAAATAAAGCTTTATTTGCAATGTGTTATAGGGAGTCTTCATTCTGGCATAAACCTTGATATTAGTAGAATCTAAGTTGAGCGATTTTGTAAGGCAGGCACTGCTACAAGACTTTAAAAAGTGCTTGCTCATGTGTATATAAAAGATAACAGATGCATCATCCATCAAGTATCCAATGTAGTAGATGACGGATACAAGATAGATGGTTGCACAAGTGCAGAGTTTAAAGTCTTTCCGCAGCACCTGCCTTACAAACCTGCCTGTGCGTTGCACGCAGACAGGCCTGAATATAGAATCGCTCAACTGAGGTTAAAATATGGTTAGAGTTAAGATATGCGGTATAACAAATGTCGAGGATGCGCTATCTGCGGTAGATTACGGTGCCGATGCCCTCGGATTTATATTCTATGAAAAAAGCCCCAGACGTATCTCT
>CALGPO010000039.1 GCA_937960465.1 uncultured bacterium
GCTTTTTTAAGAGCAGGCGAGATGGGTATAATCAGCGAGGAGTTGAGCAAAAGCCTTGCTCTCGGCGCTGGTTTGAGAAATATACTTGTCCACGAATATGAAGAGATAGACTATGGCCTTGTCCATAAAAGCATCCCAATAACTATAAAAGATTTTACTGCCTTTATCAAAGAACTTTCCTGAGATTTCACCAAAATTTAACCTGACATTAATAATGCTGTAATATTGGTATGCTTTAATTAATAAAAAAGCAGGAGAGCTATGATTACCTATAAAATCATTCATCATATTCCAGGCCGCATCAGGATAGAAGTTCCTGCTATTAAAAATCTCTCCATGTCTGGACTACTGCAGATCTCAAAACAACTCTCTACTATTTCCATCCCTGAAGGAATAAAAGACATCCGTCCCAATCCGCTATCAGGAAGTGTAGTTATAACATACGAGCATGGAAAGATAGACATCATCAAATACATCAAGGATATGTCATCCAGCATTGAGATACAGAAATTCGCGGGAGGGAGAGATTAAAAAGAACAGCATAAAATGTCCCCACCTGATAAAGTGGCTGACATTAACCTGTAAAGCAGAAGATAAGCCATATATACCGAGTCCTTTCCAGTTAAAACAATATTGCAAGAGCAATAATCACAAGAAATATCCTTTTTATTTAAGCCTGCATGAATATAAAGAGATTGCCTTTGTAACATAAATTTAACATCGGCTTAATATTAGATTAACCACTAATGTTATATTTTATAAATTGAATGGTCTCTGCAAGACCTTATTAAGGAGGTGAAAAAATGGAACGTTAAAGATGAAAGAGATAAGCAGTTAGTAATTTCAACAATGAATCAAAAATCAGGAGGTTAAAATGTTTAAAAAAGTATTTTCAGGTATTGTTGCTGCTGCAATGGCAATGACATTGACAAATGCTGCAATGGCAGCGGACAAAATCGTAAAAATTGACGGCTCAAGCACGGTTTATCCCGTAACAGAGGCTGTAGCAGAGGAATTCCAGAAGGCTAAAAAAGGCGCGATTAAGGTGACTGTAGGCATATCCGGCACAGGCGGAGGCTTCAAAAAGTTCTGCAGGGGCGAGACGGATATATCAAACGCTTCAAGACCGATACTTGACCAGGAAAGGAAACTATGCAAAGAAAACGGTATTGAATACATAGAACTTCCAGTTGCCTATGACGGCATGGCGATTATGGTTAATCCAGCAAACACATGGGTTAAATCAGTCACTGTTGCTGATCTAAAAAAGATGTATGAGCCTGCTGCGCAGGGGAAGATTACAAGATGGAATCAGGTAAGGCCTGAATGGCCGGATGCCCCTTTGCGTCTTTATGGTGCAGGTGTTGACTCAGGCACCTTTGACTACTTCACCGAGGCTATTGTAGGAAAGGCAAAGTCATCGAGGGGAGACTTTACATCAAGCGAGGATGACAATGTCCTTGTCCAGGGAATAGCGACCGATAAATATGCTCTTGGTTTTTTCGGCGTTGCGTACTATGAAGAGAACAAGGATAAATTGAAACTCGTCCCTGTAGTCAATCCACATACAGGTAAACCAGTGCTTCCATCCGAGCAGACCGTAAAGGACGGGTCCTATCAGCCACTTTCGAGGCCTATCTTCATCTATATTAACTACAAATCCATAGATAAACCAGAGGTGAAGGAGTTTGTAGAATTTTATATGAAGAACGGGGCTAAACTCTCTAAGCAAGTGGGGTATATACCGCTTCCTGGCGATATCTACAAAAAGAGTCTTGAGAGATTCAATAAGAAAGAGAAGGGGACGGTATTCCACGGCGCGGAAGTCGGCATAAAAGTAGAAGATCTTTTTAAAACAAAACCGGAGATGTAAACTTCCTACAAAAAGAGAGGGCATTCAAAAATGTCCTCTCTTTTACTTAATAAAGCTTTTTTGTAACATACCTGTAACATAATTGTAATATTGGTGTAATAATATATAATTATCATATCTCGAACACAGGATTTTATGAAAAAGAATATATTCAGCAGAAGGCATATCAAAGAAACCCTTATTGAAGGCAGCCTGATGATGGCAGCCACACTCTCAATATTTATTACGGCAGGCATTGTCTATGTATTAGGCTCTGAGGCATACGGTTTTTTTAAAGTTGTTTCTTTAAAGGAATTTTTAACCGGAACAGAGTGGACACCGCTTTTCGCGACACGTAAATTCGGCATACTTCCTCTCGTTGCAGGAACACTTCTTACCACTGTAATTGCTGTTATAGTAGCACTTCCACTTGGACTTATCATCGCCATATATTTAAGTGAATACGCGCCGCATAAAGTGCGGGAAGTTGTTAAGCCTGTCTTAGAACTCCTTGTTGCAGTTCCTACGGTAGTATATGGATATTTCGCCCTTTTATTCCTTACGCCTTTATTGCAAAAGTTCCTGCCGGACCTTTCGGGATTCAACGCCCTCAGCCCGGGCCTGATTATGGGGATAATGATTACACCTTATGTCGCCTCAGTCAGTGAAGATTCTATAAAAGCCGTTCCCATGCATATCCGCGAAGGCTCATATGCCATGGGTGCCACAAAGCTCCAGTCCTCATTTATGGTATTGATACCCGCAGCCTTTTCCGGAATAGCAGCCGCATTCATAATGGGTATGTCGAGGGCTATCGGAGAGACGATGGTTGTAGCCATAGCCGCAGGGATGATGCCGAACCTTACGGCTAATCCGTTTGAACCTGTGCAGACGCTGACTTCCTACATCGTTCAGGTAAGCCTCGGCGACGCTCCTCATGGAACAATAGAATATAAAACCATATTTGCCGCAGGAATCCTATTGTTTTTGATAACCCTTTTCTTTAACATTATGGGTTTCTGGCTTAGAGAGAAGATCAGAGAGAAATATTAACTGTGAGGAAGATATGAAAAATATGGAGGACATCAAAAGTAAAATAGCAAAAAGAAAGATTTTCAATAATATCTTTGCAATTATTGGGTTGTTGTCCACAATGGTAGGGTTAGCTCTGCTCGTTACATTATTTATAGATCTGGCTATAGACGGGACTCCGAGATTGAGCTATAAGTTTTTTACCTCATTTCCATCCCGCTTCCCTGACGAAGCAGGAATTCTATCGGCGTGGGTAGGTACATGCCTTGTAATGTTAGTAACGGCCTCGGCTGCTATACCCATCGGCATAGGGGCAGGAATTTATCTCGAAGAATATGCGAGGAAAAACTGGTTTACAAGTATCATAGAGATAAACATTAACAATCTTGCTGGAGTGCCTTCGATCATTTACGGTCTTCTTGCCCTCGGTCTTTTTGTATATTTCTTTAACTTTGGAGAGAGCATCCTTACAGCAGGACTCGCCTTGGCGCTTCTTATACTCCCGATGATAATAATGGCAGTGAGAGAGGCGATAAGGGCGATACCCAACTCTATAAGAGAGGCTTCATACGCCCTGGGTTCGACAAAATGGCAGACGGTCAGAAACCATATTATTCCCTATTCCACCGGAGGCATTCTTACAGGTATAATTATAGGGCTTTCGAGGGCTATCGGGGAAACAGCGCCGATCATCACTGTAGGGGCTTTGACGTTTATCGCTTTCCTGCCTCCATCTCCTGTAAGCGGTGAATTCCCCTTCATTAATTTCAAATGGCTGCTGGCCCCGTTTACCGTAATGCCAATTCAGATGTTCAGTTGGGTGTCGAGGCCCCAGCAGGGATTTCATCTCAATGCGGCAGCAGCAGGCATGATACTGCTTGTAATGACCCTGGCAATGAACGCTATCGCGATATACCTAAGATACAAATTCAGAAAAAAGGTGAAGTGGTAAAGGAGACGTATGGGGACAGAGAATAAAATCGAGGAAAAATTGAAATCCGAAGTTAAGAACCTGAATTTTTATTATGGCAACGTACATGCGCTGAAAGATGTCAATATGCCCATAGCACTGAATAAGGTTACAGCACTCATAGGACCTTCCGGATGCGGCAAGACAACCTTTCTCAGGTGCTTTAACAGAATGCATGACCTTTATCCGAATAATAGATACGAAGGTGAGATTACACTTTATCCAGAGAATGTTAATATCATATCGTCTGCCATTGACCCCATAGAGGTTAGGATGCGCATAAGCATGGTTTTTCAAAAACCTAACCCTTTTCCTAAATCCATATACGAAAATGTTGCGTACGGCTTGAGAGTTAGAGGCGTGACCAAAAAGAACATCCTTGATGAGAAGGTAGAGGCGGCATTAAAAGGGGCGGCCTTATGGGAAGAGGTTAAAGACAGGCTTAGCGGCTCGGCATTTGACATGTCCGGCGGCCAGCAGCAGAGGCTTTGCATAGCAAGGGCGCTTGCAACGGACCCTGAAATACTCCTTTTCGACGAACCCACCTCAGCCCTTGATCCCATTGCAACTTCAAAGATAGAAGAGCTCGTAATAGAATTAAAGAAAAAGGTTACCATACTTATCGTCACCCACAACATGCAGCAGGCTGCAAGGATATCAGATTGGACTGGATTTATGATGCTGGGTGAATTGATCGAGTTCGACAAAACCGATAAGATATTCACAGCCCCCTCTGAAAAGCTTACAGAGGACTATATCACAGGGAGGTTCGGATAATGGCCAGGTTTGATGAAGAATTAATACATCTCAAAGAGATGGTCCTTAGGATGGGTGCAATGGTGGAGAGATCTATTAAAGATTCGGTAAGGTCCCTTGTGGAAAGGGATGACGACCTCGCAAAGGCCGTTATAGAAAGGGATCATCAGATAAATACCCTTGATGTGCAGATAGATGAGGAATGCATCAGGCTTATAGCGCTGATGCAGCCTATGGCTGGAGATTTAAGATTTCTAACAACAGCAATGAAGATAACCACAGATCTTGAAAGGATGGGAGACAATGCAGTTAATATAGCAGAAAGGGCTCTGGAACTCAACAGGGAACCCATTCTGAAGCCATATATCGATATCCCCCACATGAGCCAGATAGCACAAGGAATGACAAGAGACGCCCTTGACGCATTTGTGCGCAGGGACAAGAAACTTGCAATGGATGTGATAATGAGGGATGACGAAGTAGATGACTTGAAATATGGGATACTTGAAGAACTGATCTCCTTTATGATAAGGGATCCCAATACTGTATACAGGGCAATGAAGATAAGTTTTGTTGCACAGTACCTCGAAAGGATCGCTGACCATGCCACAAATATTGCTGAAATGGTCATATACCTTGTGGCTGGAAAGATTATAAGACACATGGCACTGCCAACAGAATAGTTAGTTCATGGCTCATAGCAACTGAGCTAACAATAATGGTATTTCATCAAGCGGTGCAACTTTATCCACAGCACCAAGTTCTATTGCCCTTTTGGGCATACCGAATACAACAGAGGACGCTTCATCCTGCGCAATTGTGAAAGCTCCTGCCTCCTTCATTTCGAGCATTCCCCTCGCACCGTCTTCACCCATACCCGTCAGAATGACGCCCACAGCATTTCTGCCTGCATATTTTGCTACCGACCTGAAAAGCACATCCACAGAAGGTCTGACAAAATTAACCATTGGCCCGTCAATAATCTCCACATAATACATTGCACCGCTCCTTTTTACTGTCATGTGGCGGTTCCCCGGTGCTATCAATGCAGTGCCCCTCAGTACCCTGTCTCCTGAAACCGCCTCTTTCACGTCAATCCTCGATATGGAATTAAGCCTTTCTGCAAAAGAACGGGTGAATACCGGAGGCATGTGTTGAACCACAAGTATTCCGGGAGTTGATTCAGGCAATTTCATGATTATCTCTGTAACAGCCTGTGTACCGCCTGTTGATGCGCCTATGGCAATTATTTTGTCTGAGGTTGAGGTTAAGGCTAAGGTTGAGGAAGACGTCTTAACCTTAGGCTCAACCTTAACCTGCCTCACCTTTGCCTTTGCAGCAAGCCTTACCTTTTTAATAATCTCGTCACCGAGGTTGATAACTCCGCTTGATACATCTATGGACGGCTTTGTTATATAATCGATAGCCCCAAGCTCAAGCGCCCTCAGTGTAGTCTCGCATCCCTTCTGCGTTAATGCGCTTACCATAACAACAGGGATGGGATCAGTCTTCATCAGTTCTGCAAGGAATGTCAGGCCGTCCATCCTCGGCATCTCCACATCGAGGGTGATGACATCTGGTTTCAAATCCCTGATCTTGTTTTTTGCCAATATGGGATCCTGCGCAGTGCCTACAACTTCAATATCAGCCTGATTTAGTATCTCTGTCAACAGATGTCTTATAACTGCTGAGTCGTCTATTATCAAGACCTTAGTCTTACTGCCTGCGCTCATCTTCTGTATCCTTTATTTTTTTTACAAATACCCGCCCTGTTGCAGTATAGAAAACTATCTTTATGGCATAGTCGGGACACACGAGTTCTTTTACAACTATAATACCGTATTTCTTTAGCATCTCCCTCGCTATTTTGACATTCTCCGCACCGACATTGAGGTCTTCGCCCATGCCCTTTATCACCTTACCTCCACCGAATACCTTTGCCTTAATGTATGAAGAATTTGCTCTGATGCTGACAAAGTCTTCAACCAATCTTTTTATTGACTCCTGTCCAGAATAAGCAGGATTTTTCAACCCGGTCATAACATAAGGAACTAAAAAATGGTTCATCCCGCCAGCCTTTAAAGATTCATCATAGAGGCATACAGATACGCATGAGCCGAGGACGGTCTCCAGTACAGCCGGCTCTCTGCAAACAACTATATCGCCAATATTAAGCGTCATTTTTCTCATAAATCAAGCTAAATTGAGGATTTTGAACACAGATTACAAGTATTGCCTACATATGGCAGCAGGCGTGCTGAAAAGACTTTACACTTTGGAATATTGTGAACACACTCTTGAATCCGCCACCTACCTGCCTGTGCGCTGCACGCAGACAGACTCCATTGCTCTCTGTTTAGGCGAACCCTTGATAGCCCTCTGTGTTATGCATAAAGCACAACACTTTGTAAAGGCTTTGATGCACGCCTGCTGCCATACCCTGCGAAAATTTATTAAAGTGCATTAAAGTTCGCTTAACTATCGGTTATATCTTCTTATACACAGTTATGAAAACAGATTTAAATCCATTGCTGCCGAGCATGGTTTCCGAGTGCCCTAAAAAAAGATGGCCGTTTTCCGACAAATGCCTGTGAAACATCGAGAGCACATGCTGCTTCATGCCCTCATCAAAATATATCATCACATTCCTGCAGAATATAACATCAAACTTTCTCTTGAACGGATATGCCCCGTCTTTGAGGTTTAGCCTCCTGAATCTTATCATATCTTTCAAAAAATCCCTGACTTTTATCTTTTCGATATTGTCTCCTGCGCCTCTTAAAAAATATCGGCGCACAATATCTTCGGGCATGTCCGAAACAGCTTCATATTCATAGATTCCGCTCTGAGCTGCATCCAATACCTTTGTAGATATATCTGTGGCAAGGACCTTTATATCCCAGCCTCGCATATCGCCTAAAGCTTCGCACAATGTTATCGCAATTGAATAAGGCTCTTCTCCTGTTGAACAGCCAGCACTCCATATCCTTATGGTCTTTTCGGAGGACTTTATTCTCAACAGTTCAGGTATAATTTTGTTCTTCAGGTATTCGAAATGATGGTTCTCCCTGAAGAAATGAGTGGTGTTGGTGGAAATGCAGTTAAGCATCTCCACCAGTTCGTCGCTGTCATCTTTTACCCTTCTGTAGTATTCATAAAGGCTGTCGATGCCTAATTTCTTCAGCCTCCTTAAAAGCCGCGATGAAAGAAGGCCTTTTTTCTGACTGCTGAGTCTTATCCCCGCAGTCGTGTATATCAGATTCTGAAACAATCCGAATATCTCATCGCTCAGGGAGATTTCACAAGGGGGACAAAGTCCCCCTTGTGCTTTAAAACTCTTCAAACCCTCCATTTGATTTTCCTTCTGCTTCTGCATAAACTACTCCCCTGCGTGGAGTGGCTGCCAGAACAGTTTGGGGGCGTTGAATCGTCTTTTTTGCAGGACTAATACTTTCACCTTTCCCCTTTACCTCCCTTTCACCACCAAATGACTCATCAACCTTAAAGAATGAAATCAGATTCATCAGTTCCTTCGCCTGAGCTGCCAGTTCCTCTGCAGATGCAGATGTCTCTTCTACAAGGGCCGCATTCTGCTGCGTCATCTGGTCTATCTGTGTTACTGCCGTATTGACCTGATTTATCCCTGATGCCTGCTCTCCTGCAGATGCTGCAACCTCATCCATCAGATCAGCTACCTTTTTTACGCTAAAGCTTATCTCCTCAAGCTTCTTGTTCAGTTCCTGTGCAAGCTGCACCCCCTTCCCCGTCTTCTCCACGCTGTCTTCTATTAATCCGGTTATCTCTTTTGCTGACTGAGACGCCCTCTGTGCAAGATTCCTGATTTCAGAGGCAACAACCGCAAATCCCTTTCCGTGTTCTCCAGCCCTCGCTGCCTCGACTGCTGCATTCAATGCGAGGAGGTTTGTCTGGAATGCTATCTCCTCTATCACATTCGATATGTTCGCTATCTTGCTGGATGATTTGTTTATCTCGTCCATTGCATTGATCGTATCGCTCATCACCTTAATGCCTGACTCTGCCGAGGTCTTTGCCGATTGTGCAAGCTTGTTTGCCTCTCTTGCATTATCTGCAGTCTGTCTGATCGATGCGGACATCTCTTCCATAGTGGACGATGTCTCTTCAACAGAAGCTGCCTGCTCTGTTATCCTCTGAGAGAAGTTCTGATTTGCCTCTGCTATCTGATCCGCTGCTGTAGATACCTGACTCGATGCCTCTATGGTCTGGGTTATCACCTTTTTCACCTTCCCTGCCATGTCCTTAAGAGCCGAGGCCATATCTCCTATTTCGTCCTTTGTGCTTATATACGCCTCCTTTGTAAGGTCGCCTGTAGACATTGTATGCACCCAGTCAGAGATGTTGGTGAGATTTCTTTTAATCGGCCTTGCCAGAAACAGAACAGAGCCTGAAATCAGTGAGCCGAGTATGAGGCCGTAAACGATCAGAGATGTCGTGCCCATTTTGTCCTGCATAGACTTCATACCTGCTATATCCCTGTCTATCAGCTTCTTGACGCCGAGCCTCATTTCAGTTAATGCCTCCTGAGTCGCTGCCAGATTGGGCTTTGTCTCTTCTTCGTAAATCTTTTTCGCAGCTTCAATGTTCTTTTCCTTTATCAAAGCGATTATTTTCGGAGCAGTTGCATGGAATCTCTTGTGAGGGTCTTCTATTTTCCTGAATGCTTCTTCAAGTTCCCTTGGCGGCTTATAACCATGATACCACTTGCCAAGATTGCACTGAGTGGGATCTATCTGCCCTTTAAATTCCTTATTGAGCATGATCGTGCCTACAGCAAGCCCCTCTGCCCATTTGAAGTGGTCTATGGTTACAGAACCTAAAAGGGCCTGAAGCTCCAGATACTCCTGAATCGCGCTGAGCTGCGCCTTTGTGCTTTTAATGCTCGCCTGGAAAAATATCGCGAGACCTATAAACACGGCTGTCAATACCCCTATGCCGATATACAACTTTTTTGAAATAGTCATTCTCATGATAACCCTCCTTGATCGTTCATTGTTGATTGTTCATCGTTGCTATGAACTACCAATCATGAACTGTGAACTGACCTGTTCACTGATAATTAATGCCTCTTCCTCTGTGAGGACTTTATCAACATCCAGAATAAGCACCAGCCCGTCTCCTATCTTTCCCATTCCCTTAATGTAATCTGTTCTTATCTTTGTCCCAAAGGACGGCGCCGCTGAGATGGATTCATCAGACAAATACATCACATCGGATACGGCATCCACAATAACCCCCATTACACCCTTCGAAAACTCTGTAACAATTACACATGTGTGCTTCTGATAGTTTCCGGATTCCATCCCGAATTTCTGCTTCAAATCAACAACAGGGATTATTGTACCTCGAAGATTAATAACGCCTTTGAAAAAATCAGGGAGATGGGGAACCTTTGTAACATTGCCGAATTCAATAATCTCCCTGACATTCAGGGCATCAAAGGCATACTCTTCATCATTAAGGCTGAATGTTACATACTCCTGACCTCCTGAACGGATTCCTGTTTCCCTTTCTGCCAATGCCTGCGTCATAAAGACCTCCTCCCTTTTGTTTCTAAGTAATCAAGGGATTAAGTAGTTAAAGGATCAAGGGAACGGAATTTCTAATCCTTGCCCTCCTTAACCCCTCGACTCCTTGACCCCTTAACTACTTGTTTTTACCATTTCTGCAATTCCCGGCACATCTAAAACCAGCGCCACCCTGCCGTCGCCGAGTATTGTCCCTCCTGCTATGCCTCTAACTTTAGGCGTTGCAGTACCCAGACTCTTTATAACAATCTGTTGTTCTCCAAGAAGCTCATCAGCCAGAAGGCCGTATTTCCTGCCTTCATGCATTGCAACTATCACAATCGCATCCCACGGGTCTTTCTTCCACGATGTTATGCCTAAAATTTCATAGAGCCGCATCAACGGAATATATTCGCCCCTTACATTTATAACCTCTACCTTTTCATTAAGAGACTTGACATCCATCCTGTTCGGTCTGAGCGACTCCACAACAGATGTTATAGGTATTGCAAAAACATCTTCGCCAACGAGTAATGTAAGCCCGTCTATTATTGCGAGAGTCAGTGGAAGCTTAATTGATATGGTTGTGCCAGTGTCCTGCCCTGTCCGGATATATACCTTCCCGTTAAGGGACTCTATATTCTTCTTGACCACATCCATCCCCACCCCACGACCCGAGACGTCGGTTACGCTTTCGGCAGTCGAGAATCCCGGCAGGAAAATGAGGTTATATATCTGGTCGTCTGTAAGACTTTGCGCTGAATTTATTATCCCTTTTGAAATAGCCTTTTCGATTATCTTTTCTTTATTCAATCCTCTGCCATCGTCCTCTACATCAATGTAAACAGAGTCTCCCATCTGATAGGCGCTCAGATGGATAGCTCCGTTTGCAGGTTTGCCTTTAGATAGTCTTTCTTCTGGCGTTTCGATTCCGTGGTCTATGGAATTGCGAATGAGATGCACCAGTGGGTCTGTTATCTTTTCGAGGACTCCCTTATCGAGTTCCGTTTCCTCGCCTGTAATAATAAGCTCTATATTTTTGTTTTTTGATGCTGAAAGTTCTCTTACAAGCCTTATGAATCTCTGAAAAACCTCTCCCACAGGCAGCATCCTCAAAGACATGGCGCTTTCCTGAATATCGCTGCCTATCCTCTGCAACTGTGATAACAGGACATCGAGCCTTTCTGCAGTTGCATTGCCTCCATTGCCTTGCCCATTACTACGGATAGTCTGGCGAAACATCGAGTGTATTATCACCATCTCCCCGACTATGTTTATAAGGTGGTCGAGCTTTTTCAGGTCAACCCTGATGGTCGATGATACGGCGTTTTTAAAAGATTCTATCTTTATGCCCCTCTGCTTTTCGATCACATTTTCTATATCTTTTTGAGAGACCTTACCCTGTTGCACAAGTATTTCACCCAACTTTTTCTGGTTTTTTAGTGCATCTTCTACGTCCTCTGACTTTACAATGCCTTCATCCACAAGCATCCTGCCTAAGGGCGCCATGCACTTTTCGTACTCATGCGTGTTCACAGGGAATATCCTTATGTCGCTCCCATCCTCCACAAACTCAAATACATTCTTTATTTCTGACTCATCTTTATCTGTTCTAAGCTGTATGTCCCATCTGAGATACAGGTTTTCAGGATTAAGGTCGGACAATATTGGCACTGCTTCTGTGTTCGCAACTATACTGGTAATCTCTCCGATATTTTTAAGGTCATCAATGATTATGCTGGGATCGATACCTCTTTTGAAAAGGTCGGGGGAAGGAATGAATATAATCTTAAATGTCTTTATCTTTTGACTCTTGGCCCCCGACTCCGGACTCTTTTTTATCTCTTCCATCCGTTTCAGCAAATCCTCGCATCTGTTGAAATCAAAGGCTGTTTCTGATGCCACGCATCTAACCATCTCCTTTATCATATCTGTGGCATCAAGGAGGATATTGATTAATTCTTTATCAGGGTTCAGTTTCTCCTGCCTCACCAGATCGAGCACCTCTTCTATGCCGTGGGTGAATTTGGAAATGTCCTTTAACCCGATGCTTCCGCTTGAGCCTTTTATTGTATGCGCAGCTCTAAAAATAGTATTAATCAGTTCCTTGTCGTCAGGAGATTTTTCAAGCCGCAAGAGTCCATCCTCAAGCTCTGTGATCCTCTCCATAGCCTCATCAACAAAGATAGAGTAAAGTTTTTTGAAGTCAACCATCCCTACCTCACAAATTTTTTAACAATGTCTATCAGTTGCTCCGGCGTAAAGGGCTTTACTATCCAGCCGCTCGCGCCTGCCTGCTTGCCCTCCTGCTTTTTGGATTCCTGGGATTCTGTTGTAAGCATGACTATGGGTGTAAATTTATATCCCGGGTTGTTTCTTACCTGTTTTATGAATTCGATGCCGTCCATTTCAGGCATATTAAGGTCCGTTATCACCATTTCTATCTTTGTGCCATTGAGTTTGTTCATCGCATCTTTCCCGTTTATGGCATCGACCACATTATACCCTGCATCCCTCAAAGCGAAAGAAACCAGTTGCCTCATAGACGCAGAATCATCCACTATCAATACTGTCTTACCCATTTTTCAACACCTCCTTTAAAACCTTTCTCTCCGATTCCATTGTATACATCTTTTCGAGCCATTCCGCGCTGCTGTTGCCTTCCCATTCATGGATCTTTTCGCTCATGCTCCTTGCCTTTTGCGTTATGTCTTCGAGTTCTGCCTTAAAGGACACAAGCGGCTCTACCACATGCTCTATGCGCTGCCTTGTTATGTCCTGAAACTGCATGGATATGACTATGCTGCTTATATCCTTTGCAAGGGATTCTGTCTCTGCGCCCATCTCATTGAGCTTGATCTTCGTCTCATTTATGATATCATCAATCTTCTTCAGTGCGTCTTCTACTACCACCTCTGCCTTTGAGGAACGGGCGCTGCTTTCAGTAGCGCTCTTCTCTGTCTTCGAATAAATCACCTTTATGTCTGTCTCTACCTTTGTAATAAGTTTCTTTATCTCGTCAGCAGCGGTATTTGACCTGTCAGAAAGCCTTCTCACCTCGTCAGCAACTATAGCAAACCCTCTCCCATGCTCTCCTGCCCTTGCAGCCTCTATTGCTGCATTCAAGGCAAGAAGATTTATCTGGTCTGCTATATACTCGATCTCTGCGACTATCTTTTTTATATGCCCTGCATCCTCCATGATTATCTCCATATCATTCAGCGTCTGCCTTGTGACAGCAGTCATTTCCCTCAGGCTTTCTATCACGTCAGAGAGTGCCTTTTTGCTTAAGTCGGTGAGGGATTCGCTGCTGCTCCCTCCGTTTCCTGCAAACCTGCCGAATGCCACAGATGCCTTCTTTGCCTGATTCCTTGCCCTCTGCACAATACTCATGAACTTTTCGCCTATATCCAGTGCTGCGGATTCTGTCTGCTGCGTCACGTCATTGAGCTGATTGGTCAGGACAGGTATTATCTGTACTCTCTCGCTTAATAATTTTGCAATTGGTTTTATGGCTGTCTCCATTTCAGACAAATGTTTTTTCTCTGCCTTCATCTGTTCAGCCTTCAGCTCTGCGAGGCTTTTCTTTATGGATAAATAACAAATTAGACCTGCACCGCTGCAGGCTATGAAAGTTGCAAGCACCCTGAATTTTTCATCGCTTACAAAAGATATTGCTGCAACAAACAGCAGGATTAGGGCAATTTTATAGGTGAATTTCCTATTGGATATCATAATTGAATTCCGATCATCGACATCATGCTCGATACTGCATCGGACATACGGAAAGCCAGTCTCTTCTCGATTCCCAGACACTCTTTTTTTGCAGCAACAAGCATCTGAACGGCAGCAACATCAATCTTTTCAACGCCTGTGATGTCAATTATCAGCTCATTCCATCTGCTTGCCGCATCCCTGAACTTATTAATGCCATCTTTTATCTGGTTTATCGTAAGTTCATCCCTGAATGTTATGGTTCCTGTCATCTCACACCTCCATTTGTCATTTTCAAAGATAATTAGACCTAAATTGAGCGATTCTATATTCAGGCCTGTCTGCGTGCAACGCACAGGCAGTGCCTGTCTTACAAAATCGCTCAACTTAAATTGTATCCATCTTTTACTTTTAATAGATTAGCAACTATTTTGTTACAGGATTATTAAATCGGTATTAAATTTAGGATAAAAAAGGAGGCCATGTGATTGTCTCCATGGCCTTTGAGTTGGGGGAGTGTTGTGAAGTCAGACTGCAGTTGCAAACTCCTTTTCGGGATCGAAGAAAAACTGTGAAATATAAACCTTGCATTCTTCCCAGTCATTGCTTAGACAGCAATCTTCACTTGTACACTTTATTTCATCCGGCTCGATACCTGCGATTTCGCAAACTCCTTTCTTAAATTCAGGGCACATAACTATCACCTCCTCCTTTGTAATTTTTTTACTAAAAATATTGGACAGTCGTCATAATCCTCGTTTGTACAGTATTTCATTTTCATTCTGTCGTCGATCTCTAATGCCGAGCATGAAGCATTGCATATTTCTGCCTCGGTATTGCAGTATGGGCATAGGGCTTCAATTACCGCTGTATCTGCTGTCATGAAACTCATCGTGCACCTCCGTTTTTTCATAAAGCATAACAAAAGGATGTTACACGAGTATTAAGAGGATGTTACATTTAGCAGAAAGTTATATTCCGTTCAGCCAGTTTTTTATATCATTTTGAATTTCCAGCAAGGCATCAACGATCACTGGATCGAAGTGGGAACCGGATGACCGCTTAACCTCTTCGATGGATGCCTCAAAGGTTTTGCCTTCCCTGTGGTGTCTGCCCTGCATAGACGCTGATAATGTATCCGCAACTGCGGCAATCCGTGCGCCTATGGGGATATTTTTGCCTCTTAACCCGTGTGGATAGCCGCTGCCGTCAAACCTTTCATGGTGGTATAGTATTATTTCCATCAGTCCGTTTTTTGCATTCAATGCCTTAATCGGCATAATGATTTCTATTCCAATTTAGGATGTTTTTTTCAGAATAGACCATTCTTTCTCGGACAATTCACCGTTTTTCATAAGAACAGTGTCAGGTATTCCAATCTTGCCTATGTCGTGCAAAAGTCCTGCAATATGAAATAGGTCTGCATGCTTGGGCTTAAAGCCGATCGCGAGTGAAAGGAGATAGCTGATAACGGCAACCTGCTGCGAATGGTTATGCGTATAGCTGTCCCTGGCGTCGACTGCATTGCCCATAAGTTCTGCAACTTGACGCAGGCTCAGGCTGTCTGTTTCTGAAGAGTGCATTTTGTCCGACAGTTCCACAACCTCTGGTATATATACTATTGGCTTCATATTATCCTCCGATGTCCTCTCTAATGATAAAACACGGATATTACATGATTATGAAATGGAGATTACAGTTATATTAACCCTCACGGAAGGCGTGTTACTTGCCCATCATTAATCTATCAGCAAGATGCGAGGGTAGTCCGCTTTCAATAATGGCGGAGGCTACTTTCTCAACATCATATGGTATTCTTAGAAACTCTGTATTCACATTATCTGGCGTAATATCAACAATGCATACGCATGTCCTTGTATCTCTATCCTTCGGCTTTCCAACACTGCCTGCATTAATGAATATCTTATCCCCGATGTTTTTTCTGTACGGTATGTGGGTATGACCATAGATCATTATATTAGCTTCTGCTTTCCTTGCCATGTGGAGGTAAAAATCATCATCCCTGTCTTCGTGCCAGTAAAGATTATTTTTAAGCGGAGTTGCGTGAAATATTTTCACTTTTCTGTCATGCACTGAAAAGGCTATGTCAAAGGGAAGAGCCTTCATATATTTCTTGCTTTTTTCTGTTGCATGTTTTTTTGTCCACTCAAAGGACAGGGTTGCTATCTCGGCCTGAATCTGGTCTTCATATTTGCATCCACAGTGTTCTTTATCATTTGCCACAGCATCGTCGTAATTGCCCTGAACTCCTTCGATCCTATGTTCAATAAGAAAATCCACCACCTCATTGACAAAGGGGGCATAGCCGCCGAGGTCTCCGAGGTGGTAGATTTTTTCGACCTTCTGACTAAAGGCTGCATTATATGCAACCTTTAGTGCCTCAATGTTTCCGTGAATGTCTCCGAGTATAGCTATCTTCATTGTCTTGTTATGCAATCCTTGCCTTTATTGCATCTACGAGCCTGTATCTCCATGACCACATGCCCGTTTCCTGGCAGGGTGAGAGCATGGAATCCTTGCCTATCATGTATCTGTTTCCTCTCCACACAACGGTGTTGCTGAGTATTGGCACAAACCAGACGAGACCTATGATCATGTCTTTAACCGGAGATAAAAGATAGATCAGGGGATTTGAGTCTGAGTCCGTTATCTTTCCGAGATATAAATCTCCAATTACCTTAATGAGGGATATAAACAGTGCAAAGGAAACGGTTGTCTTTGAAATATCCCAAGCCAGCACCGGAATAAAGGACATGAATACAGGATTTCCGATGAGTTCTGAGATATATTTAATTCCTCCGAGCCTCCATCTGAGCTTCCCCCATCTGGTATGCCTGTTGAGGAATCTTCTTATGCTCCAGTATTCATTTACATTATTAATTGTATAATTCGACAGAACAACCTTCTTTCCCATTTTATGAATTTTTTCTCCTATCACATAATCCTCTGCGAGCACATCTTTTACTGCCCTGAATCCGCCAATTGCTTCGAGGTCTTTTTTCCTCATAAGCATTGATTTGCCGATTACGCACGGCACTTTCAGAAATCTGTCTAAAAAGCAGACACTTCCTATAATAAACGAATTCAGGTGGAGGTTTTCGAATATGGAGCCGATGGTGTTACCTCCAACACCTTTTATAACATTACTCACAAGGCCGACATCAGGGTCTTTCAAGTGTTTGACTATTTCCTTCAGGTAATCCTTATCCACCATCACATTGCTGTCACTGATAAGCACATAGTCATACCGGGATGCCCTATATGCAGGAATAAGGTTGTTGACCTTTGGATTAAGTCCCAGATCACATTTTTCGACTATAATGGAGATATTCTTTTCAGGGTATTTATCTTTTATTTTTCTTGCTACTTTATAGGCAGGGTCATTATGGTCCTGAAGCGAGAATATGATTTCATACTCTGGATAATCAAGCTCGCAGAAACTTGCAAGATTGTCGAATAAATTGTCATCAAGTCCCTTAAGAGGCTTGAGTATGGAGATGGGAAAAACAGGCGATGGGCGATGGATAATAGGCAATAGACGATAATTTTTTTTATCTATTACCTTTGACTTATTACCTATAACCTGCTTTTTAAGATGTGCCCGCACTGCCAATATCTGTAGTCCATAAGCAATGAGTCCCAAAATGGTGATGCCTGCAAAGATGTAAAATATTTCCATATCTTCCCTCCTAATTTCTGAAGAGCGTTATAGCCACTCCCTTGTTATGTCTTATGCATTTTTTAATTGCGTCGATATTCTTTTCGCAATTAAGCAATGTCTTCCACGAATACAGGTGACGGGCTTTATGAAAGTCGCTGTTTGCTATATACGGGTATTTCTTAATACTGATTACATTGAAGACATCATCCCTATTGGCAATCTCCCATGCGTCTATGTATTTGGCATACTTGTCCCTGTTGTTCCAGAGGAATAGTGTGTCACGGCTCATGTCCGACATATTGTGCGGATGGCATGCGACTATAAGGGCATCCTGCTGCTTCGCCTCAAGGAAAATCTTTTCGTAGTTCATGCATGCAGGGATGAAATCTTTTATGTCAATGATGAGAATATGGGCGGATTTTTCAGGAGTAATATAGTTCTTACTGATCTCTACACCGGGGACTACGAGCATTTCATACTTGTTCCATGCCCTCTCTGCCTCGTATTTTATATTTGATATATATTCGTCAAAGTTGGCCGCTGTAACAGAAAGCTTGAAGCGATGGGCGAGCTTTCCGATGGAGTTATCTCCGTTGACTACATGGTCTGTTATTGCTATTACATCGAATCCTGCCTGGCCGTAAAGGTCAATTGTTTTCTTCAGCTCCACCGAACCGTCAGAGTATTTTGTGTGTATATGGAAGTCACACAGTAACATTTACCTATTAACCATTTGCCAACATACTTGCCAACATGTTGTTAACATGATAAGGGTTTCAGGTTACAGGAGTATGAAGAAGGGATTAAATTTTTGTTACGATTGGAGGGATTGAAAATATATCCTATTGGATATAAAAGTGGTAAAATAGAATAAACCTTAATGTTGCATAGACAGCAAGGACTAACATGCTTCAAAGCCTTTACAAGCGACAGGAAACCGTATTCATGCAGAATATAAATGTTTTAACAGAGACTTGAATCCAATGCTGAATACGATATGGTGGTATGAAAA
>CALGPO010000040.1 GCA_937960465.1 uncultured bacterium
TAGTCCATTTTATTTCGTAAACCACTTAGAAGTCTCCTTGACGACCTCCTCATGTGAAACAAGTCGACCTTCGTGGACGTCTTTCTCTGCACTCTCAAGTTTTTGCCTTAGGTAAAGCCGATATATAATCTCGTCAATATCTACTTCATCTGGTAGGTCTTTTATTAACTCAAAAACCTCTTGTTTAGCTATTGTCATAACAACCCCCTTTCTTAGATTAATTATAACACAATGGTTTTCCCCCATAAAAAAGGGACGGTTCTATTTTTGACAAAAATGAAAAAAAATAGAACCGTCCCTTTTTTAAGTTTACGCCATGTTAGCGGAAGTCAGGTCATCATTTTACCTTTTATAAGCATCTTTTCTATGCCGGGCATGATAAATGATTACAACCTTGTTTTTGGTATCAACTTGATAAATTACACGGTAATCTCCTACCCGTAGTCGATAACTCGATTCTGAGCCTTTCATTTTCCTTGATTGCACAGGGAAGGGATCCTCTGAAAGACTTTCAATAGCCTCAAGAATCTTTGGAATGAACTGCTTGTCTATCTTCCTCAAATCATGTTCTAATGACCCTTTCGAATCAATCTTAAATAAGCCCATCAGCTTTCAGTCTTTTCTTAAGTTCATGAAAATTGATTGTTGGTTCATCTTTTCTTTCAGCAATGACAGCCAGATCATGAATGTCTTCCAATAGTTCATCATACTCTTCAACCGGTATGATCACTGCTGTTTTTTTGCCTGACTCATCGACTACAAACTGTGTATTCATCTCACCCCTCCATCTTTTAAATCTATAATATCTAAGTTGAGCGATTTTGTAAGGCAGGCCTGCCTGTGCGTTGCACACAGGCAGGCACTGCTACAAGACTTTAAAAAGTGCTTGCTCATGTGTATATAAAAGATAACGGATGCATCATCCATCAAGTATCCAATGTAGTAGATGACGGATACAAGATAAATGTTAATACAAGTGCGGAGTTTAAAGTCTTTCCGCAGCACCTGCCTTACAAACCTGCCTTACAAAATCGCTCAGCTTAGATAATAATTTCTTCAAAACAGTCCCCTTGTGATTGACATCCTTCAAGCTCAGGGCAATAGGCATAATAGCCATGTTCATCTTTTTCTATTACTATGCTAACCTTATAAGACATTCTATCGCCTCCTTTCAATATGCCTTATGATAACAAATCTTCGGAGATAAAAACATGTTATCTATGTGAAAAAAGGGACGGTTCTTTTTTTGACAAAAATGAGAAAAAAATAGAACCGTCCCTTTTTTAGTTTCCGTCCCCTTTTTAGTTTCATGACACAGTAAAAATGTTTTGGAAGCGATCAGTCAAAAATGATAAAATACGGCTATGAAATATACCCAATACTTTTCACTCATCAAGCAGCGTCCTGATAGAGCGATTATTAAAGATGAATGGATATTGGATACAATTAATAAACCTGTAAAAACAGAAGTTCAGAGCGATGGAAGGGTAAGAAAATGGAAATTTATCGAAGAAGTCGGGAGATGCTTAAGAGTAATCCTTTTAGAGGACGGAGAGACCGTTCATAATGCCTTCTTTGATAGAAACTTTAAGGAGGGAAAAGAAAAATGAAAATTCGGTATTTCTCAGATACAGATACGGCGTTGATTGAATTTTCAAATGTTCCAGTCGTAGAGACAAAAGAAATATCAGAAAATCTCTACATCGACCTCGATGAAAAAGGCAATCTTGTAAGCATGACCATTGAGCATGCAAGAGAAAAAGCAGGTATGTCAGAGGTTACTTTCTTACAGATGGAAAAAAGTGTTGCCTAACAAATCACGCGGAGAAAAAATAGAACCGTCCCTTTTTTTAAGTTTCAGATGGGAAATTCTTCTTAGATTTGCACTAAAATGCCGTCTTTGAGCAGATAAACGCATCTATTATCTTTTGTTTTGAGCATTACCGTAGGCCTGAAGAATACAAAATCCTGATGAAATGGCGTCTTTACATTTCCTCCGAATGAGCTGTTATCACCGAGGGCTATATGTATTGTCCCTAAAATCTTCTCTGATTCGAGGATATTATCAGGCCTTTTTGCCCTATCGTTTGTTCCTATTCCAAGCTCTGCAACATTCCTGTTTTCATCCCTCTCACTGAGCTTTTCCCTGAGGTAATCGGCATAAGGCTCATTTCCGATTATTTCTCTTACAACACCTTCCTCGATGATTAAGGTTATGGGAGATTTCAGTTCCCTTGTTGGCGCCCATTCAAGAACAAGCTTCCCTTCTGCGCTGCCTTCAACAGGCGCAAAAAAAACTTCACCGGCGGGAAGATTGCCAAATGATCCCGGTTTTGTAAGTATGCCGTCATCAGATAATGCCTGCCTGTCTTTTTTTGATAGTGTAATGTGGGTGCCGTTTGGGGTTTTTATTTCTATGGCTTCTGTAGTGTTGACGACCTTCGCTATAGCTTTTGTCCTCTTTGCCAATCTCTTCCAATCAACATTCATGGAGCTTTCGAGCATCGAGAATTCGAATATGGGCATGCTCGCATATCGGCATCCGCATACACGCGTTAAAATATCTCTGAATCTCGTATGACTCGTAGAATAATTGGAAAGGGCGATTACTGCATTTACAGCAGATCTCTTGTTTTTAGAAATAATGGCTTCTGCCTTTTTTATTCCGTCATCTGTAATCTCTTTTTTTATAAGTTGGGCTAAAAGCCTGTGCCTTTTGAGCTCGCCTACAGCTTTTTGTCCAAAGGCTATGCCCCACAATTCTTCAGGAGGCTCTGCACCATGGCTTCCTGTGGCAGCATATTCGTGATAGGCAATCTTTTTCGTGAATGCCTTTCCAATCTCCGCTGTCAATAACGCTATATCCCTCAGTCTCTCGCGTCTGCAAAGGTCATTTTCGTGTAAAACTTCCGAAGGTGTAATCCTGTCTGTAAACACGAGAACTCTCTCATCCCTCTTGATTCCTAAATTGATCTTATATATTGCCTGAATAGTCTTTGTAACCATATTATGCAAATATCAGTTCCATCTGTTCCAATCTCTCTCTGGGGAACTGGATAGGATAGTTATTGTCAAAGCACGCAGTACAGTAGTTTTCGGGATTAGGAACGATGCCCTTTAATCCCTCGATGCTCAGATATGAAAGGCTGTCTGCAGTTATGTATTTCCTTATCTCCTCTGTCATATGGCTCGACGCAATGAGTTCCTGCCTTGTTGGTGTGTCTATTCCGTAAAAACATGGCCCAACCGTAGGCGGAGAGCATATCCTCATATGAACCTCTTTTGCGCCGCCAACTTCTCTTATCATCTTCACGATCTTTTTGCTTGTCGTACCTCTTACTATCGAATCGTCCACAACTATAACCCTCTTACCCATCAGGAGATCCCTTACAGGGTTAAGTTTTATCTTTACTCCAAAATGCCTTATGCTTTGCTTCGGCTCTATGAATGTCCTGCCTATGTAATGGTTTCTTATTAATCCAAAATCAAAAGGGAGTTTCCCTTCCTCTGCAAAACCAATGGCAGCAGGGACTCCTGAATCAGGGACAGGTATAACAATATCGGCATCTACAAGCGATTCCCTTGAGAGTTGTCTTCCGAATTCCTTTCTCATTGTGTTGACACATATATGGTTGAAAATGTAACTGTCCGGGCGTGCAAAATATATGAACTCGAATATACAGAATGCCTTTCTGAAACTCTGCAATGCTTTAATGGATTGAAGGCCGTTGTGGTTTATGATCACCATTTCGCCCGGCTCCACATCCCTGATGTATTCAGCGCCGATGAGGTCAAATGCACAGGTCTCCGAGGCAACAACATAAGCACCGTCAATCTGTCCGATTGAAAGAGGTCTCACACCCATTGGGTCTCTTACGGCTATAAGTTCCGATTCCCTCAGAAAAAGGAGGCTAAAAGCTCCGGTAACACTCCTGAGCGCCTCTGCTATGCGTTCATGCGGGTTATCGTCCCTTGACCTTGCAATAAGGTGGAGGATCACTTCACTGTCTGATGTGGATTGGAATATGGCGCCCTCTGCTTCCAGATCATCCTTCAATTGCTCTGCATTAATAAGGTTGCCGTTGTGGGCCACTGCAATAGTACCGAGCGCGTAATTTGCAACAAGTGGCTGGACATTCTTCAGACCGCCGCCGCCTGCTGTGGAATACCTGTTATGTCCTATTGCCAAGTTTCCCGGAAGGCGCTTTATCCTTTTTTCCGTAAATATATCCGCAACAAGGCCTATGGATTTTTCTAAATAAAGCTGGGTGCCGTCAGCAGAGCATATGCCTGCACCTTCCTGCCCTCTGTGCTGAAGCGCGTAAAGTCCTAAATAGGTAAGGTTGGCGGCTTCAGGATGTCCAAAAACACCGAATATTCCACATTCTTCATGGATATCGTGAAAGGCTGACTGTAAACGGATATTTCTATCCAAGGTATTCCTCTTTTACCTTTTATGCAAAATTATTTTAACATAAAACCATGCATGAATTTAAATTAAGAACAAGTTTTTCTCCAAAAGGCGACCAGCCAAAGGCAATAGAGCATCTAACCGAAGGTGTAATAAAAGGGCTCAAGCATCAGGTTCTACTGGGTGTTACGGGCTCAGGCAAGACTTTTACAGTAGCAAATGTCATTGCAAATGTGAACAAACCCACCCTTGTTATAGCTCACAACAAGGCGCTTGCTGCACAGCTTTACGGAGAATTTAAAGAGCTTTTTCCTGAAAACGCAGTAGAGTTCTTTGTCAGTTACTATGATTACTACCAGCCAGAGGCGTATATACCAACAACAGATACATATATAGAAAAAGACTCTTTAATAAATGATGACATCGACAGATTAAGGCATTCTGCAACCATGTCTATCCTCGAAAGGAAAGATGTAATTGTTGTGGCATCTGTTTCATGCATCTACGGAATAGGCTCTCCAGAGGATTACCTGGGGATGCATCTCTTTATCGAAGAAGGAATGAGGACAAAGAGGGATGAGCTTTTGAAAAAATTGGTCGAGATGCTTTATGTCCGCTCTGATATGGAGTTCAAAAGAGGGAGCTTCAGGGTAAGAGGTGATATCGTAGAGATATATCCTGCCTTTTCCCGGGATATGGCAATCAGGCTGGAATTTTTCGGCGACGACATAGATGCGATTCATGAATTCGATCCCTTAACAGGCGAGATAATAAAGAGGCTACAGAGGCTTACACTTTATCCTAACAGTCACTGGATCACTCCGAAGCCAAAGCTCGAAAGGGCATTGAAAGGAATAGAAGAAGAGCTCGAAGAGAGGATGAGATATTTCAGGAATAAGGGTGAATTGCTCTATGCCCAGAGGATTGAGCAGAGGACAAGATTCGATCTGGAAATGCTGAAAGAATTCGGCTACTGCCACGGGATAGAAAATTATTCGAGACATTTAAGCGGAAGGCTTCCCGGTGAGCCGCCGTATACACTGATAGATTATCTCATAAGCGGACCTTCCAATGGAGATTATCTCATGATAATAGACGAATCCCATGCCACAGTCCCGCAGATCGGTGGCATGTATGAAGGTGACCGTTCAAGGAAGCAGACCCTCGTTGATTATGGCTTTAGACTGCCCTCTGCGCTTGACAACAGGCCTTTGAAATTTGAAGAGTTCGAGCACCGCACAAATCAGGTGATTTATGTTTCTGCAACACCTGCGGAATACGAGATCGAAAAATCAGGAAAAAGGATTATCGAGCAGGTTATAAGACCGACAGGACTCATGGACCCGAAAATGATCGTGAAGCCAGTAAAGGGACAGGTAGAAGACCTCCTTGGAGAGATAAGGACAAGGGCAGAAAAAGGCGAAAGGGTTTTGGTTACAACATTGACAAAGAAGATGGCAGAGGATTTGACAGACTATTATACTGAACTCGGTGTGAGGGCAAGGTATCTGCACTCTGACATAGACACGCTCGAAAGGGTTGAAATATTGAGAGACCTGAGGCTCGGACAATTCGATGTGTTGATAGGCGTCAACTTATTAAGGGAAGGACTCGATTTGCCGGAAGTTTCCCTCGTTGCCATTTTCGATGCTGACAAGGAAGGCTTTCTCCGCTCCGAGCGCTCTTTAATACAGACTGCAGGCCGTGCAGCAAGAAATGTAAATGGAGAGGTAATACTCTATGCAGACACAATAACGCGTTCCATGAAAAAGGCGCTTGATGAGACAGAAAGAAGAAGAAAAATCCAGTCAGCATATAATAAGAAAATGAATATAACCCCTGAAACAGTAAAGAGTGAGATAAAGGACATCCTCGGCTCGATCTATGAATCCGATTATTTCACAGTGCCTATGGCAGCTGAAGAAAAGGCTGAATACGAGTTGAGCGAGGATGCCATTAAAAAACTCGAATCGGAAATGAAAGAGGCTGCGAAAAATCTTGATTTTGAAAGGGCAGCACAGATAAGGGATAGGATAAAAGAATTGAAAGAGCAGATGCTGAAGATGGGGGGAAGATGAACATTAAAACTATCCTCTCCTACGAACTCGACAATAAACTGCTTAGAAAAAGTCATAGCGGATGCTGATAGCCACCGTAAAAAATGGGACAGCCTGACGTCCCATTTTTTTGGCGAATAATGCCGGCTAAGGGTTATAGCTCTACTTGATCCTCTTCGAAATAACCTTAAACTCTTCTGTGCCAGCAATCTTTAACAATTGAAATAAAACCGTCTCTGTGCATGTGATTACTGCTCCTGCATCGCGCGTGAATTCCACCCCTGCCTTCCAGTTCTCCTTTGCCCTTGAACAAACAGCATCCCTCACAAGATGGACATGAAAGCCTTCCTTTAAAAGTCCGATGCACGTTTGAAGCACGCATATATGCGTCTCCATACCTGTGAGTATAATGGTCTTTTTGTCGAGCCTCTTTATTTCATTCAGAAAATTCGGATCTTCGCAGCAGCTAAAGGTAAGTTTCTCTATCGGCTGATAAGACGGCAGGGCATCTTTTATTTCGGCAACTGTTTGCCCGAGACCCTTCGGATACTGCTCTGTGAGAACTATCGGGATATTTAGCATCTTTGAAAGCTCAATGAGATGGAGGCAATTTTTGACAATTTCATCCCGCACTTTCATTACATTCGCAAGTCTGTCCTGAATATCGATAAGCAATAATGCTGTATTATCTTTATCGAGAAGAAATCTGTTCATAAATAATCTCCTTTGTACAGTAATAAATACAGCGATATTATATCATTTTTTGAGATCGCTCAAACCATAATTCAGCAAATACCTTAATCCACAAAGAAACACTTAAAGAAAGAAGGTAACCAGACATGAATGAGAAGTCTTTATTAGCGATGTTACAGGCAAGACAAACCTTCGTGATGAATGCGGCAATCGAAACTCCAACAGACGAATTTAAGTTTGAATAAGGCTTGATATAAAATCAGAGATAACAGATACAGCCTCTTTTATAGAAACCGTATCCGTTTCTATTATCAGTTCAGGCTTCAATGGCTCCTCGTATGGCACCTGCACTCCAGGCACAGGCCATCCGGTCTTGCCCTTTTTATATATGCCCTTTGGCGCTCCGCGTGTTTTTTTGCGCGAAACCTCCCTCTCCATACAAACATCTATGGGACACTTCAAATAAATTTCAGCAAAATTCGGGATAAGCTGTTTTGCAAGCTCTCTCCACCTCCTCATGTTCCCTGTAGCATCGATAATGACATTGTGATCAAGCTCTGAAATGGTCTTTGCCGCATAGACAATTGCACGGTATACCATCTCCCTTTCATCTTCAGAATATGTCGGTTCAGGCGTAACAATCTTCCTAAGTTCATCCATTCTGAGGATCACAAAATCAGGAAAGCGATCCTTTATGCCATCAGCAATTGTGCTCTTGCCACTTCCAGGTAGGCCAGTTATCCATAAGACAATACCTTTCATAGTTAAAGAATAGCACATCTTAATATTTCAGCGATCCAGCGGTAAGGATAAGTCTCTTTCGTTTTGGTATTTGACTAAACTTTCTTTATAGCTGTAAAATTTTTCATGCAGCATTCTGATTTTGTCCCCCTCCATTTGCATACAGAATACAGCCTTTTGGACGGCGCAATAAAGATCGATGAGCTTATGGAGCAGGCATCTGCCTATAAAATGCCTGCTGTTGCAATCACCGACCATGGCAACCTCTTTGGCGTCATCGAGTTTTATAAAAAGGCAATAAAAAAGGGCATAAAACCCATAATCGGCTGTGAGGTATATGTTGCCCCTAACAGCAGATTTGACAGGTCAAAGACTAATATAGACAATGGTCTTTCAGAGGAGGCAGCCTTTCACCTTATACTCCTCGCTAAAGACAGCAATGGCTACAAAAATCTTACATCCCTCGTTTCAAAGGCTTATCTGGAAGGCTTCTATTATAAGCCAAGGATAGACAAAGAACTCCTCGAGCAATACAGCGGCGGGCTGATAGGCCTTACTGCATGCCTTAAAGGAGAGGTGCCCTATTATCTTCAGTATGGTCAGATGGAGAGGGCGCGTGAGGCGGCCTTACAGTACAAGCACATCCTCGGCCCTGAGAATTTCTTTTTCGAGGTACAACACAACGGAATGCCTGAACAGTATGAGACAAATAAAAAACTCATCGAGCTTTCTCAGGAACTCCATATCCCCCTTGTTGCCACAAACGATTGCCATTACCTGAAAAAAGAAGATGCAAGGGCCCATGACATCCTTCTCTGCATACAGACAGGAAAAACTGTAAAAGATGAAAAGAGGATGAGGATGTCAACCAATGAGTTTTATTTCAAATCCCCTGGCGAGATGAAACATGCATTTTACGAAACACCAGAGGCAATATTAAATACAAGGATGATCGCCGAGCGGTGCAATCTCGATTTTGTCCTTGGAAAGAGCCTCCTCCCAAAATATGAACTGCCCAATGGAGTTTCACCAGATTCCTATCTCGAAGACTTAGCCATCAACGGACTTAAGGCTAAATTCAAAGGCAATCCTCCGCAGAATTATCTTGAACGCCTTAAGATGGAACTTCAGATGATAAGGAAGATGGGTTATTCTTCTTATTTCCTCATAGTCTGGGACTTCATAAGCTATGCAAGAAAAAACGGCATCCCTGTAGGACCAGGAAGAGGCTCTGCAGCAGGGAGTCTTGTTGCATATTGCCTCGATATAACAGAGATAGACCCGATTAAGTACAACCTCCTCTTCGAGAGATTCTTAAATCCGGAAAGAATAAGCATGCCTGATATCGATGTGGATTTCTGCAAGGACAGGAGGCAAAAAGTTATCAATTATGTCTCTGAAAAATACGGCAGCGACCATGTTGCCCAGATAATAACATTCGGGACAATGGCTGCAAAGGCAGCAATAAGGGATGTGGGAAGGGTAATGGATATTCCCTATGCAGATGTTGACAAAATTGCAAAACTTATCCCGGGGCATAATATAAGCATTGACGAGTCCCTGAAATTAGAGCCGCAGTTAAAGGAATTATATGACAGCAACCCGACAATAAAAGAGTTGCTGGATATTGCAAAGAGGCTTGAGGGATTAGCACGCCATGCGTCCACCCATGCTGCAGGGGTTGTTATAGCTCCGAAACCATTGACAGAGTTCATGCCGCTTTATAAAAATCCTTCTGAAGAGACCATTACTACGCAGTTCGACATGGGATCTGTAGAGAGTGTAGGCCTTCTAAAGTTCGATTTCCTCGGATTAAAGACGCTCACCGTCCTCGAAAAAACCGTTGATTACATAAAGCAACAGGGAAAGCATATAGTCCTCTCCGAGATTCCACTGGAAGATGAAGAAACTTACAGGCTTTTAAGTTCGGGGGAGACAACCGGCATATTCCAGCTTGAAAGCGCTGGCATGAGGGATATACTCGTAAAAATGAAGCCTAACAGATTCGAAGACCTCATTGCCCTCGTTGCCCTTTACAGACCGGGCCCTATCGGCAGCGGAATGATAGACGACTTCATAAAGAGGAAAAAGGCAGAGACAAAGGTTGAATACGAACTGCCCCAATTAAAGGAGATACTTGACGAGACCTATGGGGTAATCCTTTATCAAGAGCAGGTCATGAGGATCGCAAACAAGATAGCAAACTTTTCGATGGGGCAGGCAGACCTCCTCAGAAGGGCTATGGGAAAGAAAAAACCAGAAGAGATGGAAAAACAGAAAGAGGTCTTCCTGAGCGGCGCCATTGCCAATGGAATACCCGAGAAAAAGGCTGCAAGACTATTTGAATTGATGGCATTCTTTGCAGAATACGGATTCAACAAATCTCATTCCGCAGCCTATGCATATCTTGCATACCAGACAGCATACTTAAAGGCACATTATCCTGTTGAGTTCATGACAGCAAACCTCAGTGCTGATATGGGGGATACAGATAAGATCGTCAAGCTCATAAATGAATGCAGGAACATGTCCATAGAGATATTGCCGCCTGATATTAATGAAAGCGAAAGAGAGTTCAAGATCGTTGGGAGTTCTGTGAGGTTTGGGCTCGAGGCAGTAAAGGGGGTCGGCTCTGCAGCCATAGAGATAATCCTTCAGGAGAGACAGAACGGCAGTTTTGAATCCTTTGATAAATTCCTTTCAAGGGTGGACAACAAAAAGGTGAACAAGAAGGTTGTCGAAAGCCTGATAAAGGCAGGCGCCTTTGATTCTCTTTATCTACAGAAGTCAGAAGTCAGAAATCAGAAGTCAGACAAAAATGGCCTGTCATCTGTTTTCTGTTCTCTGTCTCCTGCCTTTGCACGGGCAAAGGCAATTGATGCCTTAGCATCATCTCATAGGCCAAACGGCTTTGGTCCAGGACTCTTCGGGGACAGCGATATCACTGTTAATGCAGTCCAGCCCTGGGATGAAACAACATTATTGAGTTACGAAAAGGATGCCCTCGGTTTCTATATATCAGGCCATCCGTTGACAAGATACAGAAAGACTTTATCCACTATGGATGTTACACAACTATCAGGAGTGGAGGACAGAGACGAGCGGGCTGATGTTACAGTTGCAGGAATCATAAGCGAAATGAAGACAAGAGCAAAAGAAAAGGGGATTACAGCTTATCTGAATCTTGAAGACGAGACAGGAAGCTGCGAGATGCTTGTATTCCCTGACCTTTATAAAAAAAGTGCAGACCTTCTTAAAAAGGGTAACCTGATTTTGATAAAAGGCCAGGTGTTCAAGTCAGAGAAGGGAGCAAAGGTTATGGCAAGGGAGATACAGAACCTCGCAGACATGGAACTCTGCACGAAATATGAAGTGGCCATGAAATACGACAACCTTGAAGATACTGCTGAAAAGCTCAGGGCAATAAAGAGATTAATGGGAGATACGCCAAACGGCAAAGACAGCATATCATTCAAGTTTTATCTTCCTGATTATTGTGTTATTATAGCTTCTAAACTTCCGCCCTGCGGCAATTTTGCAGCAGAGGCAGAAAGGATTGCAGGAGTAAGCGTAAAGGTATTATGAGTTATTACCTTGATTTTGAAAAACCACTGGAAGAACTCGAAACAAAGATCGAGGAATTAAAGAAGCTCTCTGACGGCACAGAAATAGATATAGCATCAGAAATAAAGCGCCTCGAAAAAAAGGCAAAGGAACTGCGCTCTGAGATATTCTCAAGCCTTACTCCGTGGCAAAAGACCATGATAGCACGCCATCCCGAAAGGCCTTACACCCTCGACTATATAGGTATGATAGCCGAGGATTTCATCGAACTTCACGGAGATAGGAGGTTTGCAGATGACCCTGCCATTGTAGGAGGAGTCGGAAAAATTAATGGCATCTCCATGGTTATTATTGGCCACCAAAAAGGCAGGGGCACAAAGGAAAGGATATTTAGAAACTTCGGCCAGCCCAATCCAGAAGGATATAGAAAGGCGTTAAGATTAATGAAATTAGCAGAGAGATTTAAGATGCCGATAGTAACCTTTATAGATACACCCGGTGCCTATCCAGGAATAGGCGCAGAGGAGAGGGGACAGGCAGAGGCAATAGCAACAAACCTTATGGAGATGTCAAGAATCAAAACACCAATAATTTCTATTGTTATAGGCGAAGGAGGTAGTGGAGGCGCCCTTGCATTAAGCATTGCAGACAGGCTGTATATGTTAGAGCACTCTGTTTATTCCGTAATCTCTCCAGAGGGATGTGCAGCTATTTTATGGAAAAAAGGAGGGGAGGAGCTTACCCCTGATGACTTCTCAAGGGCAGCAGACGCATTGAAACTCACTTCAGATGACCTGAAGTCATTCAAGATTATCGACGACATAATTCCGGAGCCCCTCGGCGGTGCGCACAGAGAGCCTGAGACAACAGCAAAAAGGTTAGTAGAATATATCTTGAAGTCTCTGGAATCCATTCAATCAAAAAGCCCTGCAAAATTGATAGAAGAGAGATATAAAAAAATAAGAAAAATCGGAAGCCTTACCCAAACAGGAGTGGAAGTCAGCGGACATTTTTAGCATTTGAGGAATCAAAGGCAGGGACAGAGTTAAATCATTTCCAGTTGCTCAAAAACTCAAGCCTATTATTCATATCAGCAGCACTAAGCGCAAACCAGAACTTCATAAATCGTCTCAGCATAGTGCCGATTGGCAACTGATCAGACACTACTATTCCGCTGAGATCCATTCCTGTCTGTAAATATTCATTATGCAATAACCTGAAGTCTCTCTTATTATGCGTAAAAATAGTCCTTCCTTCCTTTGCTGCATATTGAAGTTGCTCGGCGTCTGACATTCCACTATTCCCTGCCTGCTGGGTGGTAACTACATCTACACCCCGGTTCAATAATGACTGGGCAAACGAAAACGGAATATCCTCATCAATGTAAACCCTTATTCTCATTTAGAGGGAGCTTTTTATAGAGTCTTCGCTATCTTCATCTATTTCTCTGTCAATCTCCTCCCTATGCTCATAATAGTATGAGAGGGCATCATAGATTTGGGACAACGTAAGATGCGGAAATTCCCTCGCAAGCTCTTCAGGTGAGAGTCCAAGCTTGTGGTAGGCAATAATATTTGATACCTTTGTTCTTGTCCCGGCAATAATAGGTCTACAGTTGCCTATCTCCTTACTATAGGCTATATATGGATGAACTACTTCTGTGGACATCGTTATACCTCCAATCTATTTTCAAAATTAGGTTCATCTCCCATTTAGTTGCATCCAAATTAAGTGAAAATATATGTCAGGCCTGCCCGACATATATACTCGCTTAACTTAGTTGCAAATAACTTGATAATCAGTAAGCATTTGCAGCAACTATTTTGGAGATGAATCCAAAATTATAACATACAAACAGTTATGAGTTTTTTTGAAATGAATAAAACATACGTTTATTTCAGCAATAAGCTGAAATAAGGTAACGATTATCGATATGTTTTTCAAAGAGATTAATTCCTTACCCAAACAGGGCAGTAACAAAATCTTCCGGGTCAAAGTCCTTGAGGTCGTCAACTCCCTCGCCTATGCCTATAAGTCTTACAGGTATGCCAAGTTCCTTCTTTATTGCGAAGATAATCCCGCCCTTTGCAGTGCCATCGAGTTTTGTGAGGGCAATGCCTGTTATGCCTATTGCCTCGTTGAATATCTGCGCCTGCCTCAATGCATTTTGACCTGTTGTTGCATCAACTATAAGAAGAATCTCCTGCGGTGCATCGGGTATGGATTTTTTGATGACACGATTAATTTTTTTAAGCTCATCCATAAGCTGGCTCTTTGTGTGAAGCCTTCCTGCTGTATCAATGATGACTATATCGATTCCCCTTGCCTTTGCAGCCTCCACAGCATCAAAGGCAACGGCAGCAGGGTCAGAGCCGCTCTGGTGCTTGATTATATCCGCTCCTGAACGCTTCGCCCATATTTCGAGTTGTTCTATTGCAGCAGCCCTGAATGTGTCAGCAGCAGCTAAGATCACAGAATTCCCTTCAGATATGAATCTTGATGAAAGCTTGCCTATGGTCGTGGTTTTGCCCACGCCATTGACGCCAACTGTAAGGATTACAAATGGCTTCTCTCCGAAGGTTACAAGTGGCTGGGGTTTGCCGAGCAATAGAGCCATCTCGTTTTTTAAACAGGCCTTTACATCGTCTATGTTCTTTACTTCACCAGATTTTACTTTCTCTCTAAGAAGGCTTACTATCTCTTCGGTAGCCTCTGCTCCAACATCCGATGTGATAAGCACTTCTTCGATGTCTTCAATGGCTGAATCGTCAATAGTCCTGCTCAGGAGTATTGACTCAACCCTCTCGACAATACTCTTCTTTGTCTTTGTAAGGCCTGATTTTAGTTTGTCCAAGAATCCCATAATTAAGACAGTAAAAAGGTAGAGGCAAAGGTAGTAAAGAAAGGCCTTTGCTTAACCCTTTCCTCTACTTTACCTTTACCTTTACCTCTACCTCTACCTTTACCTGTATTTGTCAGTGTTTCAGGGTAACGGTAAGGGAGTTTTTCTCCTTTGTTACATGAAACTTTGTGGGCTTTAGTTGTTCGATCTTAACGAGCACAGCATCCTTCTCCTTCTTGTCTTCCTCTACCACAACATTGCCGACAAAGGTTGATTCGAACTTCACAGCCTTTTCTATCTTGCTTACTGCCGGCTTTATCCTGATAACAATCCATTTTTTGCCCTCAACCGTCTCTGTAGATACGCTGTATTTTACGGCTGCATTGAGATTCGGGATATGTATCGAGATGGTAGACTTCTTTTTTGGCTCAACAAGAGATACATTTGTAATCTCAAGGACCTTTGCCTCTGCTTTTTTCTCCTTTTCTTTATCCTTTTTTTCTTCTTTTACCTTCTTCGGCTTCTTTGGCTCCTTTGCAGGCGGTGCTGCCTTTGCCGGCTGTTTAGCTGGTGCTGTAGCAGGTTTCTTTACAGCCACTGCAGGTTTTACAGGACCGGCAGTAATTGCAAAAGATTCAGACTTGTTGTATTGAACCTCAACAACTGCTGTGCCATTCACAAACTCAGATGCAGGTATTCTGTCCGGTATAAGTGTTCCTGTGCCTGTTGTAGAAAGCTGGACATCGGGTCCAACTATATTGTAATTCTTGATTACATGCCCGAGTTGATTATAAGCCGTTATCTTTATCTTGAACTTCTGCCCTGCAACTGCAGAACCCGGGGTCGTAATCTCATACCTCTCTGGTATCGGCGAAACCACCTTTATGCCTTCGCTCGTACCCTTTTGGGACTTCCCCATTTCTGTGATGATTATGGATATATCTTCGGCAGCATCGTACCTGAGATCAAATTTTGCCTGCCCGTTTACGAATTCGTACGCCGGCAAGGAGGAGGGGAATGGTTTGAATTTGCCGGATGAACTTATTATCACACCACTTCCTGTTATAGAATAATTCGATACGACATTGCCAAAACGGTCAACGGCGACTACAGACACTTCAAATGGCTCGCCTGCAATAACTTCTTTAGGAACAAATACCCTGAATGAATTCACAGGACCGTTGATTATTTCGATCTTTTCGCTTGTCCCAGAACTCCCTGTGATTAAATCCTTTGCCTCTACTATTGCAATACCTGCTTTTTGTGATATAAGTGTGACAGTGCATATGCCATTTTTGAAGTCAGGGATTGCAGGCATATCAACCTTGAGTTCGGCATTGCCCTTGAATATAAGATTCATATTTTTCCCAAAGATCGGCTCTAAGACAGTGTTCCCAAAGGAGTCCTTTGCAATGATCTTTACCTCGAATTTTTCACCTGCATGGGCTGTTCTCGGTCCTTTTATCACGAAAGAATTGAGTTTGCTGGGGGTTATGGTCAAATCTTTTGACAGAATAGGGATGGGTATACCGCTCTCCTTTATAGAGAGGTTAATGGTCTCGGCGACCTTATCCGAAATGTTTATCGTTAAAGTTCCGTCTATAAAAGAGGTTGATTTAAAGGCGGCAGGGTTTATCGAGGCAGAGCCAGAAACCGTTGCATGGAACTCCTTTCCGGTCTCTCCGAAATTAGTGATAATGTTATTAAAGGCATCTACTGCCTGTAGCCTTATGGAGACATCTTCTCCGGCAATAATCCTCTCAGGCATCGAGATATTGAAGTGGTCAAATTTTCCTGGCTTTATAACAATCTCGCCGGAATCTACAAGTGAAGGAACCGCTGCTATTATGGCTATAATCAATTGCAGAAAAATGAAGAACCTCACGCTGCCTTTTGTCATATAGAACCTCCTGTAAAAGGATAAATTTATTTTAAGTTTATTAACAAAAAGTATATCATAAACGTCTGTAAATATATACTATTTTTAGTGTATATTGCATTTTTGCGTATAGTAGCATATTGAAATAAAATTTACCACTCCTTCTACACATAAGGGGAACGAAGTCATCCTGTTATTCCTAAGGTCATGTCACACTTTTTTACTATTTTGAATTGTCACATTCGTCTTTCTTCGCTTTTTACCATTGAATAGTATTTTGTAGGGGCTCATCTTGCCGTGCCCAAAGGGTTTAAATGTTTAAATTGTAGGG
>CALGPO010000041.1 GCA_937960465.1 uncultured bacterium
GCGACACCTTATAAGATTTTCATACCACCATATCGTATTCAGCATTGGATTCAACCCTCTGTTAAAACATTTATATTCTGCATGAATACGGTTTCCTGTCGCTTGTAAAGGCTTTGAAGCATGTTAGTCCTTGCTGTCTATGCAACATTAAGGTTTATTTTAATGGAATCGCGTGTTTTTAGCAATTGATTTGACATAGTTCGCACGATTATGATAAGTTTTTGTGTTATCTAATTGCGGGTGTAGCTCAGTTGGTAGAGCACAACCTTGCCAAGGTTGGGGTCGCGGGTTCGAATCCCGTCGCCCGCTCCATAAAATTAGCTCATCGTTCATGGCTCATGGTTCATAGTTAATACTAATATATCATCTATGAGCTATAAACTATATGGCGGCGTACCCAAGTGGCTAAGGGAGAGGTCTGCAAAACCTCGATGCAGCGGTTCGAATCCGCTCGCCGCCTCCAGAATTAATACCTCATTATCTCCAGATAATCCCTGAAGTCCATCTCTTCTTCTCCCTTTGCAATGAGAAGCCTTTGTTTAATTTCCTCTATGAATTTCTTCCTATCACCTTTATAGGCTGGGTCTATTTCTATTGCACGTGCGATTATTGCCGCAGCATCTCCATATCTGCTTTCCCTGTTATAGGCGAGTGCAAGCCCGTAATACGGCAATGCAAAGAGGGGAGACCTCTTTATGGAATCCTTGAATGCATTTATGGCGGGCTCGTATTGCCCCACCCTGTAATAGGACATGCCGAGATTGTAGAATGCCGTTTCAGGCGTTCTGTACAGTGGATTTAATAATGCCCTTTTAAATGCATCTATCGCCTCTGTCCACTGCCTTCTTTTTGAATATGTTACACCAAGATTGTTGTATGCCTCTGAAAATTCGGAATCAATGGATACTGCCCTTAGAAACATGTCCTTTGCCTTTTCGAGTTCATCAAGTTGGAGGTAGACGAGTCCAAGGCTGTTAAGGGTCTCTTTATTGTCGGGGTTGAGCTGATATGCCTTTTGAAGCTCTACAAATGCCATCTGGATATTGCCCTCATTCAGGTGGGAAATGCCCATTTTATAATGGAACTCGGCCTCCTTTCGCTCCTCCACAGTAACTGTGACGCAGCCATTCAGAAAGAATACAGAGCACAAAAGACAGAAGACAGACAAAGAAAATAGAATGTGCCTGTTTTCTGTGCCCTGACTTCTGACTCCTGACTTCTGACTCCTGTTCTTCATGTTTTCCAGTTTAAATTATTTTGACAATCTTGTCCATAAGGACTGCAGCGTCTCCTCAACCTTTGTTATTGCATCTTTTGACGGTATCCCCCGCGTATCCAATTCAAAGCCGTCTGGCAGGAAACGAATCCCCCTCTCTTTCTTATGCAGTTCAAACAATGTCTTTAAGAGTTTATCAAAAAAGTTTTCAGGAATTTTATATTTATCCTCTGCATCCGAAACAAAGAAAAACCTGTATCTGCCATCTATATCAGAAACTGTAGAGATATATAAAAGCCTCGATAATATTTTTATCTCTATGACATGCATTAGATTATTTACCTCTTCTGGCATGCTGCCGAATCTGTCGAGGAGTTCATTTTTTAATTCTGTCAAGGCATCGAGAGATTTTACGGTTGATATTTTTCTGTAAATGCTCAGCCTTAGTGTTATATCCGGTATGTAATCCCCTGGTATAAATGCAGAAAGCCTCAATCTTATCTGGGGATCTATTTCTTCCTTTATTTCTTCTCCCTTGAGTTCTGAGACAGCCTTCTCGAGCATCTCCATATACATATCGAATCCAACTTTATAGATATGCCCTGATTGCTCTGCACCGAGGAGATTTCCTGCCCCTCTTATTTCGAGATCTTTTAGTGCAAGTCTGAAACCTGCGCCGAGATAGCTCATCTCCTGTATTGCCTGCAGCCTCTTCTTTGCATCGTCTGTAATGATGTCCTCTCCTGGTATCAGGAAGTATGCATATGCCTGTGTGTTTCCTCTTCCAACCCTTCCTCTGAGTTGGTAGAGGTCTGACAGTCCAAAGGTGTCCGCCCTGTTTACGATTATGGTGTTGGCTGTCGCAATATCCAGACCTGCACCGATTATTGCAGTACATACGAGGATATCTGTTTCCTTATTCAGAAAGCCCAGCATAATCCTTTCGAGGTCCATCTCCCGCATCTGTCCATGGGCTGTTGCAATCCTCGCATCTGAAACCAGTTTTTTGATATGGGCGGATATTTTCTCTATATCTTTTACCCTATTGTGGACAAAAAATACCTGTCCATTCCTCTGCATTTCCCTTTCTATTGCCTCTTTTATTGTCCTGTCATTAAATATGGTAACAATGCTTCTCACCGAGAGTCTTTCCTCTGGAGGTGTCTCTATTATACACATCTCCCTTATCCCTGACAGGGACATATGCAGCGTCCTCGGAATCGGCGTTGCTGTGAGTGTGAGGACATCAACGCCCTTTTTGAGTTCTTTCAGCCTCTCCTTTTGTGCTACTCCGAACCTGTGCTCTTCATCTATAATCAGAAGTCCTAAGTCATGGAACTGGACTTCTTTGTTCAAAAGCATATGCGTCCCTATAACTATGTCAACCTCTCCTTTTGAAATTGCCGCAACAGTATTCTTTAAATCACTTTTATTTTTAAATCTGCTGAGATAATCTATTCTTACAGGGAATCCAGAAAACCTTGCCCTGAATGTCCTGAAGTGCTGTTCTGCAAGCAATGTTGTTGGAACAAGGATAGCCACCTGTTTTCCGTCATAGACAGCCCTGAATGCGGCCCTGGCAGCCACCTCTGTCTTTCCATATCCAACATCTCCGCAGAGGAGCATATCCATTGGCATTTCTGAATGCATGTGCCTTTTTATCTCCTCTATGGACTTTGTCTGGTCAGGTGTTTCTTCGTAGGGGAAGAAATCATCGAACTCCCTGTGCATGGGGGTGTCCTCGCTGAATTTATAGCCCCTTGCAATCCTCCTCTCAGCATACAGTTTCAGGAGTTTTTCTGCCATCTCCCTGATGCCCTTTTTTACCTTCTGTTTTGTCCTGATCCATGCCTTGCCGCCGAGTTTTTCGAGGGATGGGATATGTCCTTCTGCTGCACTGTATTTTTGCAGCCTGTCTATGCTGTGAAACGGGACATATAACCTGCCATTTGCATACTCGATTGCTATCAAATCCTGTTCGTAGTCTTCTGTTTTCTGTCTCTGTAATCCAGCGAACCTTCCTATGCCATGGTCTTTATGCACAACGAAATCGCCGGGTTTCAAATCGTCGATGCCAAGGAGAAGCCTCGATACCTTTGATTTTTTAATAGGCCTGTACGAGGGTCTTTCGCCAAAGATTTCCCTGTCTGTGACTATTAGAAATTCAGGCAGATTTATTCCTGAAGACAGCCTACCTGATGTTATGCAAAACATTCCTTCATAGGACTTTATGTCCTGTTTGTCTATTATTGGCGCTATAATGCCGCCATCTGACATGATCTCTTTGAGGCGCTCTGCCTGAGCCTTTGAAGACATTACAGAGACAACATGCTTGTCTGCCTTTTTTAATACATCAGGAATATCATTTATTCCCTTGCGTTCCTCTGGAGGGATTCCTGTTCCTTTGATTGTCATCTCGCCTGTATCAATCCCTTCACCAACAAATGGGAGATGCGAAAAGGTGATGAGTTTAGAATTTATATCTGATAATGCAATATCCTTCAATGCCTCTGAACCCAGAAAAATGTCTATATCCCTGATTTTTAGCAATTCATTTAGCAAATCAGTTTTTATCTCCACAGCCTGAACTCCTGACCCTGAACTCTTAACTCCTATTTCTTCTGCAGGAAGAATTTCTATATCCTTTATTTCCTTTATAGATCGCTGTGTCTCGATGTCGAATGTTCTTATCAGGTCTATTTCATCTCCAAAAAATTCTACTCTTACAGGAGAGTCTTCAGTTACAGGATATATATCAAAGAGCCATCCCCTCTGGCTGTATTCGCCCTTTTCCATTACAACGCTTACATTTCTGTAGCCGTGCGATGTAAGCCATGCCTCCAGCTTTTCTCTTCCGATTTCCATCCCTTTTTTGAGTGATTGGACATTGTTTTTTATTTCAGAGATGGAGAATCCGGAATAATATGCCTCCTTTGAAGTTATTATTGAAATAAATTCTGTTTTCTGACTCCTGACTTCTATATCCTTTATTCTGTATAATGTCTTTGCCCTTTCTCCAATGGCTTCTGGATTGGATGGCAGAGGGAAGTATGCAATTGCTGATTGCTGATTGCTGATTGCTGAATTAAAAAATAGAAAATCATTATAAAGCATCGATGCGGACTCGTCAGAATCTTCAACCACAACAAATGGCTTTTCATGAAACAAAAGCAGCAATGCCAAGTGTGGGATGGAGATGTTGTAGATCCGTCTTGTCTCGCTGATTTTCAGACGCTTGCTTATTTGTTCTGCATGGCTTTTTAATAAATGAAATACATTAGACATGATTTTATTTTAACCTAACATAGTGCAATAGTGCGGCAGAGCAGCAGCAAACCCTTAACCAGCAACCAGTTACCTGACCACTGGCGTTAAAGGCAGTATGATATATCTCATAGCTTAAGAAAATAGAATTCAGTATCATAAAGATATGAAACCATCCATACCAGAAATAGGGACAGTAATAAGGCTTCAGGGAGACACTGCTACTGTTATGCTCAAAGGCAGGGAGTCATGTAAGGGCTGCGGCCAGGCAAAGATAGGCCTCTGCAAGGCCGCAAGTACTAATATGATGCTGACTGTTAAAAATCCTGTCGGCGCTAAGGTCGGAGACAGCGTTACAGTGGGAATAGACAAAGAAATTAAGACAAAGGGCTATTTTCTTGCTTTTATTATCCCTCTGCTTTCTCTTATCTTCGGCGCACTATCAGGGCATGTCATTGGCAGACAACTTTCAATACCATCCCTTGAGGTCGTGTCCGGGTTTATAGCCCTCCTTTTTGTATCATTTTTCTCTTTCAGAAGGTTAAAGATCCTCGATTCATCTTCATCTATGGCAATAAAGTCTGTGATATCTGACAACAGGTTTTCAGAGTGCATAGAGTCTGACGAAATGAGAAGGTATTCCGAATATTTGGTTTAAATTACTCCACTGGCGTTACTACCGCCATTACAACGAGTCTTTCACCCTTATCAGCCCTGAATCCATGAGGGATCAACGGGTCGCAGAGTATGGCAGTCTTTTCATCCGCAACGATCTCTTCGTCGCCTACAATAAACGTGCCTTTTCCTTCAACACAATACATCATGAGTCTCAGAGGTGCCTTGTGAGGCTGCAATGCCTGCCCTGCCTCAAGACACATCAATGCAACACGCATCTCCGGCTTGTCAGAGAGCATTTCCCTTGAGATCTTGTCAGGGTAAAATTTTATGAGCTTCTTAATATCGATCACTTCCATAGAATCCTCCTCCTCTTTAAGTTGTTTTTATAAATTTAGCATTGAATAGATCATAAAACAATGATATTCATCATAATGCCTAAGGATTGGCTCTTCACGGAATATGGTGCAAGATAGTAGGGGCACGGCATGCCGTGCCCCTACTGTTGAAATTGTTGCATCTTGAAAGGGTATTATGCCCTCTAAATCCTCACCAAGAAAGGATGGTAACATAAACAGATGCAACAGAACGACAGTGCTATATAGCGGCAGAACCGCAATGCGACAGAGCGGGGAGAGGTTCTGTATAGTTTGTAGGGGCAATTCATGAATTGCCCCTACATGCTCAATTTTGGGCTGCAACTAAATGGGAGGTGAACCGCCTCATTTAATCTGTTCCAGAAGTTCTTTGTCAGTGTTCTCCTTTCATTGAGAAGGTTTATGAATCTTTCTTCCGTAATATCCAAAAAGCCTGCAAGGCTCTGCACAATGGTGCTGCCCTCTTTTAGAAGGGATTCATTCCTTAGCCTGAGCATGGTTTCGATGGTCCTGTAAAACATGTAAGTCTCTTTGAACATCATTGCATCGCTATCCTCCAGTATGCCTCTTTTGCTGAGGCGGTTAACTGCATCGAGTGTTCCCTGGACAAGTATCTGCGGGTTGCCCCTGCAGTTTTTAAGCTGCAGATATTGAACTATAAACTCCAGTTCCTCAAGCCCTCCTGCGCCGAGCTTTATATCATGAGTGCCGGGGACTTCCTTTGATAGTTCTTTTTGAATCCTTTCCCTCATTTTTTTTATGTCGCCTAATGTTATTTCACATCCCCTTTCCATTAAAATCTCTCTTCTCAGTTCCATAAATTTGAAATTTGAAATTTGAGATTTGAAATTACAGATAGGCCTTGCCTTTAAAAGTGCCTGTAGTTCCCAAACCTGTGCATGCTTCAGGTAATAATCTCGAATGCCTTTTATGGAACTCACGAGAGGTCCTTTGCTGCCCTCGGGTCTCAGGCGGGTGTCAACCCTGTATGCTGTCCCATCCTTTGTGTACGACATACAGAACCTCAGCAACCCCTCTGCTGCCTTAATATCGTTTTCTGTAGGTTCTTCTAATGTTATAAATATCAGGTCAAGGTCAGAATTAAAAATAATCTCCCTGCCCCCCAGTTTACCGAAGGCAATAATATTCAATGACGCCCCATGTCGTTCAAGCAGTGTTGACAATATTGCATCTGCTGTCTTGCTCAGCCCCTTCATTATTTCTATTACCCCTATTTTTCTATCCAGAAACAGGATTCCCAGTTTTATCTCCTCGAATCTTCTTAATAACCTTATGGCAGTGGATTCTCCATGTCTGTCAATTAGCATCTTTAGTTCATTTGTTAATGCCCTCAATGATTTTTTTGTTATTTCACCACCAACAATGGACTCGATGTATTCAGGGCTTCCCATGAGTATCTTTGAAAGGTATTCGCTCTGGGAGAAGATGAAGTTAAGGACAGAGATTATTTCAGGTCTTTGTGATATGGCTTCCAGATAGGATTCCTTTGAGGCTAAAATACTGGAGAAATCGACTAACTGAAGCAGGGCAAGGTCAGGGTTTGTGCCCTTGATTGTTTCATCCACAAATCTCGGTAGAATATCCTCGAGGAGCCTCCTTCCCCTTATTGTCTGGAAGGAGTATATATTGTTTCTTATCCTGGTGAGTTGGTGCATGGCCCTTTTCATATCCGTTATCTTTGTCTTTGAAAGCTCTTCTGCCATGAGGTGTTCAACGGGTGTTTCCATATCCCAGAAAATGCTGCTCAATAAGCCGTGAGGCGGTTCTTTTCTGGATTCCAAAAGTGAATCGTATATTGTCCTTACCTTATGCCTTCTCCTGTTAAGCTCTGATAAAAAGACCGACCTGTCCGGAAATCCCATCTTTTTTCCGAGGATATTTAGTTCCATGTCGCTGGATGGAAGGGCATGTGTCTGGATATCGTTCAATTGTTGGAGCCTGTGTTCAAGTGTTCTCAGAAAGATATAATTGTCTAAAAGCTGGCCGAAGTCTTCGTAACCTATAAATCCCTTTTGCAGGAGTTTATGCAATACCTTGAATGTGCTCCGCTCACTTAAAGACGGTTCTTTGCCTCCATAGATCAACTGGAATATCTGTATGAAAAATTCTATCTCTCGAATCCCTCCATATCCCCGCTTTATATCCCTGCTCAATGTCCCTGCCTTTATCTGTTCAACCTGTGACTTCATCCTCCTGATTTCGTCAATGGCTTCAAAGTCAAGGTATTTCCTGTAGACAAATGGTTTTATTGTATTCAAAAAATCCTGTCCTAACTGCGTGTCCCCTGCTATCGGCCTTACCCTGAGAAGGGCAGCCCTTTCCCACAACTGTCCCCATGACTCGTAATACTCCTCATAACTTCTCAATGACATGGCCAGACTGCCGCGCTGCCCCTGTGGTCTTAATCTCAGATCAACCCTGTAGACAAAGCCGTCCTCTGTATTTGCAGAGAGGAATCGCGTGTATTCTTCAACAAGCTTTGTGTAATACTCTAAGGCAGAGATTTTATTCATGGTTATACCATGAATTGTTGATATACCGCTTGTCTCACCTTCTTCCTTGTAAACAAAGATTATGTCCACATCAGAACTGTAATTGAGTTCCTGTGCTCCCAGCTTCCCGAGGGCTATAACGACAACGGAATTGTTTTCAGGAGTGCCATATCTCTGCTTGAGAAATGATTGGACAAATTCCAATGATTCCCACAGAATTGCATCAGCAAGATTACTCATATCGAGCATTATTTCCTGAAGTTCTGCCTGCTTAAGAATATCCTTCAGGGTGATAATCATTAGTTTGTTTTTTTTGAAAATACGAATTGCCTTCATACCTTCATTTATGGAATTGCAAGAAGATAGCAGTTCATTTAATTCAGCCCTCAGTTGTTCGGCATCGAAGGGTATATTGAGATTATCAATGGCGTAAAACAACGCGTCAGGATTTTTTACAGAATAATTGGCGAGAAATTGGCTATATGAGAATAGGGTCGCGACTTGAGAATAATGAGTGTTTAGTTTTTCGGAGTAAGCAGGATTTTCCGATAAAAACGATTTTATATTATTCTTTGCCCTTTCAGGATCGGGAAGATAGCTCAGCTTACCGGTCACTGGTCCATAACCTCGGGTCAAGGGCATCCCTCAATCCTTCTCCAAAGAGGTTGTAGCTGAGCACAGTGATAAGAATGGCAATGCCTGGGAAAAGGGACAGCCACCATGCTATCTCTATGTTGTCCTTCCCTGATGTGAGCATATTGCCCCAACTGGGTGTAGGAGGCTGAACCCCTATGCCAAGAAAACTTAAAGCCGATTCCACCAGTATTGCGCTTGCTACGCCAAGAATAGCAGAAACGAACACGGGAGCCATGCTGTTTACCATAATGTGTCTTAAGATTATCCTCATATCGCTTGCCCCCAGTGCCTTTGCAGCGAGGACAAATTCCCTCTCTTTTAATGATAGAAATTCTGCCCTTACAAGTCGTGCTACTCCCATCCATGATGTAAACCCTATAACTATCATAATGTTCCAGATACTCGGGCCGACAAAGGCGATGACAGCAAGGACCAGAAAGAATGTCGGAATAGAAAGCATTATATCAATAAACCGCATTATTGCCCTGTCGGTCCAGCCGCCATAGTATCCCGATACTGCACCGAGCAGCATGCCTATAATTGTTGCTATGCCTATGGCAATAAAGCCGACTGATAGTGATATCCGGCTGCCATATACCATCCGTGATAAAACATCCCTGCCGAGATCATCGGTTCCAAGGGGATGCCTTGCACTGGGAGGCTCAAGGATGTGTTTTCTGTCAATATCGTTGGGATTAAAGGGAGAAATGAAAGGCGCAAGCACTGCAATAACAAAAAGGACAACCACGATAACTCCACCTGCTACTGCAAGTTTATTCCTTTTAAACCTCTTCCAAAATATCTTCATATCTCACTTCACCCTTATCCTCGGGTCTGCGAGCATGTAGCCGATATCTGATAGCAGATTTCCTATCAAAGTCAATATTGCCCCAATTGTCAAAATACCCATTATCAGAGGATAATCCCTTGTCATTACACCCATAAAGAAGAGCTGGCCCATGCCCGGAATGCCGAATATATTTTCGAATATAACACTTCCGCCGATGAGTCCGGGGACAGAAAGTCCGAGTAATGTGATGATAGGCAAAAGTGCATTTCTCAGGGCATGTCCGTATATAACCCTTTTTTCAGATAATCCCTTTGCCCTTGCTGTTGTAACATAATCCTGCCTCAGCACCTCAAGCATGCTGCCCCTCATATATCTTGAAAGACCCGCAAGACCTCCAAATGAAGAGACAAAGACAGGGAGCAAAAGATGAAGTGTCCTATCCCATATCTTCTGCATGAGTGTCAGCGAGTCATAGTTCATGGACTTAAGCCCTGATATTGGAAGCCAGCCAAGATGCACACCAAAAAGCATCATCAGCAGGAGTGCAAGCCAGAATGAGGGTATGGCAAAGCCTATGAAGACAGATGTGGTTGTAATCTTGTCATACAGCGAATACTGATGAGTTGCAGAGGATATGCCGACAGGTATCGCAATGGTAAAGATTATAAGCATGGAAAGCACATTGATCAGAAATGTGATAAACAGCCTTCTTTCAAGCAGAGGCTTTTTTGTATCCCATATCCTTTCCATAACAGGTCTTCTGTCGCCAGAGAAGGACTCGCCGAAATCCAATTTTACAATCCTTTTAAGCCACATGCCGTATTGAACTATTATTGGCTTATCGAGCCCATAGTATTTTTCGAGCTTCAGCCTTGCCTCGGGCGTGATTTTGGGATTCAGTTCTGTGAGTATGTCTGTCGGCTTTCCAGGGGCAAGGTGGATAATAAAAAATGAAAGCAGTGTAATCCCAAAGAGCGTTGGGATCATCTCAAGGAGTCGTTTAATGAGATAGATCAGCATCTTCAGGGCTCTATTCTATATCTCTGGAGTTTTTCCGGCACATACCATTTAGGGAGATTATAACTTATACCTATAGGCGAAGGCTTGATGCCTTTAATCCTTGAATGTACAATCGGAATGGCATCTGGCACATACAGAAAGATATACGGCAGATCATCGGCAAGTATTTCCTGGATTTTATAGTATACCTTTTTTCTTTCTTCTATATTGAATGTCCTCCGGCCTTTTTCGAGGAGTGTGTCAACCAGTGGATTGTTATAACTGACAAAATTAAATTCCTTTTCCCTTGTTTTGCTGGAGTGCCAGATATCATACTGGTCAGGGTCAAGGCCGATGCTCCAGCCGAGTATGACCGCCTCAAACCGTTTTTTATCGATAAACTCATTAATGAAAGTGCTCCACTCAAGCAATCTTATCTCTACTTTTATACCTATCTTTGCAAGTCTCCATTGAATAATAGTAGCTGTATTGATTCTCAGGCGGTTGCCCATATTGGTAAGAATAGTGAATTGCAACGGCTTGCCGTCCTTGTCTATAATTCCATCCCCATCAGTATCTTCCCATCCTGCCTCTTTTAGAAGCCTTTTTGCCTTCTCCGGGTCAAATTCATATTTTTTTACATATGGATTATACGGCCATGTGTTTGGAACATAAGGGCCTGTAGCAGGGCTGCCAAGTCCAAAGAGAACAACATCGATGATTTCACTTTTATCTATGGCATGCGCTATTGCCTGCCTCACACGCTTATCTTTGAACCATGGATGCTTGAGATTAAAACCCATATAGGTATAGTTGAATACAGGGTAGCGGAATTTCTGGAAGTTTTTTCTGAAGAAATCGGTATTGGTCTGTTTCGTATACTGAATCGGAGTAAGCCCCATCATATCGATTCCCCCAGCCTGCAGCTCTAAAAAAAGCGTTGCCGGGTCAGGTATCACCCTGTAGATATATCTGTCTATATATGGCCTCCCATCGAAATAATCCCTGTTTGAGTCAAGCACCACCTCCTGACCCGAAACCCATTTCCTGAGCTTGTAAGGACCTGTCCCGATAGGATTCCTTCCAAAGTCGCTTTTTGTTATGTCCTTGCCTTCAAGTAGATGTCTGGGAAGAACAACCAAATTCCCCCAAGATGTGAGCGCAGGCGCAAAAGGTTTTTTATATGTAACCCTGAATGTATATCTGTCAAGGACTTCAAACTTTTTGACCTGCATGTAATCCTCTTTGTACGGTGTTGGTGTTTTTTCATCAATAATGGTTTTGTATCCAAACATCACATCATCTGCTGTAAACTCGACTCCGTCAGCCCATTTGACCCCCTTTTTCAAGCGAAAGGTAATAACCATACCGTCGGGTGAGATTGTCCATGACTCTGCAAGGTCCCCTATAACCTTCAGGTCTGTATCATATTTTACAATGCCGTTAAAAATCATTCCTGCCACGCCATGAGAAGCGCTATCGCCAGCAAGCATGGGAATAAGAGTGCTTGGCTCGCCTATGGTGCCTTCTATAACGGCATCGCCATATACTGCAGTTGCTATGGATTCCGTCTCTCTTCCCACAAGGTCTCCATACGTAGGGTGGATGATGGTGAATGTTATAAGGGTTATCCCAAATATAAGTGGAATCATTAATAAAAGGCGTTTGAGGATGTATGAAAGCATATATGTAAATTAATGGATGAAAGGATTAAAGTCAACAGCCCTTAATCCGTAACGGTACAAAGCGCAAATCCCCTTCAAAGCCTTTTGTAAGCGTTATTCTTCTTTATGCAAAGCTAAAGATGACCCTAACGTTGCATAAAAATACAATTTAAGGTTAGGCAAATGTGCCGAAAAGTCTTAAATAGCGATACTTTAGCGCCGAACTCTCCTGCTGTTTAAGGGCAACTCCAGTATCACTCTTTGCATTCAGCAGAAAAATAGGCAATGCAGTTTCTCATTGCACGATTTAAGGCTGCTCACCCAGTAAGTTTAGTGATCGGTATTTCTAACAGGACAAAGATTCAGGTTAAGGAATTCAAGACAGAAAAAGTGGTTCATTTTTCAATTAATTTGGATTATAATAACTCATTGGAATATAATAACTTAATATAAGGAGTTTCCAATGCAAGTAGCTGAAATTGAGCTTTATGAAATTTTAAAGGGAAAACTCGGTGAAAAAGAAGCTAAGATATTAGTAGAGTATATTGAAGCAAAGGTTGAGAAGAAGCTTGAAGGAAAACAAGACATTCTTGCTACAAAGGTGGACCTTGCTAATGTTAAGGCTGACATTATCAAGTGGATGTTCATTTTCTGGGTAGGACAGATAGGGGCGATAATAGCTATCCTCCAGATTTTTTTCCGTAAATGATGATGAGGAACGCTAAGCGTTCCAAGGTGGGATATAATATTACAAAGAGTGTAGAAAAATGTTAGCTTTAATAAGTAAGGAAAAGATAATTGACAGTTTGCGTGATTTGCCAGAGGAAACAACAATTGAAGAAGCAATGGAGCGTTTATATTTGCTTGCAAAAATTGAAAAAGGCATAACACAGGCAGATAAAGGTCAATGTATTTCTCATGAAGAAGAAAGAGTTTTCCACCTACGAGGTGGGGATATTATTTAAAATGCAATAATAGTGAGAAAATATAAATTTACTGATTACTTTCTAAATGAGGTTCTTCGCAAACGACCGTATATCAAAAAAGAATGGTGTTGTAAAATAGTTGAAAACCCGATTAGAGTTGAAAAACAAGAAGGTAATAGATATAGATTCTGGGGTAAGATTGAAGAATTTGACAATAAAATAATTAGGGTAGTAACATTAGAAGATAAATTAACTATACATAATGCATTTCCTGACAGGAGTCAACTATAAAGAATTAACCTCCTTAACACGGAAAAAAGTTTTATGAGAAAGCATAGCGAAAATGAATAATGGGGTCAGGTCTTTAATCTTGCTATTTGGTTTTAGGCATGTATAATATATTTTATGGCAAGACCGTTAAGAATCGAATACGATGGTGCATTGTATCACATTACATCACGGGGCAATGAGAGGAAGCCCATTTTTAA
>CALGPO010000042.1 GCA_937960465.1 uncultured bacterium
CCTATTTTTGCCGATAAAACTTGAAAACCTTTATTCTATCAGTCATTGCGAGCACCCGAAGGGTGCGTGGCAATCTCATTGCAAAAAGGCGAGATTGCTTCGCTTCGCTCGCAATGACGGCTTTCTATCGGCAAATCAGGGAAATAATCCTTAGCCAAAACAGCATTGTCCTTTTCTTATTTCCAATTGACAATCCTTTCATTAAGATGTATAAGAAAATTAAGAATATCTATCTAAAAAGGAGGAAAGCCATGGCCTACTATGTAATTCTCAGCAAGTTGACGGATGAAGGGAGAAAGACCATCAAGGGAAAACCCGAAAGGATGTTTGAGGTCAACAAAGAACTGGAGGCAATGGGTGTGAAGGTTAAAGAGCAGTTTGCGGTCTTAGGTCCCTATGATTTTGTAAATATTGTTGAAGCACCTGATAACGAGACGGTCATGAGGATGTCTGTGGAATTAGGGGCAAGAGGGTCAGTAGAGCTCCTCACGTTGCCAGCCATTTCAGCAGAGGAATTTGCGAAAAAGATGAAGTAGCGAATGGGTTGGTCATTGCGCTGTGCGGCTGTATTAAAATACAGTTGCACAGTGCTATTATTAAGTGGAATTTTTGAATCTTTATATGTTAATTATAACCCATGTCCATTAAGCCTGATGTTGTTTTAGACCTTAAGGGGCTTCACTGCCCGATGCATATCATGAAGACCAAAAAAGCCCTTGACCTTATGAAGCCAGGCCAGATTATCGAAGTAATATCCAATGACAAAGGCTCAAAATCGGACATCTCTGCCCTCTGTAGAAGACTTGGACTGGAGTTGATAAGCACAAAAGAAGAAAATAGCCTTTTCAGATTTACAATCAAAAAATAATCATACTATACTTCACTTTGAATTCAGATTTATGATAATGTGAATACATCAATCAAAGTTGAGAGGTTCTGTTTAGGTAAACCTGAATCGCGTCGCAATATATGGCAGCAGGTGTGCATCAAAGCCTTTACAAAGTCGTTGTTTTTTATGCATATTAAAAAACTATTAACGCTTTTATCTAAGATAGATAGCAATGTAGCCTGTCTGCGTGCAACGCACAGGCAGATAGGTGACGGATTCAAGATGATGTTTTATTTTTCAGCATACCTGCTGCCATATGCTAAACAAAACAATACTTGCGTAATTTAGGCAAACTAAATTTGGAGGAACCACATGGCAAAAAAGGTTGTACTGGCATATTCGGGCGGTCTTGATACATCCATTGTTATAAAATGGCTCATTGAAACATATAATGCAGAGGTCATAGCCTTCTGTGCAGACCTGGGTCAGGGAGAGGACTTGAATGCCATAAAGGAAAAGGCCGTTAAGACAGGGGCTTCAAAGGCTTATGTGGAGGATTTAAGGGATGAATTCGTAAAAGACTATATATTCCCGATGTTAAGGGCAAATGCCATCTACGAAGGCACCTATATGCTCGGCACATCAATAGCAAGACCGCTCATAGCAAAAAAGCAGATCGACATAGCAATAAAAGAAAACGCAGATGCCGTAGCACACGGAGCAACAGGCAAAGGTAATGATCAGGTAAGATTTGAGCTTACATATTATGCCCTTAAACCTGATATAACAGTCATATCACCATGGCGCGAATGGTCTTTCGATTCAAGGCAGTCACTGATAGAATATGCTGGAAAGCACGGAATACCTGTGCCTGCCACAAAGGAAAAACCCTACAGCACAGACAGAAATATCTTCCACATCAGTTACGAAGGTGGAATACTGGAAGACCCATGGTCAGAACCGCCGATAGATATGTACACCATGATGGTATCTCCTGAAAAAGCGCCGGATAAGCATATATACATAGACATCCATTATGAAAAAGGAAATCCTGTAGGCATAAATGGAGAATTTCTTTCGCCTGTCGATCTCTTTGAAAGACTCAACAAACTCGCAGGAGACAACGGCATTGGAAGAATAGACATAGTTGAAAACAGATATGTGGGAATCAAATCAAGGGGTGTTTATGAGACACCAGCAGGCACTGTCCTTCATATCGCCCACAGGGCACTGGAATCCATCACGCTGGACAGAGAAGTCTTACATCTCAGGGACTCGCTCATTCCAAAATATGCAGAACTAATTTATTACGGCTACTGGTTTTCACCAGAAAGGGAAATGCTCCAGACAGCAATAGATTCCATTCAAAAAAATGTTACAGGCACGGTAAGATTAAAGCTATATAAAGGAAACTGCATTGTTGTAGGCAGGAAATCCCCTAAATCACTCTATCATCCTGAACTGGCAACCTTTGAGGCAGAAAAGGTATACAATCAGAAGGATGCAGAAGGATTTATCAAGCTGAACGCATTAAGGCTGAAGGTAAAAAAGATTCTCGAAGGTTAAAAGTCAAATGTCATACGATGATCTTAAATATTGGCTTGCTTTAACCCTTACAAAAGACATTGGCCCGGTAACAGCAAAACGGCTGCTTTCCGCTTTCCGGACACCTAAAAGAGTATTCGAGGCAAGCCCGAATGAGCTAAAAGATGTAGAAGGAATAAATAGCTCCAAGATAAATAGCATTTCTGAATTTAATTCATGGGATGAGGTCAACAAAGAGATCGACGAGATCAACAGGCATAATGTCAGAATAATAAGATATACCGATGAGGAATATCCCGAAAATCTAAGATATATTGACGACTCACCTGTAATACTTTATGCCAAGGGCAGCTTTATAAAAAAAGATAAATATGCAGTTGCGATAGTAGGCTCTCGCAATATGACGCATTACGGCAAAAAAATTACAGAAACAATTGCATCTGAGCTCGCTTTATGCGGCATTACCATAGTAAGCGGCATGGCACGCGGCATAGACGCAACATCACACAAAAGCGCATTAAAGGCAAATGGCAGGAGCATAGCAGTGCTTGGCTCGGGTCTTGACAACCCATATCCACCTGAAAACAAGGGGTTGTTTAATGAGTTGTCAGAGAAGGGATGCGTTATAAGCGAATTCCCTATGGGGACCCCCCCAAACAAAGAAAACTTTCCACAAAGAAATAGGCTGATAAGCGGGCTTTCACTCGGTGTGCTTGTTGTCGAGGCTGCAGCAAGGAGCGGCTCTCTCATAACTGCAGGCTGTGCATTAGATCAGGGAAAGGAGGTATTTGCTGTACCGGGAAGCATAACCTCGGCAAATTCCGAAGGTACGCACGAACTTATCAAAAAAGGCGCAAAATTAGTACAAAAGGCTGAAGACATCCTCGAAGACATAGCGCCCCACCTTAAAGGTCTTAGAGGCTCTGCAAATGGTCTCTCAGAAGAAAACCTTTCGGTAAATCTAAATGGACTTGAAATAAACGATGAAGAAAAGGCAATATGTAATCTCTTAGGCAGCGAGCCAAAGCATATAGATGTAATTTCAAGGGAAGCAAAAATGCATGCCGGAAGAGCACTGGGAATACTGCTCGGCCTCGAAATAAAGGGCATAGTAAAACAATCCGAAGGTAAGAGATTTTATATATTGTAGGAGGAAAAGATTGGCAAAAAGATTTATAGACATATTACGAATGCTCGCAAAGGATCTTATAGAAAAGGGCTATGATGCGGATGATGCACTGAAAAAGATCAGCGTCTTCGACATAGATTTCCCAACGGTAAAGGAAGAGCTTTTGACTCTTGAGTTGTTGCAGCACATAGATGACGCAGAACTGGACACCATAAGGGCCCTTCTTTCGTATGTCCTAATGAAAGAGACAGCGCTTGATACCGAAGAGATATACGCCTTCATATTCGGAAAGGGAAGACAGATAACATGGAACTAATGGAGGACTTGAAAAATTGAAATCCCTTGTTATAGTAGAATCACCTGCAAAGGCAAAGACCATCAATAAAATACTTGGCAAAGAGTTCGGCGTTAAGGCATCCATCGGCCATATAAAGGACCTTCCCAAAAAAGAGATCGGTGTGGATGTTGAGAATAATTTTGAACCACACTATGAAATTATCCCTGGCAAGGAAAAGGTAATAAAGGAACTAAAAAGCGAGGCGAAAAAGGCAGAAAGGATTTACATAGCAACAGACCCTGACAGGGAAGGAGAGGCCATCGCTTATCATATAGCTGAAGAAGTAAAGCCGCCCAAAAATTCCAAAAAGATTTATCGGGTTACATTCCATGAAATAACAGAGCGTGCAGTAAAAGAGGCTATACAGAATCCCGGTGAAATTGACATTAATAAGGTCGAGGCGCAACAGGCCAGAAGAATCCTTGACAGGCTTGTGGGCTATAACTTAAGCCCGTTTCTCTGGAAAAAGGTGCGAAGGGGATTAAGCGCAGGAAGGGTTCAATCCGTTGCAGTAAAGCTTATAGTAGACAGAGAAAGGGAAATCGAATCATTCATCAAAGAGGAATACTGGACAATAGATGCCCTTTTGTCTCCTAAAACAGAGGGGGCACAGTTTTGGGCAAGACTCTACAAATACAACGACTCCCTTGTCATCAACCGTGATGCCGAAGAGGGAAAGCGTTTTCTCATTACCAATGCAGAGGCCGCACAGCAGATTGTAGATGAAATTAATAACAAGGAATTCTACCTCTCCAAGATAGAAAAGAAACTGAGGAAAAGGTCTCCTTCCCCGCCGTTTATTACAAGCACCCTGCAACAGGAGGCAGCACGCAGGCTCAGATTCGCTGCAAAAAAAACCATGATGATAGCACAGCAGCTTTATGAGGGAATAGAGCTTGGAGACGAAGGCTCAGTGGGCTTGATTACATATATGAGGACGGACTCCTTCCGCATAGCTCCTGAGGCGCAGGAATGGGCAAGGGACTTGATAGAGAAAAAATTCGGGCATAATTACATTCCTGAAAAACCACCCCACTACAAAAGCAAGGGGAGCGCACAGGAAGCCCACGAAGCAATAAGGCCGACATATCCGGACAAATCTCCGGAGGCTGTAAAAAAGTTTTTATCCAAAGACCAGTATAACCTTTATGCCCTTATATGGAACAGGTTCATTGCAAGCCAGATGGCCTCCGCACAACTGGAGCAGACAATGTACATTATAGAGGTCAAGGATCAATGGTCAGAGAGCAGAAGCAAAGGTACAGAATTCAGGGCATCGGGTACTGTTATCAGATTTTTAGGATTTATGGCATTGTACACAGAGAGCAAAGACGAAATAGAGGAAGAAGAAGGCGGAATCCTGCCTTCCATAAAGGAGAATGACATCCTCAAACAACATGAAATAAAGCCGGTACAGCATTTCACGCAGCCTCCGCCGAGATATACAGAGGCTACCCTTGTAAAGGCCCTTGAGGAAAAGGGCATCGGAAGACCGAGCACTTATGCAGCAATATTGTCCACAATTCAGGACAGAAAATATGTGGAAAAAAATGAGGACAGGCGTTTTATGCCTACAGAACTCGGAATTGTTGTAAACGACCTTCTTGTTGAGAAATTTCCCGAACTGATAGATATAGGATTTACTGCAAAGATGGAAGATGAACTCGATGAAATTGAGAATGCAAAGATGAAGTGGGTGAAGGTAGTTAAAGATTTTTACAAACCATTCAGCCGTGATCTGTTAGAGGCATCAAAAGACAAAGGAAGAGTAAAACCACAGGATATCCCAACAGAAGAGGTTTGCGAAAAATGCGGTTCCCCAATGGCCATAAAATGGGGAAGACATGGAAGATTCCTTGCATGTACAGGCTATCCTCAGTGCAAAAACACAAAACCATTGGAAGGCAGCAACGGCAAACAGGCCGCAGAGCAGACCGTGACAGAGGAGATATGCGAAAAATGCGGCGCTCCAATGGTCATAAAGAGTGGTAGATTCGGGAAGTTCCTCGCGTGCTCAAAATACCCTGAATGTAAAAATACAAAGCCTATTTCGACAGGGGTAAAATGTCCTCTGGACGGAGGGGATATTGTGGAAAGAAGGTCAAAGAGGGGAAAATCATTCTGGAGCTGCAGCAATTATCCGGAATGCAAATTTGCCATGTGGTATAAGCCTGTGCCAAAACAATGCCCAAAATGCAATACATCATTCCTTGTCGAAAAGCGGAACAAGGCCGGAGAGGTATTTCATGTCTGCCTGAATAAAAGCTGCAACTACAAAGAAGAGATAAAAAAAGAGGAGACGGCAAGCGAAACATAATACATGAAGCAACCCCTTCTCATCGGCATTGGAGGCACCCACAGCGGTGCAGGCAAGACAACCATAGCAGTTGCAATCTTAAAATATCTAAAAACCCATCCACCCATCTACCCATTCACCCACTCACCAAGAATCGGAGCTATAAAATACACAAAGACAGCCTTTTATTCATCCATCATAGACGACAAAAGTATTCTCAGCCAGAAAGACAAAGACACCAAAAGACTACTTGATGCAGGAACAGAAGAAGTTTTATGGGTTCAGTCTCCTGCAAATGAGCTGCATGAAGTCCTGCCAATGGCCATTGACAGGCTCTCCCATCTCGACAGCATAATTGTTGAAGGCAACAGCGCAATTGAGTTTTTAAAGCCTGATGTTGTAGTATTTATAGCTGATGCTTCTAAGGACAATATTAAGCCCTCGGCGCAGAAAATACTGAAACAAGCTGACATTGTTATTGAAAAAAGGACGCCGCATTACTCGTCAAAAAACATACATGAATTGATACACTGCATAGAGATGACAGCTAAGAAAAAAGAAATCGAAAATATTTTAAAGACACGGTCTGCTGAAGGCAGGATTACATGCAGCGATGCAAGGGCAATCGCCGAAGAACTGGGGGTTCCCTACAAAGAGGTCGGCAAGACTGCCAATGAACTGAAAATAAAAATAAAGAATTGTGAACTCGGCTGCTTCTGATGGGTACTGTACTTTTTGAATTGGCCCTTACCTTTTATTTCGCTGCAACAATTATAAGCATCGTCGACATATTCAAGGGCGGGAAGGAATCATCGAAGCTGATGACCTTCATCACTGGAGCCGGATTCGCAATCCACTCGATAAGCATAATTTACAGATACGCCGCCGCAGGTCACCTGCCGATAACGAGCATGCATGAGGCTTCATCCTTCTTTGCATGGTGTATTGTCCTTATATTCTTCTTTCTCGAATACAGATATAAAATCGGTATAATGGGCTCGTTCATCCTGCCCATTGTCTTCATATTTATGCTTTCTTCATCAATCTTTCCGAGGGAAATCCGCCCGCTTACGCCGGTGCTCCAGAGTTACTGGCTTCCTGTACACACATTTCTTGCATTCTTAGGGAATGCGGCATTTGCAGTGGCATGCGGCATCGGGACAATGTATCTGCTTCAGGAGCATTATCTGAAATCAAAGCACCTCGGCAATCTCTTCAAAAGACTTCCGAGCCTTCAGGTTCTTGACGAGATAAACTACAGGCTTATCACCATCGGATTTCCTCTCCTTACACTTGCCATAATTACAGGCGCACTATGGGCAGAAAGCGCATGGGGCAGCTATTGGAGATGGGATCCCAAAGAGGTCTGGTCCCTCATAACATGGTTTATCTATGCCCTTGTCCTTCACGTCAGACTCACTGCAGGCTGGAGGGGAAAGAGGGCAGCCATTTTGTCAATAATCGGATTTCTGGCGATACTTTTTACATTCTTTGGCGTTAATCTACTTTTAAAGAGCCTGCATGCATTCAAATGAAGATTCTCATTATAGGACTGAATCATAAGACAGCTAATGTTGAAACGAGAGAAAGGCTTGCCTTTAACGGGCCTAAGCTTGAAGAGGGAGTTTTTGGCTTAAAGAAAATACCCGAGATAAAAGAGGTTGCAGTGCTGTCAACGTGCAACAGGGTGGAACTGTATACCTGTGTGAGCAACACTGCTTCAGCAGCAGAGAATATTAAGAACTTTCTTTCCGGATTTCATAATGTAGCAAGAAGCGATTTTGAAAAATCCCTTTACATCCACACTGATACCGATGCCGTCAGACATATATTAAGGGTTGGCTCAAGCCTCGATTCCATGGTTGTGGGAGAGCCGCAGATCCTCGGCCAGCTTAAGAATGCATTCGACTTTGCCCTCAGCAAAAAGACAACCGGTGTTCTCCTGAATAAGTTAATGAAAAAGGCCATATCCACTGCAAAGAGGGTGAGAACAGAGACAAGGATTGCCGAGAATGCAGTCTCTATAAGCTTTGCAGCAGTGGAACTCGCAAAGAAGATATTCACAGACCTTTCTGGAAAATCATTCATGCTCTTAGGTGCAGGAGAGATGGCAGAGCTTGCAGCACGCCATCTCGTTAATAACGGGGTTACAGATGTGAAGGTGGCAAACAGGACATACGAGCGCGGATGCGAATTGGCAAAAGAATTTAACGGAAAAGCAGTAAAATTTGAAGAATTCTTAAATGAATTGATACACACCGATATAGTCATCTGTTCAACAGGCGCATCGACCTATATCCTTTTAAAGGATCATATGCAAAAGGTAATGAAGGAAAGGAAGCACAAGCCGGTATTCATTATCGATATTTCTGTGCCCAGGAACATAGACCCGGAAATAAACAAGATAGACGGGGTATATCTCTATGACGTGGACGACCTTCAGGGAGTCGTGGATACGAATATGCTCGAGAGAAAAAAAGAGGCGGAAAAAGCCGAAAAGATAATAGATGAAGAGGTTGAAAAATTTATACGATGGATGGCATCTCTTGATTCAGTGCCGACTATTGTGGCATTGAGACAGAAGGCAGATGAGATAAAAAACGAGGAACTCGAAAAATTCAAGAATAAGTTTGGCGATATTGACGATGAGGCAATGAGAGCCGTTGAATACCTTGCCGCTGCTATAACCAATAAGCTTATTCATCCTCCCACGGTGGCGCTTAAAGAAGACACCGAAGACAGGGATGAACTTATCGCAATAATAAAAAGATTGTACGGAATAAACGGAGAGGATAACGAAGAATGAGACGCCTCGAAATAATTTGACAATTTACTTTTTAGATATTAGTATCTAAGTTGAGCGATTTTGTAAGGCAGGCACTGCCTGTGCGTTGCACGCAGACAGGCCTAAATATCGAATCGCTCAATTTAGGTAGTATAATTTTCAGGAAGTTGGAAAAGAGGAATTTCTATGTTAGTGCAGGTCAAAAAAAAGGCGCAAATAACGATACCTTTAAGAATACGTAAAGCTGTAGGGATAGATGAAGGCGATATGTTGAACGTGGAGGTCAAAGATAAAGAAATAGTGCTTAAACCTATAAAACGAAAAAAAATAGAATTAAGACTCGTAGACATAAAAGAATTTTCCAAATTAAGGGGCATACTTTCGTTAGGGGGTGACGCGGTAAAGGATACGGAAGCGATTTATGAA
>CALGPO010000043.1 GCA_937960465.1 uncultured bacterium
TGCGCTTTTGCTGACAGATAATATGAAGTTCTCTGCGAAAAATGATTCTTTCAGGCGTAAGGACTTTTGTTAATCATTGTATGTCCAATTTCCATTATAACCTATGCCCAAGCAATGAGTGCAGATTAATCCAACTTGGAATATAGGTAAGCCTTCTGTTTGTCCAGACTATCAATGTAAGTGCTATATAAGTTGTGGGAACCTGTATCTCCGCTTTTCCCATCCTTCCCCAACCCCCATCTTTTTGAGAAAATTTCTGCTATAATTTCTCCATGAAAGAACAATCTGTTAAAGACCTATCCGAAAAACTTACTACAATATTCCGCAGAATAGAGAAAGTGGAATTTGCATATTTATTTGGCTCCTTTGCACGGGGGGATGACTTTCCCTTTAGCGATATAGATATTGCGGTTTATTTGAGCGGGAAGGCGTCTCTTGATGATGAATTAAGACTATACTCCATTATTGGCAGAGAGCTTAAGCACGATAACCTTGATCTGCTCATACTCAACAATACAAATAACATCATACTTCTTGAAGATATTGTCAGATACGGGAAAGTGATTTACGATAGGAACCCTTCTTTAAGAGAATCTTTTGAGTTGCGGGTTTTGCATGATGCAATAGACTTCAAATATCAGAGAAAGGTTTTTGCCGGAAGATGACAGAGCAGATAATAATAAAAATTGAGAAAATTGTGGAGTATAAAAAGATACTCGATAACATCAAAGAAGATTGCAACGATAAGTTTTTAAAAGACCCTGTTTATAGAGGAGCTGTTTTACACTATCTGTATTTAATAGCAGATTCATGCATCAGTCTTGCGGAAATGGTTATCCGTAATAAAGGGTTGAGAACGCCTCAAAGTTATCATGAAGCCATAGATATACTGGGTGAAAATAAAATTATACCCCCTGATTTTGCATATGAATTTGCAAATATCGCATCTTTCCGAAACCTTCTTGCGCATGATTATGAAAGAATAGATTATTTGAAGATATGCGGAGAGGTCCTTGATAAACTTGATGACATTTCCAAATATATAGATTATATCAAGGGAAATTATTAGAAAAATTCGCCTGTGCAGTTTCCATACCTCCCCCATTCCAAACACCGTCTATCTGCGCCCCGCATTTTGAACACTTTGAGTCTTTCATTTTAATGGTGGTCAGGGAAAATCTAAACCTCTCTATAAGCAATTCCCCACATGAAGGGCAGTATGTGTTCTCACCACCCTCGCCAGGAACATTGCCTTCATAAACATATTTCAGGCCTGCCTTCAATCCTATATCCCTCGCCATACGCAAAGTCTTTATGGGCGTCCTCGGCTGGTCAGTCAATTTATAAGTGGGATAAAACTGTGTTACATGCCACGGCATTGCAGGGTCAATGGATTTTATGAATTCGGCTGTCCACTTTAAGAAATCTTCAGAATCGTTGTATGTCGGTATAATGAGAGTCGTAACCTCTACCCATACACCTGATTCTTTCATTAGCTTAATAGTTTCCAGGACAGGCTGTAGTTTCGCTCCTACAACCTTCTTGTAGAAATTCTCATCCCCTTTTAGATCGATGTTGTTGGCATCAAGATAAGGCGCAATAAGGCTTGTTGCCTCAGGGCTTGTGTATCCGTTGCTCACAAATACATTTTTTATTCCCTTTTCATGTGCAAGCCTTGCGCAATCGTATGCAAACTCAAAAAATATCGTGGGTTCTGTGTACGTGTAGGATATGCTCTTGCATCCTGTGAGTTCTGCATCTGCAACAACCTGCTCCGGAGACATCTCCTCTCCGGGTATATCAGGGTATTCCTTTGGATATTGAGATATCTCATAGTTCTGGCAATGCAGACATCTGAAGTTGCAGCCAACCGTGGCAATGGAATAAGACCTCGATCCCGGATAGAAATGGAATAACGGCTTTTTCTCTATGGGGTCTATATGCCTTGCTATGACCTTCCCGTAGACAAGGGTATAAAGCGTGCCATCCCTGTTTTCCCTCACTGCACATACCCCGCGATTGCCAGGCGAAATAGTGCAGTAATGATTGCAGAGATGACACTTCACCTTGCCATCAGCAATCTTTTCATAAAGCATTGCTTCTTTCATTATTTTGTCTTCTTTGCCCTCCCGGCAGTTTTTTTGGCCTCGGTTTTTTTAGTTTCAGTCTTTTTTGCGCGTGATGATGCCTTTTTCTGTTCTTTGTATCTTGCCATGACAATCTTTTCTGCCTCAAGCCAGTTTTCGAGATCCCGTCCGGGCACCCTCCCGCTCTTCTCATAAAGCTCGTGTGCTACCTTTGCAATTTCATCATGTAAGTTCATCTCTATCCCTCCTGTAATAGATTTTTTACAAATCATACCTCTATTTGCTGATTAATGCAAGATGTGTCTTACTGCTGCTTAACTTCTATACAAAAATCTACTTCTTTGGCAGGGTAAAGCTGAAGGCGCTGCCCTTTCCTGGTACGCTTTCAACCCATATCCTGCCGCCATGAGCCTCTATTATCGTTTTTGCAATGGACAGGCCGAGTCCCGAACCTTTCATGTCCCTTTTGCTCCGATAAAAGGCATCGAATATATAGGGGAGGTGCTCTTCAGGAATGCCAATACCAGTGTCCGTTACCTACACAAGGATATCTTCGCTCCTCCCATCAAGTCTGACTGTCATAGACCCTTCTGGATTTGTATATTTTATCGCATTGTCCAGTAGATTGGTAATAACCCTGCTGATTAACATTGCATCTGCATTAGCCACCGGTATTCCTTCGTTCCCTCTCCAATCGTTTTAATTCGGTAATATTTCTGAAGAGCTCAATGCCGCCGATAAAATTGCCATTGCTGTCAAAAAGCGGAGATGTCGTGACAGATACTGCAATAAAGTCACCGTTTTTTTCGGCTCATCTCGAATTATGGTGCAAAGGGTAAGGATATGGTCTAAAGATGCCTATGTGATGAACATCTCTGTATTATCTTTAGTGTAGGAGTGAAAAATTTTTCGCCCCTACACGATTACTTCTCGATGACGAAGACGAGTCTCCTTTTGTGATACAAAAAGCGCTGA
>CALGPO010000044.1 GCA_937960465.1 uncultured bacterium
GCTCTATTAACAAGACCTTGCTGTTTTCGACTATGGAGCGGTCATCCTTCATAAAATATATCATCTTAGTGCCTGTAACCACATTTTCACCCTCTGTTGCCCTCGGCTCTCCAGTGAATATAATCCTTTCTTCAGGCTCAGCAAAATAAGTGGCGAATTTGGATGTTACAACGCGTTCCCCTTTTATAAGCTTGACATTCCCCTCGGCATCGATCCGTTTAATATTACTGCTGCCCTTCTCTTCAGAATAATACACCAGCATCTTATCGGCAAACAGGGTCATCTCTCCCTTCCTTGCCACAACTGATTTCTCAAAGAGGGCGGTCTTGGCCTTATTGTCTGCAGTCAGGATTTCCGAGGTTATAACAGTAGGTTCTTTCGATGCACTTTTTTTCTCCTGAGCAAATACAGGTGATAGGTGATAGGTGATAGGTGATAGACAATAAATACCAATAAGTGCACAAACAATCCAAAACCTACGACCTATAACCCATCGCCTATAGCCTATTGCTGATGTCTTATTTCCCATAAAAAACCGCCTTTACATTTTTATTCAGCGTCGCCTTGTCGGTCGTTGCTGTCATAGTATCTCCTTCTGCAAAAAACTTCTTTCCAACAAGCTGAACCTTTTTGTCAGAAAACACCTCATTTTTAGAAGAATCCCAAAACAATGTGCTTGCCACAATTCTATAGTCCTTGGTAAAGGCGTTTATATTTCCATCTATCTTCAGGTTCCTGCTTTCAATATTATACATGCCGCCGTTGGATGTAAGGGTAAGCTCTTTTTCAGGAAATATTATCTTCAGGTTGTTGAGCTTTATATCATTGTCCGTTAAAAATACGGCTTTTTCAGAATTCAGTATCCACTTGATACGCCCTGCCTTCTTCTGCGTAATGCTCACTTCATCCATATACGAATTATCGCCAAGACGCAATTTAACCTTCGCATCCTTTTCCTGGTTTAAATAAACTATCAATACTGTCAAAAGCAAGATGGAAGAACAAAAAAATAACAATTTCTTCATATAAAATTTTACCACAGCATGGCTATCTTGTAAAGGCAAATTACATGCCAACTAACAACAGGCGACAGGCAATATTATGTAATATCTATAGATGAAAATCGCCAATTGCCTATCGTCTATTGCCTATTGCCTGTCTCATTACTTCCACAGGCGGTATTATTCCTGTCCATATCTCAAAGGCAAATACCCCCTGCCACAAGAGCATCCCGAGGCCGTCCATTGTTTTACAGCCTATTTTATTAGCTTCGCTGAGAAGAGAAGTCTCTTTATATATGAGATCGCATACGATATGGCTATCCTTAATCAACGATATATCTACAGGCATTGGATCATCAGGCTTCAATCCAAGGGGTGTTGCATTTATAATAATGTCTATTCCAGAAAAAAAATCTTTATCCTTGACTGACCTTGCACCCGCAAGGGAAACATTCCCTTTGAGTTTGTTAAGGTGCCCTTTTAGTAAATCTGCCTTCTTATCGTCAACATCAAAAAGATGAACCTCTGATGCCTCTTTGCAGAGATAATAGCCTATGGCGCGGGAAGCGCCTCCAGCACCGACAATAAGGATTTTTTTACCCCTGACATCTATACCTGCCTCGGATAAAGACTGCATAAAGCCCTTGCCGTCTGTGTTGTAGCCTGTCAGTTTGCCATTATCATTTTTTATAGTATTAACAGCGCCGATGAATGACGCCTCTTCGCTGATTTCATCCAGAAAAGGCATAACATTTTCCTTATGGGGAACAGTAACATTCACACCGCTTAAACTTAATGCCCTGATGGCCTTCACTGCATCTCCTAATAAATCCGGTCTCACAGAAAAGGTCACATAGCAGTAATCAAGATTCAAATGTTCAAAGGCAGCATTGTGCATCGCAGGTGAAAGGCTGTGCTCCACGGGATAGCCGAAAAGCCCCGTTACCTTTGTTTTTCCGCTTATGTTCATAAAACCTCCTACTAAATGATATCTAAGTTGAGCGATTTTGTAGGGCAGGCCTGCCTGTGCGTTGCACGCAGACAGGTCTGAATATAGAATCGCTCAATTTAGGTGATAAATGCTAACTATGAGCCATTATAGCGTCAACAAGACCCTTTGGTGTTGATTCAATAACCACTGCCTTTACTCCGAGCACATCTTCGATATCCTGCCTCGATACATCGTCAAGAAACACCTCATCCCCTTCCCGCATAACGACATCGGGGATAAGCAGAACATCGTCCTTCTTAACAATGCCCGATAAAGATTTAATCACGTCTCTTCCTGTGAGAAGTCCTGTCACTGTTACGCTTTGACCGAAAAATGCATTCTCCACAGATATTGCCTCTATGCCGATTCCTTCCTTAACGAGCTTATCGATAAATCTCGAAAGATACGGATAAAAAGAAACACCGGTAAAGGTGACAAACATCTTCTTTTTCGATGCACGCGGCGCCTTTATCCTCTTTGCCTGGTGAAGAAAAACCGGCACCATACCTACCCCGTTTTCTATCTGAGGGAGATCCCCATAATGCTCCAGCGGCGGGAATTGTATCTCTGCTTTTATATACAACTCGTCCGCTGCATATACAATATTGTCTCCATGTTTTCTCTTAAATCTGGACTGGAGTTTCTGGATTGTCCCGATTGCCCTGGACGCATCCTCCTTCTCCACCGGCCTTAGCACCTTCTTTCTGTGTGCCGTCATCCCAACAGGGACCACAGCTATGGATGCCACATATGGATAATATTTATAGAGGTCGGTTATAGTCTTTTCGAGGTTCTTGCCGTCATTATAACCCGGGCAAAGGACTATCTGGGTATGCATCCTTATTTTATGCGAGGCAAGGAACTTTATTTCCCTCAGAATGTCAGAGGCATTCGGATTGCCGATCAGTTTGTTCCTTATCTCGGTATTAGTTGAATGTACAGAGATATACAGGGGGCTGAGCCTCTGCTCCACAATCCTCTTTTTATCCGCATCCGAAAGATTAGTCATGGTAATGTAGTTGCCATAGAGGAAAGACATCCTGTAATCTTCATCCTTGATATACAGGGGTCTCCTCAATCCCCGTGGAAGCTGGGCAACAAAACAGAATATGCAGTTGTTTCTGCATGTCTTAATCTTAAATGGCTTAAGCACGATGCCAAGTCCGGAACAACCTGCCACATCCATTTGCATAGCGACCGTCATCTTTTCTTTGTTTCTCTGTATGAGGAAGTTTGCCACTGGTTCATTGCCGTAAAACAGCAGGTCTATTTCGTCCCTGACCTTATGGCCGTTTACAGCAATAAGTCTGTCCCCAGCCCGCAGGCCTACCTTTTCTGCAATGCTGCCCTTTTCTATCTCTTCAATTTCTATACCGCAACTATTTTTCACTTGCCTGTTTTAGCACATCCCCTTTCACATAGCTGACTGCTTCAACCCTTTATAAATATACTGTACTCCAGAAGCAATCGTTAATACTGCAACCGTCCAGAACATTAAGCCTGCAGGAGGTGGAATATAATTCACATTGATAGACAAAAGCGTATATGCAATGAGTATCAACTGCGATGCAATGGCTGCCTTGCCGATCATTGACGGCTCTATCTTTGTTATGTGCGCAGACAGATACAACAAAATCCATCCCAGCACCACAATCACATCGCGGCTTATAACAGTTATGGTCAGCCACAGCGGTATCCAGTCATAAATAGAAAAGAGTATAAACGATGTCACAAGAAGTGATTTATCTGCAAGGGGGTCGAGAAATGCCCCAAGTTTTGTCTTTTGTTTTGTCACCCTTGCCATGAGACCGTCAAATGCATCGGAAACAGCGGCAAATATAAACAGAAACAATGCATAATCGTATCTCTTATAAACCAGCGCCGTTACAAAAATAGGGATTATAACAATCCTGATAAAGGTAATGATATTGGGGATATTGACAACATTCATGGCATATTAAAAGGGATGCCCGTAAATTTCAGATATACTTCCATCTTTTTATAACAATCCGTTTTAACTGATGACTGACGACTGCCGACTGCTGTTAAAAGCATTTGCGAATGACACTTTTCGAGCTTAAAATCATGCACATCAGCACTATGAAGGGCAAAAAGAAATTTCTTTTCAGCAATGCCCTTTCTGCCTTCCATAAACATTACTTCTCCAAGTGTCAGATTGCAGTATATAATTCCTCTCGGATCCTTTGTCTTTTTAAAATTCCTCAATGCCTTTGTTATATAGAACTTGGCATTGGCGAAATCCATCTTCATCTTATGCACATTGGCAAGGCTCCAGAGCGTATAGGAATAGCTGACAACATCCCCTATCTCTTCATAAAGTGCTGTTGCCTTTTCAAAATGTCTTAAGGCATCCTTGTAATTGTCAAGCATCCTGTAGGCATTGCCGATGCCGCAGTAGGAATAAGCAATACCGAATTTGTCTTTGAGATTCCTGAATGTCTCATTTGCCTGCTTATAGTAATTCATTGACTCCTTAAATTTGCCTGCAATCCTGTGTGTACCACCAAGTCCGCACAATGAATAAGCCACTCCCGATGTATCTTTTGCACTTGAAAATATACTTTTTGATTCGTTGAATTTTCTAATAGCCCTTGCAATATCGCCAGCAACCCTTAAGGCTCCTGCCTCTGCCCATAAAGAAAATGCTATCCCTCTTTTGTCCTTCTCTTTCTCATAAATCTTTCTTGCAGCAGATATAAACCTTATGGCATCCTTCCACATCCCCATTGCCCGAAAAGACAAGCCCATTCCCACCATGCAGTCAGCAGCAGTCAACTTATTCCCCAATGCCTCTGATGCCTCCAGTGCATCCTCGTAATTCTTCACAGCCATATCAAAGTTTCCTGTCATCCTGTAGATATCGGCCATGGCAATTGTGGAATCGAGCACTCCATCGAGGATACCGTGCCTCTTGCTGATCAAAAGTGCCTTTTTAAAAAGCATAAGGGAATCTTTATATTCAGCTTTCTCCCTCAATATCTCGGCTTGTCTGATTAATTCATATATCCTGTCTTCCATATCTTATCCTTACAGTTGCATAAAATCACAGGTTACAGCAAGGACTAACATGCGTAAAAGACTTTGCCTGCGACACCTTATAAGATTTTCATACCACCATATCGTATTCAGCATTGGATTCAACTCTCTGTTAAAACATTTATATTCTGCATGAATACGGTTTCCTGTCGCTTGTAAAGGCTTTGAAGCATGTTAGTCCTTGCTGTCTATGCAACATTAAGGTTATCTCAACATTTCCCTCAGCCGTTTCATTAAGACCCCATAATCCTCTGAATTGAAAAATGCAGAGCCCATAATAAGGATATCAGCGCCTGCAGATACAATTTCCTTTGCATTGTCGGGTTTTACTCCCCCGTCCACTTCTACAAGGACATTTAATCCCCTTTCATTGATCAGGTTTCTTAATGTCTTTATCTTGTCGAGCACGCATGTTATAAATTCCTGCCCGCCAAAACCAGGATTGACCGACATTAAGAGCACCATATCAATGTCCGGCAGTATATGATCAAGGCTCCATATTGGTGTGGCCGGATTCAAAGACACCCCTGCCTTTACACCGCTCTCCTTTATCCACTGGATAGTCCTGTGAAGATGAACAGATGCCTCTACATGTACAGTTATATAATCTGCACCTGCCTTAATAAAGTCCCCCAAGAACTTATCTGGCTCCTCTATCATCAGGTGCACATCGAGGGGCAGAGTGGTTGTTCTCCTTATTGCCTCAACAAATGCAGGGCCGATAGTGATATTCGGAACAAAATGTCCGTCCATTATATCCAGGTGAAGCATGTCGGCACCGGCAGCCTCAGCAGCCTTTATCTCTTCGCCGAGTCTCATAAAATCAGCCGATAATATTGACGGGGCAATCTTTATCATCCTTCCTCCTATTTTTCAAAGTCCCCTAAACTTACAATCACACTGAAATTATCTCCGCCCTTTTCGTTGGTCTCGGGTCTTTGTGCAAGTATTATATTTTTTACTACTTTATCCGAATGAATATACAGTACCTTGCCGATTCTTATGCCTTTTTCTTTTAGTATTGCCTCTGCAGCCTCAAGGGGCTGTCCCACAACATCAGGGACATACCTGACTTTCGGGCCTTTGCTCAGTACAACCCTTATCTCCCTTCCCTCTTTTACGCTGTTCTTTGGAGGTATATCCTGGCGTATTATATACCCTTGTGGTATATACGAATCATAGTCTTCTCCTTCAAGCCTTATATACAGACCCTTTTTCCTAAGCATATCATTGGCATCAACCATACCCTTGCCCCTGAGGTCAGGCACAGTAACAGTCCTGCTGAAGCTCAGCAGTTTAAAGGTAAGATGGCCTGAAAGCATTCCGATAACGAATATGGCAATTATGTAGAGCGGTATCTTTATTAATTTATTCATCCGATCCTTTTCAGACTTGCAGCAAAAAAGCCGTCCATATTATGCCTGTGAGGAAATGTCCTGTAAAATACATGCCCTTCTTGATCCAGAACCTCAAAAGGCTTCAGGAAATCATGGTCTCCTTCTATAATACTAAATTCAGGGTTGCTGTGTAAAAATTCCTTAATGACCTCCTCCCCCTCTTCCGGTTCTGTGGAGCATACAGAATATACCATAATGCCGCCTGTCTTAAGAAACCGCGATACTGCCGTGAGCATATCAAGCTGATTTTCCTTATATCCGATGAGTTCCTTTTTTGCGTGCCTGTATTTTACATCAGGATTCCTCCTGATAACACCAATAGATGAGCATGGGGCGTCAAGGAGGATTCTGTCAAAGTAGCCAGTGGCCAGTGGCCAGTGGCCGGTCTTGTCTAAATCCCTCATATCTCCGTGAATAACTTTGATCGATCTCAAGCCGAGCCTCGAAATATTCTCCTTCAATTGCCTTATCCTCTTTTCTTCCGACTCTACCGCTATTATTTCTCCGCTATCTTCCATCATCTGTGTAATGTGTGTTGTCTTTCCTCCCGGTGCAGCGCAGGCGTCCAGAACTCTTTCATAAGGCAATGGATTTAAAAGATATGTTACAAGCTGTGCAGCCTCGTCCTGAACAAATAAGTTATGAGTTAAGAGTTCGGAGTTTAAAGCTGCAGGAAATTCTTTTAGAACAATCCCAACCGGTGAAAATTCTGTAGGATAAGCCTTTATGCCCTTTTCGGCAAATTCCTTTAACATTTCTTCTCTCTTTTCTACGCTCTCTGCCCTCAAAACAACAGGCGGTATCCTGTTATTCGCCTCTGCCAGTTTCAATGCCTCATCGAATCCGAATCTCTTAATCCACTGCTTTACAAGCCATCGGGGATGGGATGTAGTAACAGATATATATTCAACAGGCTTATCTTTAGGAGGGTCTTTTATCTCGTCTTTATGCCTCAGAAAATTTCTTAACACCGCATTTATCAATGCCCTTTTACTCTGGTTGAACCTTTCGAGATTCACAGCCTCATCCACAACAGCCCATTCAGGCACGCGCATGTATTTAAGCTGATAAACAGCAGACCTGAGATTATTTAATGTATTCGGAGAAAGACCCGAAGGCTTTTTCAAAAAATCCTTGAGCATATAGTCAAGATAATCCCTGTATCTCAAAACTCCATAAACAATCTCCATGAGAAACGCCCTGTCCCTTTTATTCAAATCAGCAGACAATTCATCAAGCGCTTCTTTGGGTTTTATCCCTTTATTGAAGATTTTATTAAGCGCTGTTACTGCGATCTGGCGGGTAGAGGGCATAGGGTTATGGATTAAGCTTATGCTGCCGCATGTTTAAGTTTCTGAAATGAATATATGGATTCAAACTCTTTTTTATACTGCATATCACCATTTATTGTATGTATTTTTTATTTAAGTTAAAATATTGTTACCTAAATTGAGCGATTTTGTAAGGCAGGCCTGCCTGTGCGTTGCACGCAGACAGGTCAGAATATAGAATCGCTCAACTTAGATGTTATCTATATTGTGCAATAAGGAGGTAAATTGTGGCAACAGTTACAAAAGATAAAAAAGTAGGCGACATGACAGTAAGAGAGCTTAAATCATTGATAAGAGACTCTATCTATGAAGTCGTTGATCCTGATTATGGGCTGGAACTGAGGCCTGAGGCAGAGGCATCGTTAAAAAAATCCCTGAAATCAAAAAAGCGCACATCAGTCGAAAAAGTGGCCGCCGAATTAGGGCTTAAGTGGTAAATGTACAAGCTTGATTTTACCAATGAAGGCAAGGCCTCCCTCGCTTTGCTGGATAAAACTGTTGCTCAAAGGGTTTTGGACAAACTCAAATGGTTTCTTCAAAATATCGAAGCTGTTAATTTCAAACCCTTAGAAGGAAATCTCTCAGAAATGTACAAGCTCAGGGTCGGCGACTGGAGAGTCATTTATGAAATCAATCATAATGATAAGGTTGTTACCGTTCACAAAGTAGGGCATCGAAGAGAAATCTATAAAATCTGACATGACGGCTTCCCAGCTTCCCGCAGCAGACGAATCCCGTTTAGAGAACTCACTGATTAAAGAACGTACTCACCTGATAGTCCCGAACTGCGCGGGAGGCATAGGGCAAATGGGGATTTTTTGATGAGGATGAAAAATGGGGATGAGGTTATTTCATGCGCGAGGAAAAATAGGGACGGTTCTAATTAATTGACACATTTCCTCAGTTTGGGGTTGAATTGATAGACGGAATTTTTGTAGAATTAAAAAAATAGTTTAAAAAGGTTTTGATTTTATGGGGTATGCGATACCGATAGAAATTTATGACAGGCTTGAAGAAAAGCTTGGCAGGGAGGCTGCGGCCGCCATAACCGAGGCCCTGCAAGTCTCTATAAAAGAAGCAATAAAAGAAGGCAGGTCAGAACTAAAGGCAGAGGTCTCTGAAGATCTAAAAAAAGAACTGGCAACAAAATATGACATAGAACTCCTTCGCAAGGAAATAGATATAGTCAGAAAGGAAATAGATATAGTCAGGATAGAGGTTAAAAAAGACTTGAAAATATGGGCAATTATTCTAATTGCTGTAATGGTTATTTTAAACCAGAACTCCCTTGAATTCATTGCAAGGCTGTTTGGGCTTGTGAAATGAGGAGATAATGTAGACATCAGAGTGCTTTGATTGTAAGGAGTAAAGCAAAAGGTTTAGGATGAAAAAAGGAAAGCGTTAAGCCGTAATCAGCCTATGT
>CALGPO010000045.1 GCA_937960465.1 uncultured bacterium
CCCTACAATTTAAACATTTAAACCCTTTGGGCACGGCAAGATGAGCCCCTACAAAATACTATTCAATGGTAAAAAGCGAAGAAAGACGAATGTGACAATTCAAAATAGTAAAAAAGTGTGACATGACCTTAGGAATAACAGTGGAAGATACACTAAAGTCACTCGTAAATAATTTCAAAGAAAAAGAAGGCAATATCATCTCCCTTTTGCAGGAGACGCAGGACGCCTTTGGCTACATACCAGAAGATGCTGTATATTTTTTCTCAAAAGAGCTTGATATTCCAGCGAGCCGCTTTTTTGGAGTTGCCACATTTTACACCCCGTTTTACCTCAAACCGAGGGGCAAAAATATAATTGCCGCCTGCTGCGGAACCGCATGTCATGTAAAAGGAGCGGAAAAACTCATAAACAGCGCAAAGAGGGAGCTAAACCTTACAGATGAGAATAATACCACCAATGATAAGAAATTCACCCTTGAGCAGGTGGAGTGTGTTGGTGCATGCAGCATTGCGCCTGTTGTGATAATCAACAAAAAGGTCTATGGGAAGATGACAACTGATAAGCTTACAAAAGAGATTAAGACATTAAGGCAGGAAGGCAATGTTTGAATCTAAAATAAACCTCGAAATAAAGGTATGTATGGGCACAGGCGGCATTGCTGCAGGAGGCACAGAGGTGCTCGCAGCATTTGATTCGGCATTAAAAGAGCGGGATATTCAGGCTAAATTGCAGATGGGATGCTCTATGCACAAGGTCGGCTGCCGGGGCCTGTGCGCTAAAGATGTTCTTGTCGATGTGATAATCAACAACAGTAAGTCAACCTATCAATACATAAAACCGGAGATGGTTCAAAGGATTGTGGATGAACATATTGTCGGCGGCAACCCAGTTGCAGACTGGCTGGTTGCGGATGACTACCACAATTTCTACAAAAAGCAGGTAAAGGTTGTGCTTTCGGACTGCGGGAATATCGACCCTGAAAATATTGACTCTTATATATCCGCTGGTGGTTATAAGGCAACTGAAAAGGTCTTTAAATCAATGAGCCCCGAGGATGTAATAACAGAGATAAAGAAATCTGGACTAAGAGGCAGAGGCGGCGCAGGCTTTCCAACAGGCGTTAAATGGGAAGCATGCAGGGGTGTACAATCAGAACAGAAATATATTATATGCAATTTTATGGACAGGGCTGTTATAGAGGGTAATCCCCATGCTGTCATCGAAGGCATGGTAATAGGTGCATATGCAATCGGAGCAAGCAAGGGATATGTATATATAAGAGCAGAATATCCGCTTGCTGTTGAGAGGCTTAAGCTCGCTATCAAAGCAGCGAAAGAGCGGAAATTCCTCGGCAATAACATACTCGATTCCAGCTTCAGCTTTGACATAAAGATAAAGCTTGGAGCAGGTGCATTTGTATGCGGCGAAGAGACAGCTCTAATAGCGTTCATCGAAGGACAGCGCGGGATGTCAAGGGCAAAGCCGCCCTTCCCTGTTTATCAGGGCTTGTGGGGAAAACCAACCGTTATCAATAATATGGAAACCCTTGCAAATATACCGTATATCATAAATAAAGGTGCTGACTGGTATTCATCCTATGGCACGGAAAAATCAAAGGGCACAAAGGTTTTTGCACTAACAGGAAAGGTAAAAAATACAGGCCTCATTGAGGTCCCGATGGGAATAACCCTGAGGGAAATAATCTATGACATAGGCGGTGGGATTCAAGGCGATAAGGCGCTGAAGGCTGTCCAGATAGGCGGGCCATCAGGAGGGTGTATCACACCCGATATGCTCGACATAAATGTGGATTACGAATCCCTGGCTAAAGTTGGCTCTATCGTAGGCTCAGGCGGAATGATAGTCCTTGACGAGGATGACTGCATGGTCAATGTTGCCAAATATTTTCTCTCATTTACTCAGGCTGAATCGTGCGGCAAGTGCGTTCCATGCAGAATAGGCACAAAGAGACTTCTCGAAATGCTCGACAGAATTACCAAAGGAAAAGGAAAAGAAGGAGATATAGAACTCTTAGAGAAATTGAGCAGCGATGTAAAGGCTGCTTCCCTGTGCGGTCTCGGTCAGACTGCACCGAATCCGGTTCTAAGTACCATTAAATACTTCAGAGAAGAATATGAGGCGCATTTGCAAGGGAAATGCCCTGCAAAGGTGTGCAGGGACCTTCTTACATATTACATAATAGAAGAATTATGTAAAGGCTGTGGAGCATGTCTGAGGGCATGTCCTGCAGGCGCAATAACAGGTGAGAAAAAGAAGCCCCATCATATAAATCGACAACTCTGTATAAAATGCGGGGCATGTTTTGATGTATGTAAATTCAAGGCAGTAGGAAGGGAATAAGGGTATTGAAGTAATGGAGTATTTGGAGGAGATATAAAATGCCAAAGGTAACAATAGACGGCAGGACAATAGAAGTTCCAACAGGGACAACGGTTTTGGATGCAGCAAAGATGCTGGATATCCCTATACCAACACTATGCTATCATCCAAAACTCACTCCATTTGGAGGGTGCAGGCTGTGTATAGTAGAGATAAAGGGGATACCGCGGCCTGTAACTTCATGCACAACGCCTGTAAGCGAGGGTATGGAGGTAACGACATCAACACCGCAGATAGAGGATCTGAGAAAAACTGTTCTGGAGCTTATTCTCTCCGACCATCCCAACGACTGTATGGTATGCGAGAGGGCAGGAGATTGCACACTTCAAGAGCTTGCATACTTCTATGGAATCAGGGAAAACAGATTTGCAGGGGAAAGAAGAATATATACAAAGAGGGATGGAAATCCATTCATTGAAAGGGATCTCGAAAAATGCATCCTCTGCGGCAGATGTGTAAAGGTATGTGACGAGGTACAGGGCGTTGGCGCAATTGATTTTGGATACAGGGGATTTAAATCAAAGATATGCACGCCATACGAAAAGGACCTCGACTGTGAATTCTGCGGTCAATGCGTAGCCGTATGCCCCACGGGCGCTCTTACCGGCAAACTATGGGCATTCAAGGGCAGGCAGAAAGACATTAAAGAGATTGATACGGTGTGCCCTTACTGCGGCACCGGATGTAATATTACCCTTCATATAAGAAGGAACGAGGTTGTAAGAGTAACATCGAGAGAAGATACATGGAATGAGGGATGGCTGTGTGTGAAAGGGAGGTTTGGCTACAAGTTCATTAGCAGCTCTGACCGCCTGAAAAAACCGCTTATCAAAAGAAACGGGCAATTTGAAGAAGTCTCATGGGATAAAGCATTGGACTACATTGCCGAAAAATTGAACGACATAAAATCTAAATATGGCGCTGACGCCATTGGTGGTCTATCTTCTGCCAGATGCACAAATGAGGAGAACTATTTATTTCAGAAATTAATGAGGGCTGCAATCGGCACAAATAATGTTGACCACTGTGCCCGTCTCTGACACGCCCCAACAGTTGCCAGTCTGGCAACAATATTCGGATCGGGGGCTATGACCAATTCTATAAGAGAGATTGAAGGTATGGAGGTTATATTCATAATCGGTTCCAACACAAAGGAAACGCATCCTGTAATCGCAAACAGGATGATAAAGGCTTACAGAAAGGGTGCGAAGATAATAGTTGCCGACCCCAGAAAGGTGCCGATGGTGAGGTTTGCAGAGTTGTTCTTAAATCTAAGGCCAGGCACGGATGTAGCACTGATCAATGGGATTGCCCATGTGATATTGAAAGAGGATATGTATGACAGGCATTTTATAGATGAGAAGGTAGAAGGATTTGAGGAATGGAAAAAATCAGTGGAAGAATTTACCCCTGAATATGTTGAAAAGATAACAGGTATTCCTAAAGAAGATATAATTAAAGCTGCAAGACTTTATGGAAACTCGCGAAGGGCAGGCATATTTTACACGATGGGCATCACACAGCATACATGTGGCACTGACAATGTAAATGCAATAGCAAATCTTGCCCTTCTGACCGGAAACATCGGTAGGGAATTTACAGGCATCAGTCCATTAAGGGGACAGAATAATGTTCAGGGGGCTTCAGATGCAGGCTGTCTGCCGAATGTTTATCCGGGCTATCAAAGAGTGGATTTGCCAGAGATAAAACACAAATTTGAGAAGGCATGGGGCGTTTCCCTTTCTCAAAATGCAGGATTAAAGGCAACGGAGATGATTCCTGCTGCGCTTGAAGGCAGGTTAAAGGCCATGTACATAATGGGAGAAAATCCTGTAATTACTGACCCGAATATACATCATACAGTAAAGGCATTAAAAAGTCTTGAGTTCCTTGTTGTTCAGGACATCTTCATGACAGAGACAGCAGAGCTTGCAGATGTAGTGCTGCCTGCTGCATGTTTTGCAGAAAAGGATGGAACCTTTACAAATACAGAGCGAAAGGTACAGAGGGGAAGAAAGGCAGTAAATCCTCCGGGTGAAGCAAGGGATGATATATTCACCATCATGGAGATTTCAAAAAGACTCGGTTATCCTATGGATTATAATTCTCCGGAAGAGGTGCTTGAGGAGTTCGGCAAACTCTGGCCTGCCCTTGCCGGCATAAAATACAATCGGATTGAAAAACATGGCATTCAATGGCCGTGTCCGACAAATGACCATCCCGGCACAGAATATCTTTACAAAGGTGGATTCCCACGCGGCAAGGTCCATTTCACACCGACACAGTATACTCCACCTGCAGAGATTGCTGATAAAGATTATCCCTTTATCCTTACTACAGGCAGAAATCTCTTCCAGTACCATGCAGGCTCCATGACGAGGAGGGTAGAACCCATAGAGAGTCATGCAGGTGAGCCTTATGTGGAAATTAATCCCTCAGACAGCGAAAGGCTTGATATTAAGGACGGCGATATGGTAAAAGTCGTGTCCAGACGCGGAAACATCGAGATAAAAGCAAGGGTTACCCGAATGGTTTCCGAGGGCGTGGTGTTCATACCGATGCATTACAGGGAAGCAGCGGCTAATATATTAACAAATGACAGTGCTCTTGACAGACATGTAAAAACCCCTGAATATAAGGTCTGCAGCGTGAGAATAGAAAAGTAAGGAGGAAACATATGGCAGCAATCATTGACCTTAAGAAGCAGGTATTGTTTGAAGATACAGACGATAAACACCTTGAAAAGATCGCAGAAAAACTGCAGGAGCTATCTATAAAAAAGGGTAGTTACGTATTCAGAGAAAAAGAAGACACAAAAGGCATATATCTCATTTACTCCGGAAAACTTGAGATTTCCAAAACAACGCCTGACGGCTGGAAACAGACCCTTGCAGTCCTCGGCAAAGGTCATTTTTGCGGAGAACTGTCCATCCTCGAAAAAAGACACCACGAGGCAAATGCAGTTGCCCTTGAGGATACAACATTATTCCTGCTTTCAAAAGATGAATTTGAAAAAATAGAAAATGAAGACATGGTCCTTGCAAATGTCATCTTGAAGAAATTAGCTTTTGTATTGAGCAAAAATCTGAGGCGCATGAACGATAAGTTTTTAAATGTGCTTGTAAATTACTAATAAAAGGAGGAGTATTCTATGCCGCTTGATCCAACAAAACACGCAGACTGGGAAATTGCAGAGGCTGCAGAAAAAAACATGAAGACCGTTTATGAACTGGGGGAGTTGTTAGGTCTGGAAAAACATGAACTCCTTCCGCACGGTCATTATGTAGCAAAGATCGACTTTAAGAGCGTTCTGCAACGCTTGAAGAACAGACCGGATGGCAAGTATGTCGATGTTACAGCCATTACACCTACTCCCCTCGGCGAAGGAAAATCCACAACCACGATGGGACTGACTCAGGGGCTCGGCAAGAGGGGCAAGAATGTTGTAGCTGCAATCCGCCAGCCTTCTGGCGGCCCAACAATGAATATCAAAGGATCAGCAGCAGGCGGTGGACTTTCCCAGTGCATTCCGCTTACACCCTTTTCATTGGGACTCACAGGCGACATAAACGCCATCATGAATGCGCATAATCTGGCCATGGTCGCCCTCACCTCCCGCATGCAGCATGAATTTAACTACAATGACGAGCAGTTGGCAAAGAGGGGTTTGAGAAGGCTCAATATTGATCCGCGCAATGTAGAGATGAAATGGATCATGGACTTCTGCGCGCAGGCTCTCAGAGACATCATTATCGGCATAGGCGGCAAGGATGACGGATTTATGATGAGGTCAGGCTTTGCTATTGCGGTTTCCTCGGAAGTTATGGCAATCCTTGCTGTGGCAAAAGACCTCAAGGACATGAGAGAGAGAATGGGAAGGATAGTAGTTGCCTACGACAAAAGCGGAAATCCCATCACAACCTCTGATCTCGATGTGGCAGGCGCAATGACAGCATGGATGGTCGAGGCATTGAATCCTAATCTCATGCAGACAATAGAAGGACAACCAGTTTTGGTACATGCCGGCCCATTTGCCAATATAGCCATAGGTCAGTCATCAATTATAGCAGACAGGGTCGGACTTAAACTCGGTGACTATCATGTAACCGAATCAGGATTTGCTGCTGACATAGGGTTTGAAAAGTTCTGGAACCTCAAATGCAGATTCTCCGGACTCAAGCCTAATGCAGCAGTCCTTGTTGCAACAATCAGGGCATTAAAATGCCATGGAGGCGCTCCGATTCCTGTACCCGGAAGGCCATTGCCGGAAGAATATAAATCCGAGAATGTGGGATGGGTTGAAAAAGGCTGCGAAAACCTTGTGCATATGATAAATGTGATCAAGAAGGCAGGAATCAATCCTGTTGTCTGCATAAACGCATTCTATACTGACACTGACAACGAGATAAAGGCTGTAAGGCGGATTGCAGAGGCAGCAGGTGCAAGGGTTGCCCTCTCAAAACACTGGCAATACGGCGGAGAAGGCGCATTAGAGCTTGCTGATGCTGTAGTTGATGCATGCAACGAGCCAAATGATTTCAAGTTCCTCTATGAGATCAGCACCCCGCTCAGGACAAGGATCGAATTGATAGCAGAACAGGTATATGGAGCTGACGGCGTCGAGTATTCTCCTGAAGCCCTTAACAAGGCGAAAAAGATGGAAGCAGACCCAGAGATTGCAAAGCTCGGCACATGCATGGTGAAGACACATCTTAGCCTTTCGGACAATCCTAACCTCAAAGGAGTTCCAAAAGGGTGGAAACTCTTTATCAGGGACATCCTCACCTTCAAAGGCGCAGGCTTTGTCGTTCCCGTAGCGGGAGCTATAAAGCTGATGCCTGGAACAGCATCAGACCCTGCATACAGAAGGGTTGATGTGGATACTGATACAGGAAAGGTTAAGGGATTGTTCTAAATATTTTTGCCTCTAACAGTTACCGACAGTCCCCCAGAAATATATTCTGGGGGCTTCTTGTTTTCAGGTATAATAGTTTATGGGAGTAATCAAAAAAGGGGCACTCTCATTAATAATTGCAGTTGTTCTCTCTTTATTGCTGCATATTGTCGTCATTGTGGGCATCTCAGGCATAAATTTATTTAATTTTGAAGAATTGTTTGCTGCAAAACCATTCCATGCAAAAATCGTATCAGAGTCCCCTAAAAAACCTAACTTGAGCAAATTAATTAAAGAACTGCCTCTTGTTCAGCCTGACAACATCCTCCAAAAAGAAGAAACATCGCAGGCGACAGAAGAAAATACAATCGAAACAGAACAGCCACAGGAAAATCCTCCCATAGATAATGCACAGGTTCAAAACAATAAGAATGAAATACAACAGACAGCGAGTCTGCCTGCAAGCGAAAAGCCAATAGAGCTACCTAAGACTCGGGATACAATTCAGATACTAAAATTCGCAAGGGAAAAACTCTATTTCGACATTTACTGGCTCGGAATATACGTTGGAAAGGCAGTTCTTGAGGCTGTGAATGACAACGGCAATGTGAAAATAACATCGCAGGTTCATTCTGCACCGTTAATCTCTGCATTTTATAAGGTTGAAGACTATGCAGAAAGCCATATAACAAATGGAGTAACGTCTTTTTTTAAGATCAAGCAGCGCGAGGGAAGGAAAAGGGGAAACAAGGAAACATTCTTCGATATAACAAGCAAAAAGGTTACACACATAAACCACATTAAAGGAACAAAGGATGAGCATACTATCAATGATGAAAATTTGTGGGATGTAATGTCCGGCTTTTATTATTTGCGGATGCAAAAGCTTAATGTTGGTGAAACCGTATATATAAATATCTTCGACAGCAATAAATTTTATAAGGCTGAAGTCGAAGTGCTGAGAAAAGACAAAGTGGTAATGTCCGATGAAAAAGAACTGGATGCAGTGGTGGTAAAGCCCAGACTTAAATCAGAGGGACTGTTTGAGAACAAAGGGGATATATCTGTCTGGCTCTCGGATGACGATATGAAAATACCGCTCAAGGTAGAAACCGAAGTGCCCATCGGAAAGGTTACTGCGGAGTTAAAGTCACTGGAGACAGAGAAATAAAAGTTTCCTGTTGTCGCCTCTCACCTTATTTATATTGACTAACTATCTCACATGATTTTGGACTTCAAATTATTTTGAACAATTCAGCAAAAGGTGTATTGTCACTATCACTCCTCCTAAAAAAATTTGCCTACTATCTTAACCCTTTATAGCATGAACTGAACTACAGTGCTAACACTGCTGTTTCTTCATCTAAAGGGGCCCTTTGTAGTTTTTATTCTCCCAGTAGTCTTCTGATTTTGAAGAGATTATTCTCTACAAATTGAGAGTGTCCACTCCCTATAGGGTTCAGTATAACCCTACCCTTTTTGAGGGCAACCGCAAGGGTTGTTTTCTACAACTGGTTTCCTTACAGAACCCAACCTTAACTGTGCTAAAATATATCTATACCATGATGAAGAAACTCCCCATAGGCATACCAACGCTCAGCAAGATAATCAACGA
>CALGPO010000046.1 GCA_937960465.1 uncultured bacterium
ATCTATTTTGCCGATAGAACTTGAAAACCTTTATTCTATCAGTCATTGCGAGCACCCGAAGGGTGCGTGGCAATCTCATTGCAAAAAGGCGAGATTGCTTCGCTTCGCTCGCAATGACGGCTTTCTATCGGCAAATCAGGGTTCTGTTGTGCTTATAGAGGACTTGCTTAAAGCCGCAGGAATAATTACTATGTTCCTTAAATCTCATTTGACTGGCAAATATGTCCATACCAAGTGCCATGAGCATCTTATGCTATAATAAAAACTAATTCCTAAATTGAGCGATTCTATATTCAGGCCTGTCTGCGTGCAACGCACAGGCAGTGCCTGCCTTACAAAATCGCTCAACTTAGATAATTCTTAAACATATAGGAAGTGATTATGAATACTCCCAAAGGTTTTCTTTTTTCTGCTGTTGAGGCGGCTATCAAGAAGCCCGGCAGGAAAGACCTCGCCCTTATATTTTCTGAGAGAGAGGCTGTTATTTCAGGCATGTTCACAAAAAACAATGTTAAGGCTGCGCCTGTGAAACTCAATATGAAGTGGATTGAATCAGGCAGAGGGCAGGCCATTATCGTAAACAGCGGCAATGCCAATGCATGCACCGGCAAACAGGGAATGAAGGATGCTGTAGAGATAGCAGAAATGACCGCTAAAACACTTGGCATAAAGACAGACAGGGTCTATGTCTGCTCAACAGGCGTTATAGGCATGCCCATGCCTATGGAACGTATCCGCTCTAAGATCACCGAGCTTGCAGATAATCTCGGAAGGAGAACAATCAATGATGTGGCTGCTGCCATTATGACGACTGATACATTCCCAAAGGCAATAAGTAAAGTGATGAAGATTGACGGCAAGGCAATTACCATTTCAGGCGTATGTAAGGGTGCAGGCATGATATGCCCGAACATGGCGACAATGCTTTGTTTTATCGTGACCGATGCCAATATAGATAAATCAGCCCTTGATAAGGCTTTAAAAAATGCAGTGCAGAAGTCGTTCAACCGCATAACTATTGACGGCGACATGTCAACAAATGATACGGTTCTGATTATGGCAAACGGCCTGGCCGGCAATGCCTTAATCAAGAAGAATTCAAAGGAATTCAATAGATTTTCAGATGCGGTTTCCGATATGACATATGAACTGAGCAAGATGATCGTAAAGGACGGAGAGGGTGCAACAAAGCTTGTGGAAATAGAGGTGAAAAACGCAAAGAATGAAAGAGATGCTGAAAAAGGTGCCTTTGCCATTGCAAATTCTTTGCTTGTGAAGACCGCAATATACGGCAATGATGCAAACTGGGGACGGATAATGGCAGCGCTTGGATACTCAGGGATTGCAATTAAAGAAGGAATGATCGATATATTTTTGAATGGGCTTAAGATAGTCTGTAAGGGTATGGGAACTGGCAGGGATAAAGAGGCGAATGAGAAACTGAAAAATAAAGAAATTAACATAGTTGTAGACCTTCATCTTCGTAAAGGCGCAGCAAAGGTGCTTACATGCGATTTGACAGAGGATTATGTAAAGATAAATGCGGAGTATAGGACATAAGGACAGAAGACAGACCAAAAAATGGAAATTTTTGACCTGAAAAACAAAGCACTAATATCTGAAAGCGGAGAGCATATCCTTGGCTTTAAAGAGACCGGAAGTCATGCCTGTTATATGATATATGGGATTTTAAAGCCTGCAGAAAAAGGAAGGGTGATAAAGCCCGGAGAGGGACATGAGGAAATTGTTCTTGCGATGAAGGGCGATATCACAGTAACGGGACACTATACAGGAACTTTGAAGGAAGGCTCTGCCCTTCATATCACAGGAGAGCATGCTTGCTTTTTGGAGAATAAAGGCATTTCTGAGGCCATCTATATAATCGCCGGTGGACACTCCGAGGGGGGACATCACTGAAAGCTTACAATAGCTTCCTCTTGATAAAATCCCTCTCGGTAAGCGATTATAAATAAGAGTTAAAAACGGTGCAGACCCTCCTATTTAACCGGCTTTTCTGTCAATCGTTTTTGTCTCACAACTTTTTCAGGGGGTTATAATGGTGTGTTTTGAGTCTGCATTGCCAGAGCTTGTAATTAAAGGCAAAAGAATACAGGTGCCCATCATTCAAGGCGGGATGGGAGTTGGGGTATCATTATACCCACTTGCGAGCGCTGTTGCAAAAGAGGGCGGTCTCGGTATTGTTTCGAGTGCCTGCCTTGACAGGCTTGTTTCAAAGAGAACCGGCAAAAAATACAATTCATATGAGGCTGCATATGAGGAGGTTTCCCTCGCAAAGGCAGAAGGCGGTTTTGCCGGCATCAATATAATGGGTGCCCTGGTAAGGGATTACAATGATTCGGTCAAGGGAGCACTCGATGCCGGAGCCGATGCTATTATTTCTGGCGCTGGTCTGCCGCTCACTCTTCCTGCTATTCATCCGCCCAAAGATACCGCCCTTATACCTATAGTATCTTCTGCAAGGGCGCTCGAGATAATATGCAAAAAATGGGAGAGATTGGGCTACATGCCTGATGCAGTAGTGCTCGAAGGACCCCTTGCCGGAGGACATCTTGGATTTAAAATTGACCAGATAGATATAGAATCCAACAAGCTCGAAAACCTTTTGCCTCCGGTTAAAGACATGGCAAAGAAATACGGAGATTTTCCAGTCATAGTTGCCGGAGGGATTTACACGCATGATGATATAGTAAAATTTATAAAAATGGGGGCTGACGGCGTTCAGATGGGCACCAGATTTCTCGCTACAGAGGAAAGCAGTGCATCGGGTGAATATAAGCAGGCTGTGATTGCGGCAAAGGAGGAGGATATTGTAGTTGCACACGACCCAGGTTCGCCGTGCGGACTCCCGTTCAGAGTGATAAAGCAATCTCCCATGTATGTTTCTGCACTTAAAAGGCTGAGACCTCCAAAATGTGACAAAGGCTATGTGCTTCTCAAGGATAAAGAAGACAAGTTTACTATCTGTCCCGCAAAGGAAAGCAATGAACACCATTTCTGTATCTGCAATGGCCTTCTGAGTTCAGCCGGTTATAACCGTGACAAGGAAGAACCGCTTTATACCGTTGGGACAAATGCATCGAGGATTGATAGGATAGTTTCCGTAAAGGCATTGATGGATGAATTAACGGGTAAGGCGCCGGCTGCATCTGTCTAAAAAGCAGAAAGCCTATTTTGCAACAACCTTAACGAACTTCCTTTTGCCTGCCTTGATCAGGTAATTTCCCCTTTTGAAGCCCTTTTGATGGTCGGTGATTTTCTGTTCATCAACACTTACCGCCCCTTGTTTGATCAACCTCATTGCTTCGCCTGTGCTCGGCGTGATTCCTGACAGCTTCATGATCTTTGGAAGCCACATCTCCTCCTCATCCCATTGAAGCTCAAATACAGGTATTTCATCAGGAACGCCCTTTTCTTTAAAGATATGGTCGAATTCTTTCTTTGCATGTATTGCCGCTTCTTTACCCCAATATCTCTCCACGATTTCCATTGCAAGATTTTCCTTTGCCTTTTTAGGATGAATATTCCCTGACTTTAACCCTTCCTTAAGGTCATTGAATTCTTTTATGCTGATATGGCTCAACAATTCATAATATTTGATCATCAACTCATCGCTAATGGACATCAGCTTGCCGTACATATCTTTTGGCGGCTCAGAAATACCGATATAATTGCCGAGGCTTTTTGACATCTTTTTTACGCCATCAAGCCCTTCAAGTAATGGCATTATAACCAGAGATTGCGGCTCCTGACCATATTCCTGTTGCAACTCCCTTCCCATCAGGAGATTGAATCTCTGGTCTGTGCCTCCAAGTTCTACATCTATATTGAGCACAACAGAGTCGTAGCCCTGAAACAGCGGATACATAAACTCGTGCATGCCTATCGAGCTATGGCTTGCAAACCTTTGTTTAAAGTCTTCACGTTCGAGCATTCTTGCGACGGTTTGTTTTGCCTGAAGCCTGATTATATCCATAGCAGTCAGGTTCATAAGCCACTCGCTGTTGAATTTTATTATTGTTTTTTCTGGAGCGAGGATTTTAAATATCTGCTCTTTGTATGTTTCTGCGTTTTTAAGCACTTCTTCCCTTGTTAAAGGTTTTCTTGTTTCTGATTTGCCTGTGGGGTCGCCAATCATGCCTGTGAAATCACCGATGAGGAAGATAACCTCATGTCCCAATTCCTGAAACTGCCGCATCTTTTCGAGAAGCACTGTATGTCCTAAGTGGATGTCAGGGGCTGTTGGATCAAAACCTGCCTTGATCTTTAAAGGTCGATTTTCCTTGAAGGATTTCTCAAGTTTGTAAAGAAGTTCCTTTTCGAGAAGGATCTCGACAGCACCTCTTTTTATTATCTCGAACTGTTTTTCTGGCGAAAGCATAACAGATATGATAAAACAGGCGGCAGGCGATAGGCAATAGGCTATTTATTAATCTGCGTGCATTTCACAACATTTAGCTTTTGAAATCTCATACAGCCATTGCATGATATGCAGTCTGCCTTTTCTTTGCCTTCCTTGAATTTATTCGGCAGGTCAGGCTCTCTTATAAGTGGTCTGGATATGGATATGAGATCTGCATCGCCTTTTTGTAGGATATCTTCAGCCACGGACTTTGAGCGGATTCCACCTACAAGGATTATAGGTATATTCAGTTCTTTTTTGAACAGTCTTGAATTCTCTCTAAAGTAAGCCTCCTGTTCGGTGTTAAGTATATTTGGTTGTGCTGTTTTTGGTGCCGACTCATACATGCCGCCGCTTATTTCAATGGCATCTATACCCATCTCCTCAAGCCCTTTTGCGATGCGGAGGCTTTCTTCAGGAATCAATCCTCCCTCAATAAAATCATCCGCATTCATTTTTATCAGTATGGGATAATTGTCTCCCACCTCTTTTCTCATTGCTTTATAGACTTCTTCGAGGAAATGGAATCTTCTCTCCTCATCTCCTCCCCAGTAGTCGTCCCTCCTGTTTGTGTGGGGTGAAAGGAATTCACTGATGAGATACCCATGGGCACCATGTATCTGTACTCCGTCAAACCCTGCATACATCGCCCTTCTCGCAGCATCCCCGAATGCCTCGATTATTTCCCATATCTCTTCATTGGCCATTTCTCTCGGCGTAATTTTCGTTGATGGGTCATAAACTTCGGATGGTGCAATTGGCTGCAGACCTCCGAGCAGAGCAGGAAAACACTGTCTGCCTCCATGAACAAGCTGGATTACTATTTTGCCGCCAAGTTTATGGACGGCCTCTGTCAGGCGTTTTAATTTGTCTATGTAATAATCGTTATGTATACATATCATCTGCGGCACAGAACGGCCTGAGATATGCACAAGTGCATTGCCTGTAATTATAAGCCCCACGCCGCCTTTTGCAAGTTCCTTATAGAATTCGATGAGGGCATCTGTAATAAAGCCGTCCACATCTGCCCTCTTTTCATATGTTGCAGAGCGGACGATACGGTTTTTAAGCTCTATCCCTGCTAAATTGTATTGTTCGAATAGCATATTTTACCTCCTGAGCCTTATTGCCAGTTTTATTGCCTCTATCATGCTCGACGGATTGGCAATCCCTTTCCATGCTATATCATATGCTGTGCCGTGGTCAGGGGATGTCCTTATTATTGGCAGACCAATTGTAACATTAACGGCTTTGTCAAAGGCTATCATTTTAAGAGGTATCAAGCCCTGATCATGATACATGCATACAATTATATCAAATTCACCATTATACGCCTTGTGGAACAGGGTGTCTGCCGGATACGGGCCAGAGACAGAAATGCCTGATGTCCGTGCTTCATTAACAGCCGGAATAATTTCTTTTATTTCTTCGTCTCCGAATATACCTGCCTCTCCAGCATGAGGATTCAATCCTGCAACTGCAATTCTGGGATTTTCTATGCCCATCATATCGCATGATTTTTTAGCGAGTGTGATAGTTTTCAGGACTTTTTCTTTTTTTATTAAATCAGGAACATTCCTTAATGCTGTATGGATTGTTACGAGGATTAGTTTCAAGTTATCGCTGTAAAACATCATGGCATAGTCTTTCGTGCTGGTTAACTCTGCAAGCATTTCTGTATGCCCGGGACATTTAAAACCGGCCATTTTCAGAGACTCTTTTGAAATAGGTGCAGTCACAATTGCATAAACTTCTTTATTTAATGCAAGCTCAACAGCTTTTTTGATATAGCTTACGCACGCCCTGCCGCCTTCGGCAGAGGGTTTGCATCTATAAAAATTTCTGTCTTTGATTTCACCGGTATTTATTATTTTGAGGTTATTCAGGTCTACCGGCATGTTCAGTTTCTCAACTGCTTCCTCAACAACAGCAATGTCCCCGATAATAATAGGTTCGCATATTCCTTCAATTTCATGCGACATGATCGCTTTCAATACTATCTCAGGGCCTATGCCTGCTGGATCTCCTATTGTTATTGCTATTTTTTTGAGGATGGTCATTTTACTGCTGCAAAATATTTACCCCTTCAGGAGGGGAGAATTCAAAGAGCCTATCCTTCAGTTCGGTATTGATTTTTACATCCTTCAGATAAATATCGATCCTATTGGATAAAGTATCAATGATGGTGAGAGATTCTATCGGGAATTCCTCGCTGGATGTGGTTATCTCCACAGAAACTATATTGCCCATAGTTTTTTTGGGCTTCAATAGAAGTTTCTGTTCCGACTTTATCGAAACATCGAATTCGTTTTTTATATTCCCGAACCCTCCCAAAAGGGCTATTGGAGCCTGTCCGTATGTTGCCCGGTCAAATCTGGCCTTGAATGCCTGTTTTTCTTTTTTTTGGTAAATTATTATATCATCGCCTGTGATATACACAATCTGCGGCTTGTCTGCCTTGTATTCCCATCTCATCTTTGGAGACTTTATGAAAAATTGGCCTTTATAAGTATCTGTTCTGTTCAGGTCTTTTATGTAGCTTTTCTGAATAAAACTCCCCTTGATGTCTTTTATGTTTTCATACGCCTTCTGGATTCTTGTGACTTCATCATCGGCAAGGCAAAAGGCTAAAGGTAAAAGACTAAAGGTAAAGAAATAAAATAAAAATATTGTTAAGGGCTTGCACCTACTGCCTCTTGCCTTGTACCCTTTGCCTGTTTTCACTATCTTCTTCCTAAGAAATCTCTCGGCTTTCCTGCGCCCTTTGGCGGACCCACGAGACCGTCTTCCTCAAGGAGTTCCATCATCCTTGCTGCCCTGTTGTAGCCGATCTTGAATCTTCTCTGTATCGAGGATATGGAAACCTCCCCAACAGACTCTGCAAATTCTATTACCCTTTGATACATCTCGTCCCTTTCTCCTGAGATGTCTATTCCCTTTTCCTGTTCATCTGCGACAATAATATTCTCAAAGGATGAGTAGTCAGGTGTTCCCTGTGCTTTTACAAATTCTGTTACTGACTTAACCTCAATGTCGCTTACATAAGCGCCGTGAATTCTCATGATTTTAACGCCAGGCACCATGAAAAGCATATCTCCCTTTCCGAGGAGCTGTTCTGCGCCCTGCGCATCGAGTATTGTCCTTGAATCAACCTTTGATGTCACCTGAAAGGATATCCTTGCAGGGAAGTTTGCCTTAATGAGTCCTGTTATGACATCAACCGATGGCCTCTGTGTAGCGAGGATGAGATGGATTCCCGATGCCCTTGCCATCTGAGCGAGCCTTGCAATGGCATTTTCAACATCACCCGGCGCTGTTAACATGAGGTCAGCGAGCTCATCTATAAATACCACGATATATGGAAGCCTTTCTGATTGAGATGCCTGCCTGTTGTAATTTTCTATATTCCTCGCACCCTTTTCAGCAAGGAGTCTGTATCTCCTCTCCATCTCAAAGACAACCTTCTTCAATGCATCAGAAGCTTCTTTCGGACTTGTTATTACTGGTGACATGAGGTGCGGAATATCATTGTACGCCGACAATTCGAGGAGTTTAGGGTCGACCATCAACATCCTGACCTCATCCGGCGTGGCCTTATAAAGAAGGCTCATTATCATTGCATTTATGGAAACGCTTTTGCCTGAGCCTGTTGCACCTGCTACTAATAGATGCGGCATCCTTGCAAGGTCTGTAATCACCGGATTTCCGAATATGTCTTTTCCGAGAGCGAGTGTAAGAAGGGAAGGACTTCTCTGAAAAATTTCTGATGAAATTATCTCTTTGAGGGAGACTGCTGCTCGCTCATTATTCGGAACTTCTATGCCTATGGTCGCCTTTCCTGCAATAGGATATACCCTAATGCTCGGTGCACGGAGGGCGAGGGCAAGGTCATCTGATAAAGAGACTATCCTGTTTATCTTTACTCCTGCAGCAGGTTCGAATTCATACATTGTTACTACAGGGCCTGGATGGGCCTGCTTTATCTTGCCATTGACACCGAAGTCAGAGAGTTTCTTTTCAAGGCCCGATGCTGCTGCATTGAGCTCTTCCTTTGTCGGCCCTGATATGCCTTCGGCATCCTTCAAAAAATCAAGGAGGGGGAGTTTGTAGCCACTGGTGTTTTCCCGTAAGGGTTTTTCTTTAGCCGGTTTTTGTAACGGAGCTACTTTAATGAATGCTTCCTTATTTTTGGGCTCGCTGATTATAATTCCTGAGTCATAATCTTCTTGAATGGGTTCTTCCTTAATGCTTTTCTGCTTTTTTCTTTCAATAAAATACGAAAACAGTGAGACAGGACTCATGAGGATTATGGAAACAATAATGATGGCGATGCTCAGTATATATGCACCGATGCTCGAAAGCAGGCCTTCAAAGATGCCTGATAGAAAAAGGCCTATGAGTCCGCCCGGAGGATCGATTTTCAGTGCCGCGGTTTCAGATAAAAGGTGTAATAGCATCGATAAGGAAGGCAGGAGAAGAAATGCGCCAAGCACATGAATCCTGTTTCTTTCTTTTCCCATGATCTTCCTGATCCCATAAATTATTAGAAAGGCAGGTATTAAAAGACCTGCAAAGCCTATGGTAGAAAATATGGTATCTGAGAGGTATGCACCAACAATGCCGCCGTAATTCTTTGGAGGTGTATTTGAGAATGTGAGCAGTGACCTGTCCCATTTGTAGTACGTAAAAAGGGAGAGGGCGAGGTATAAGCCTCCGAGTATTGCAATGACGCCTGCTATCTCCTGAAATCGCCGGCTTCTGTTAGTGGAAACGATGTCAATCTCTTTCTGCATGTCTGATTTTATCATTTTCCCTACAGATAGTAAAAAAGTATAACCGTGCCGAAGATAATACGGTATATTGCAAAGGAGTTGAAGGTATGCCTTGTAACGAATCCCAAAAACGCCTTTATAACAAGCAGTGCAGAGAAGAAGGAGATAAAAAAGCCTGTCGCAAAAACAGGCATATCGCTTAAGTTTAGATTATGAATGCTTTTTAATAGATCGTACGATGTTGCGGCAAACATGGTCGGTATTGCCAGAAAGAAGGAAAACTCGGTGGCCGCTTTCCGCTCAAGACCAAAGCACATGGCGCCCATTATTGTTGCTCCTGCCCTTGAGACACCCGGAAAAAGAGACAATGTCTGTGCCAGACCTATGCCCAATGCCCGTTTAAGAGAGATTTCATCCACATCCATGACAACAGGGTTTCTAACAATCCTTTCGATGATAAGCATAGCAATACCTCCGGATATAAGTGCGAAGGCAACGGTCAGAGGATTAAACAGGTAATGCTTTATAAGGGAGTGTGTCAGAAGCCCCAAAAATGCAGCAGGCAGAAATGCTATTAAAAGGTTTAATAAAAATTTGTTCGTCCTACTTGTGCCAATCCCTTTTATAGACGATGATACCCGCTCACGATACATCCATACCACAGCGAGGATAGCGCCGAGCTGTATGAATACCTCAAAGGTCTTTGCCTTATCACCGGTAAAATCAAGCATATCCCCTGCAAGGATCAGATGGCCTGTCGAAGACACGGGTAGAAATTCGGTAATACCCTCTACTATACCCAGTATTATCGCCTTAAATATCAAATTTATCCTTTTCAGCAAGGGCCTTGAGGTCTGCTGTTATCTCCTTTGAGAATGGGTTCAGTTCCCATGCCTTTTTAATGGCATCAATTGCCTTGTCCTTGACACTCATCTCGAGGAAGGTCTTGCCCATACTGTAATATGCATGAGCATTATTGGGATTTATTTTAAGGATTCCATTATATATCTCTATTGCCTGTTCAGGCTGCCCCACTTTTCTGTATGCCTCTGCAAGACTCTGCATTATCGACGTATCCGAAGGATTCTTTTTATATGCCTTAACAAGTATCTCCAGTGCCTTGTCGTTTTCATTTTTTGCCAGATACAACTCTCCCATCAAATGCCCGGATGTAGAAACATCCTGCCTGACATCTGATACCGCGTTCTTCAATATATTCTCTGCCCTATCTGTCTCTCCCACCTTGTTGTAAAGCTTGCTCAACGTAATAAGCCTGTCGGTGTTTGAAGAACTTATATCGTGGGCAGCCTCATAATACTTGATTGCAGACTGCACATCCCCCATGTCTTCATATATCTTACCGATAGCATCATATGCCTTTACAAAGAGTGGCTTTTTAGCGATTGCATTTTTAAAGGATTCGATTGCCTTGTCCGTTTCTCCTTTTGCAAGGTACAACTGGCCAAAGTTGTAAATGATTGTTGGAGACTCCGGCGCTATTTCTAATGCCTTTTTAAGTTCATCCTCTGCCGACTGCAAGTCCCTGCCCTCCAGATATTGCTGGAAGTTTTTCAGGTGCATCTCGATGGAAGATGGCTTGAATTTTTTGCTTAATGCCGCTGCTATTTTATCTTCAAGCGTGGCCATGACAAAAGGCTTTATGATATACCCTGCTCCTCCTTCTTCTGCTGCCCTTGCCACTGTATGTCTTCTTACTTCTGCTGTGAGGAATATGAAAATTATGTCGCTGTATTTTTTATTTTCCCTTACGGTTTTAAATAGTTCAAGCCCTGTCATTTCAGGCATGTTAATGTCGCAGATAACGAGGTCTATCTTTGATGTTTGAATGATAGCAAAGGCATCTTTACCATCAACAGCAATGATAATGCTTTTAAATCCCATCTTTGTTAGCATGTTGCTTATTGTCTTGCGCATGGACGCTTCATCGTCAACAACAAGACAGTTTATATGAAGATATTCCATGGGGATTGCCATCAGTGTATTTCCTCCTTTAGAGTCTCAGGCAATGTAAAAACAAACCTCGCTCCACGGTCTTCGGAATCTTCGACCCATATATCTCCACCGTGTGCATTCACCACGAGCTTACAGAATGTCAATCCAAGCCCTGTACCTGTCTTTCTCTGTCTGGTCTCCCCTTCCACCTGAAAAAATTTGTCAAATATTCTCTCTTTAAGCTCATCAGAAACGCCCTTGCCTTGATCAGCTATGCTGACCATTATCTCTTTTTGGCTGTCATTGTATTGGATGTTCAGTCTGATCTTCCCTCCATCAGGAGAATGTTCTATGGCATTTCGTAAGAGGTTTGTTATTGTCCTGCCTATGAGGTTTTCATCGATATAACAGATGTGGGAACTCCCTTCAAATACAAGCTCGATATTCCTGCGTGAAAGCACATTTTTAAAGGATGCTATCTCCCTTTTGGCCAGGGTGTAAATGTCTGTTTCCTCCCTGTATATCATTATTTTCCCTTCTTCGAGTTTCAGTGTATCGAGGATGTTCATGACCATGTTCTGCAATTTATACACATCTTCAGTAGCAAGATTGACATACTCGAACTGTTGCGGCGTGAGAGGCTCATAATTCAACATGTCCAGGTTAGCCATGATCGTGGTAATCGGGCCTTTGAGGTCATGTACGATAAAACTCGTAAGGTTTGTCCTTAGTTCATCCAGTTCCATAAGCCGTTTGTTTGTTTCTTCGAGTTTTTTTACCTTTTTTTCCAGCAAATCCTTTGTTTGTGCAGCATAGATGTAGGGTGCCAGATGTTCCACGATATCTATTGCTATAGCCTCTTGTTTTTTTGTAAAGGGCTTTCCATCTTCTGAATCCGTGAGGTTTATTACGCCTAACTTTTTGTCCATATACTTTATGGGGATACTGAGCGAGAATTCTGAAGAATATTGCGAAGAGTCCAATGGTGTGAAAAATGAGCGTCTATTTTCATCGGAATAAAATGGCTTGTCGTCTATCAATGCACGGGTGGAGATGGTGACATCGCAGAGTTTTCTCTTAAGTCCTATTATTTTCTGGTTTGTGGCTGCCTTTACTTCCAGTGTCAGGTCGTCAGGATTGATTATCATTATGGAACATCTCTTTACACGGAGGTATTTTGTTAAAATACTGACCACGTCCTGTAGCTTTTCATCGAATGAAATATCCTGCCGCAGGAGGGCCTTGCCGATTTTGTATTTTTCGCACAGGTCGTATGACATAACGGTATTAATTATATCACAAGATTAATCTCAGGATACATAACCCTAATCCGTAAGACGACTGAGTCCCCTTACGGGTACAGAACACCCTTTAGATCGTAGTCAAAGGCATCCACTATCTCGACAGTCACAATATCTCCAACCCGTAATTCTGACTTCTGGCTCCTGGCTTCTGGCTTCTCTATGATCACGACCCCATCTATCTCCGGGGCATGGGAATAAAGCCGCGCAATGGCAATAGTACCGTCAACCTCGTCTATTATCGCCTCGTATCTTCTGCCAATGAGTTCCATGTTCTTCTCAAGGGATATGAGCGCCTGTCTTTTCATTATCTCATCAAGCCTTCTGTCTTTCACCTTCTCCGGCACATGCCCTTTGAGTTTTGAAGCGGGGGTGCCTTCTTCTTTTGAATATTTGAATACACCGAGCCTGTCAAATCTCATCTCTTCGATGAAATCCACAAGCCCTTGGAAATCCTCTTCTGTCTCGCCAGGGAATCCCACTATAAATGTGGTTCTGAGGGCAACTCCGGGTATTGTGCGCCTGATATTCCTTATCAGCTTAATATATTCCTTTCTGGTTCCTCTCCTTCCCATCAACCTCAAGATTTTATCCTCTGAGTGCTGGAGGGGTATATCGAGGTACTTCTGTATTTTGTCTTCTTTTGCTATAAGCTCCAGTAATTCGTCGGTTATCTCTGTTGGATAAAGATACAGAAGTCTGATGCGAAAGTCGCCTGTTAGCGAAGCGAGGTCTTTTAATAGGGAAACAAGATTGTATCCAGCCAAATCCTTGCCATATTTCGTGATGTCCTGCGCCACGAGTATCAGTTCTCTGACGCCGTTCTTGATATGTTCCCCTGCTTCTTTCAATATTTTTTCAGGCGGAATGCTCCTAAACCTTCCCCTAATGGAAGGTATGACGCAGAAGGTGCATTTTTTATCGCACCCCTCGGCGATTTTGAGATAAGCATATGACGAGGCGATAGGCGATGGGCGATAGGCAACAGGTATTTTAATATCTCCTATAGCCTCTTGCCTCTTGCCTGTTGCCAAACCTTTACAGTATTCGATTATGCTGCTATCTTCTCCGACTCCAAAGATTGCATCCATTTCAGGGATTTCCTTCATAAGCTCATCCCTGTATCTTTTTGCGAGACAGCCGAATACGACAAGCTTTGCCTTTTTGCCTTTTACCCTGGCAAGCCTCAGTATCTCCTCTATGGATTCTTCCTTTGCATCCCTTATAAAGCCGCATGTGTTTACAAGAAGAATATCCGCATCGTTTGCATCATCCGCATGGACAAAGCCTTCTGATTCAAATCTTCTTGCCAGATGTTCTGAATCTACAATGTTTTTCGGACAGCCGAGGGTTGTAATGTTAATCTTAGTCAACCTTGTTTCCTCACTGAAATACTATTTATAGCTAAATTAAGGGCTCATCTCGGATTATAGTGCAAAGGGTAAGGATATGGTCTAAAGATGCCTATGTGATGAACATCCCTGTATTATCTTTAGTAGGGGCAACCCTTGCGGTTGCCCTCAAAATGGCAGGGGTAAGCCCTGCCCCTACTTGCTTGCACCATATTCCGTGAAGAGCCAAATTGAGCGATTTTGTAAGGCGGATCTGCCTGTGCGTTGCACGCAGACAGGACTGAATATAGAATCGCTCAATTTAGGTTTTACTCTTGCCTGCTTCTCATCACTGTCTGATAGATTATGATATAGCCTGCTATTGCTGATAAAAGACCGAGCAGGGTGGTTCCAAAGACAAAGGGCAATAAAAGATGGCTCATCTCATTTAGGAGATAGTTAAAACTTATATTATTCCAATCAATGGACGGTATTATCTTCTTTACACCCAGTAATTTGGCGCCAAACCATGTTGCAAATGTGTATATGGGTACAATAGTCCATGGATTGGTTACATAAACTCCAATAATGGTCACAAACTTATTCAGTCTGAAAATCCATGAGGCTGCAATTCCTAACACAGTGTGCAGTCCAAGAATCGGCGACATGCCTATAAAAACGCCCACTGCAAAGGATATTGCTATCTTTTTTGGTGAATCCGCCACACTGAAAATTGCTGCTAATTTATCCCGAAGTGCCAAAGTGCTGATACCCCTCTGTCTTTAAAACGAATTCCTTGCCTGATTTATCTATAACAACTCTGTCCTTTCCTATGATTTCACCTATACAGGTCACATTAACTTCTAACTCTGAACTCTGAACTCTAACATCTGACGATGGTGCTGTAAATAAAAGCTCATAATCTTCACCGCCTGATGTTGCAAGGTGTATCGGGTCTAATTTCATAATCTCTGCTGTTTTCTTCATCTCATCAGACATTGGTATTTTATCAAGATAAACCCTTGCACCAACATTGCTTTCATCGCATATCCTGCACAGATCAATAAACAGGCCATCGCTTATGTCTATCATTGACGAGGCATAATTTGCAACTTCAGCAGAATCCCTCGCAACAGGCATGAGATGCCTTCTGAGCAACGGCTCTGCGATATCCCAATCAATTGTATTTTTCAACTCATTGCTCCAATACTCCAATACTCCAATATTTTTATGACTACTACTCCGATATTCCAGATTTTTGACTACTTCCCTTGATTCGTCTGAGAGCCTTTTCAATATTTCCAGTCCGCATGCAGAATTGCCTAAGGTGCCGGTCACATAAATTTTGTCTCCTGCAGATGCCCCACCCCTTTTGATAATCTTATCGCCTGCACCAATTATTGTAGCAGAAAGAACCATGTCGTTTTCTGCTGCACACAAGTCTCCACCCACTAAGCTCACTCCATAAATATCCATTGCACCGGAAATCCCTTCATACATTTTCCAGAAAATTTCTTCGTCAGTATCTTTTTTCATTGATATATTCAGGAATAGATACTTTGGTTTGCCGCCCATGGCAAAAATATCACTCACATTGACAGATACCAATTTAAAGCCAAGATGGAAAGTGGAAGTAAAGCTCAAATCAAAATGAATCCCCTCGTTCATCATATCTGTCGTGACAAGTATTTTCCCTTGAGGGGCTATTACAGCAGCATCATCGCCGATGCCGACCATAATGCTGCTGCCATTAATCTTAGAATAAGAGCTAAACCTTTTTCTTACTTCCCTTAGAAGCTCTAACTCTCCTATTTGATGGAGTTTCATTTTTTATGCCTGACTTTACCTTTAAGCCTTTTATGCTGCGAATATTCTTGTTATTTGCCGGTAAAGCTGCCATGTCCTTAGCTTTAGTAACCTCTGCCTTCTTAACCTTTGTGCCCCTTTTATCTCCACCGATGGCTGTTTTCAAGACATCATCCATTGTTTCGGCGAGGATGAAGTTCATGCCTTCCTTGACATACTTGGGAAGGTCTTCAAGATCCTTTTTGTTTCTGTGAGGTATTATGACAGTCTTTATCCCCATTCTTTTGGCAGCTAATGTCTTTTCCTTTAGTCCTCCTATGGGGAGAACCCTGCCCCTCAGAGTTACTTCTCCTGTCATGGCAACATCTTTTCTAACAGTTTTCCCTGTTAGTACCGAAGCTATGGCAGTTGCCATTGTTATGCCTGCAGATGGCCCGTCTTTTGGAATAGCACCTGCAGGAACATGTATATGCAGATCAACCTTTGAGAATGCGTCTTCTCTTATGTTCAGTTGCTTTGCACGTGACCTCACATAGCTCAATGCAGCCTGTGCAGATTCCTTCATGACATCTCCAAGCTGCCCTGTGAGGGTAAGACTTCCCTTGCCCTTCATGGTTGTGGCTTCCACATATATGACATCTCCTCCAGCCTCTGTCCATGCAAGACCCGTAGAGACTCCAACTTCGTCATTTTTCATCTCCTCTTCAGGAAGATACTTGGGCACACCGAGATATTTTTGGACATTGCCTGCAGTGATATTGAATTTTTTTGCCTTTCCCTCAGCAACCCGCTTTGCTACCTTCCTGCAGAGATTGGCTATCTCACGCTCGAGGTTTCTGACTCCTGCCTCCCTCGTGTAGTGCGATATTATCTGCGAGATGGCAGAGTCGCTCAGCTTTAATATCTTAGATGTTATGCCGTGTTCTTCAAGCTGTTTTGGGATAAGGTATTTTTTGGCTATCTCCAGTTTTTCCTCTTCAGTATAACCTGAAAGATATAATATCTCCATCCTGTCCCTTAACGGCCCGGGTATGGTATCTGCAAGATTCCCTGTTGTTATGAACATTACATTGGACAGGTCAAAGGGAACTGATAGATAATGGTCCATGAACGAATTGTTCTGCTCTGGATCAAGTACTTCAAGAAGTGCAGAAGACGGGTCTCCCCTGAAGTCCATGCCGATCTTGTCTATTTCATCAAGCATGAATACGGGATTGTTTGTCCCTGCCTGTTTTATTCCCTGTATAATCCTTCCCGGGAGGGCGCCCACATATGTCCTTCTGTGTCCCCTGATTTCCGCTTCGTCACGAACGCCCCCGAGGGACATCCTGACGAATTCTCTTCCGAGTGAACGGGCTATGGAACGGCCGAGGGATGTCTTTCCAACGCCAGGAGGCCCGATAAAACATAAAATTGGACCCTTCATCTTCTCTTTGAGCTTTCTGACACCGAGATATTCGAGTATTCTTTCTTTGACCTTTTCGAGGTCATAGTGATCCTCATTCAAAACCTTCTCAGCCACCTTTATATCGAGCTGATCATTTGTGCTTTTAGACCACGGCAGCTCCGTAAGCCATTCGAGGTATGTCCTTATTGTTCCAGCCTCAGCGCTGTCAGGATGCATCTTCTCCAGCCGCTTCAACTGCTTTTCCGCCTCTTTCATTACCTTCTCTGGCATCTTTGCTTCTTCTATCTTTTTCTTAAACTCCCTTATCTCTTCCGCGCGCTCGTCTATCTCTCCAAGTTCCCTCTGTATTGCCTTAAGCTGTTCGCGCAGGAAGTATTCCCTCTGCGTCTTGTCTATTTCCCCCCGTGCCTCTGTCTGGATCTTCTGCTGTATGGTTAATAACTGTATCTCTCTGGTCAGTATTTCGCTTATCTTTTTTAATCTCTCGATGGGATCTGCCATCTCCAGTATTTCCTGCGCCTGCTCTGTTTTGAGGCCAAGGTTGGATGCAATCAAGTCTGCGAGCCTGCCGGGATCGTCTATGTTTTCTATGACTACCATCACATCTGGCAGGATAGTTCTTCCGAGAGATACTGCCTTATCCATCTGTTCCTTGACATTCCTTATCAATGCCTCGTTCTCAAGGGTCATCTCTACAGGTTTCTCTTCTGCCATCTTTTCTATCTCAGCCATGAAGAATGGTTCCTGCTGCGAGAAATTGACCACTCTTGCCTTGCTTAATCCCTGTGCAAGTATCTTCACCCGTCCATCCGGGAGTTTCAGCATTCTCATGATCATGCATACAGTACCCATGGAATAAAGGTCATTAGGCGTCGGCGTTTCCACATTCAGGTCTTTCTGGGTAAGCAGCAATATCATCCTGTTTGTATTGAGGGAGTGGTCGATTGCCTTTATCGATACATCCCTGCCCACGAACAATGGGAGTATCATGTAAGGGAAAACCACAATATCCCTTGCAGGCAGCACCGGCAATGTAGCTGGAATCTCTATCTGCTCTTTTTCGGTATTCTTATTCGCTTCTGCCATCTATATTTCCTCCAACACTCACTTACTTATTCTCTCTATTTTAATTTTTATCAATTTGCCCTTCAGTTTCGGGAATTTTACCGTTACAACACCATTGCTATAAAATGCATCTCCTGCCACGGTATTGACATGGATGGGTATCTTCATTACACGCCTGAACTCCTTTGTGCCTCTTTCCATGCACAAATACTTTTGCAATTCGTCATCGGTGTCGGTCATCAGTCCTTCGATAATAAGCAAATCCTCATAGACCATTATGGATAGATTGGTCAGGTCTATCCCCGGAAGATCGACCTCAAAAACGAGGTCATCTGCGGTCTCATAAATGTCTATCAGAGGACCTGTGCAGGTCTCTGCCTCATAATAAGACAAGCCTTTTAAGACATTTTTCATGGTAAATCTTTGACTTTTTCAACCAGATACTTCTTAAAGCCCTCTGATAATTCCTTATTCTTAAGGGCAAAGTCAACCGTTGCCTGCAAATACCCCAGTTTATCGCCAGCATCGTATCTCTTTCCTTTTATCAGATAGCCATAAACAGGGGTCTTTTTTACAAGGCTTTTTAATGCATCAGTCAGTTGTATCTCGCCTCCAGCCCCCGGCTTCTGCTTTTCAAGGATCTTGAATATTTCTGGCGTCAGTATATACCTACCTATTATAGCTAAATTTGAAGGGGCTTTGTCAGGAGCAGGCTTTTCTATCATATCCTTAATTTCATATACGTCACCTTCCTGTTTGCCATTGACAATACCATAGCGGTGAACCTCAGACCACAGAACCTCCTCCAGCGCAATCACTGGACATTTCTTCTTTTCATAGACCTTAATCATTTCTTTTAATAGAGGGTATTCTGGATCTATAACATCATCGCTTAAAATAACCGCAAAAGGTTCGTCCTTAACAAAAGGCCTGGCGCACAGTATTGCATGACCGAGTCCAAGAGGAGCCCTCTGCCGTATGTATGCGAGATTGATGTTATTTAACTTATTGAGTTCTTTTAGTATCGTTTCTTTACCGGATGCCCTCAGTTTCTCTTCCAGCCTGTATGCAGTGTCAAAATGGTCTTCGATGGCCCTTTTGTATTTGCCTGTAATGATAATAAAATCCTCTATGCCGCATGATAAAGACTCCTCCACTGCATACTGGATCAATGGTTTATCGACTATGGGCATCATTTCTTTTGGCGATGCCTTGGTGGCAGGCAGAAATCTCGTACCGAGACCTGCAGCAGGGAGTATAGCTTTTTTGATAGTTGTTTTCATAAATTCCTTAAGTGCCGGAGACGAGACTCGAACTCGTACAGGTCAGAGACCCGAGGGATTTTAAGTCCCTTGCGTCTACCAATTCCGCCACTCCGGCATCCTCATAAGATACTAAAAAACAGCCTGAAAGTGCAACTTAACCTGCCTCAAAATATTCATATCTAAGTTGAGCGATTTTGTAAGGCAGGCCTGTGCGTTGCACGCAGACAGGTCTGAATATAGAATCGCTCAATTTAGGTCATAGTAAAGGTAGAAATAACGGAAAAGGCTCCTTGAAGAACCAGTCACCATAATCATCGGCTCTGCTCAGAGAGTAAGCAGAATAATTTAGAACCTCATAACAGTAACTCCTGCTCTGAAGTTATGGAAATACTGCCAATGACTCAAGAGATGTTGTTTCTTTAATCCCAGTCATGATATTCATATTCTGCACGGCCTGTCCTGATGCGCCTTTGACGAGGTTGTCTATTGCAGAAACGACTATCAGTGTATTTGTGCGTTTGTTTACCTTGAGCCCTATCTCAACAAAGTTGCTGCCTCGGACATTCTTTGCATTTGGATAAACGCCCTCATCAAGGACATTTACAAACGGTTCTGCATCATAATATTTTTTATAAACTGAGATTATTTCGGCAGTCTCGGCTTTTTTCAGCGATTTTTCACGTATTCGGCCATACATTGTGGAGATTATCCCCCTGTCCATAGGGACAAGGTGCGGTGTGAAGTTTACTGTTATTTTTTCGCCTGCAATTCCTGATAATTCCTGCTCTATTTCAGGCGTGTGGCGGTGTACAGCAATTCCATATGCCTTAAAGCCTTCATTCACCTCACAATAGGAAAATGCCGTGTCAGCCTTTCTCCCTGCACCTGATGTGCCTGATTTGGAATCGATAATAATATTGTCAATATCAATAATGCCTTCTTTTATTGCAGGGTATAATCCTAAAATAGCACTTGTCGGATAGCAGCCTGGATTGGCAATAAGGCTCGAATGTTTTATCTTCTCACGATAGAGCTCAGGAAGGCCGTAAACAGCAATTTTTAATGTATCAGCATAATTATGAGGCGTCTTATACCATTCCTCATAAACTGCCGCATCTGACAAACGGAAGTCAGCAGAAAGGTCTATAACCTTTTTGCCCTTCTTAAAGAAATAATCCACTGCCTCTTGAGAGGCTGCATGAGGCAATGCCATGAAAAATACATCTGCCTTATTCAGGATTTTTTCTTTATCCAATGGCTCGTAAACAAGGCGCGAATACTTGTGAAGATGCGGGAAAAGGTCTGTAACCCTCTTGCCTGCTGACTTCTCGGATGTAACAGCAGTTATCTCGACTTCAGGATGCCCTGATAGTATCCGCAGAAGCTCAGCACCCGTATACCCGCTGCCGCCGCAAATCGCTATTTTTATCATAATACCTCACCTAAAACCATAATATCCGCAATCAACTATCATAAGAGGCGTGGCAGGCATGGCTGAAAAGCCTTTAGGAGCGATACCTCAGAGCCGAACCCTCCCGCCATTTAAAGGCAATTTCTGTATCACATTTACATTATACAATTATAGCAGGCAATTTAATACCTAAATTGAGCGATTCTATATTCAGACCTGTCTGCGTGCAACGCACAGGCAGGCCTGCCTTACAAAATCGCTCAACTTAGATAATAATCTTATCGCATTCTGAAAGGCTTTGATGCTATGCCTGCCATGCCATCATTACGAACTATGCTAAAAACAAAGCCCGTTCAAAGAACGGGCTCTCGGTTGTATTGTATTAACAATGAGTAAACTGTACTTATTATCTCTTGGAGAACTGGAACCTTCTTCTCGCGCCCCTCAATCCGTACTTCTTTCTCTCGACCTCTCTCGGGTCTCTTGTCAAAAGCCCTTCTTTCTTGAGTTTTGACTTCAGATCAGCATCGACAGTAACAAGCGCCCTTGCAATTCCGTGCCTCAATGCTCCTGCCTGACCGCTCAGGCCGCCGCCGTCAACATTGGCTACAACATCGTATTTACCTATTACTCCTGCAACCTGAAATGGCTGCCTTATAATCATCCTTAGGGTCTCCCTTGGAAAGTAGTTTTCGAACTCCCTGTTGTTTACAGTAATCTTGCCTTTGCCCGGAATTAGTGTAACCCGTGCTATCGACCTCTTTCTTCTGCCTGTTGAATTGTACTGTAGTGAAGCCATTTTTACTCCTTATTTTGTAATTTGTATTAATTCAGGTTTTTGTGCAGCATGGCTATGCTCAGAACCGCGATATACCTTTAATTTCTTGATCATTGCCCTGCCGAGCCTGTTCTTTGGGAGCATTCCCCACACTGCATCCATTATTACATTTTCTGGCTCTTCTTTCATCCTGTCCTTAAGCGCCTTTTCTTTTAAGCTTCCGATATAGCCGCTATGCCTGTAATATATTTTGTCTGTCATCTTTTTGCCTGTAACCTTAACCTTATCTGCGTTAACAACAATCACAAAATCCCCTGTATCCACATTCGGTGTAAATATAGGCTTATGCTTGCCGCGGAGGTATGATGCGATCTGGCAGCTCAACCTGCCGAGGATCTGGTCTTTTGCATCGACAACATACCATTTACGATTAATGTCTTCCTTTTTTGCAAACTTCGTCGTCTTCATCTATACACCTTCCCTTAACTTTTGAATTCAATGAATTAAGAGTAAATAAGATAATAGAAATCATACATATTTGTCAACATCCTTTCATGCCTGATATAATACATTTCATGAAGACAGCACTTACTATAGCAGGCTCTGACCCTACCGGAGGGGCAGGATTGCAGGCAGATATCAGGGTTTTCAATCACTTCGGCGTTTATGGCCTTTCAGCAATCTCTGCACTTACAGCCCAGAACACATATGAGATGAATGCAATTTTGAAAGTTGACGGGAAATTCCTTGAGGAGCAGCTTAATACTCTCATTAGTGACATTAGACCTGATGCCATTAAGACAGGAATGCTCTTTTCCATAGATGCTGTAAATGCAGTGGCAAAAATTATAAAGGGATATGAGATTGAGAATCTGGTCATAGACCCTGTTACCATATCATCCACAGGTACGAGCCTGATGGAAAACGGCGTCCTCGATGCACTCAAAGAGGAGTTATTCCCTCTCGCAAAAGTCATAACACCCAATATCTACGAGACAACTGCCATTTCCGGGATAAACATAATGGATGAAAAGGATATGGAAAGGGCTGCGGTGGAATTAAAAAAATTGGGTCCGGAAACAGTAATAATAACAGGCGGGCATTTCGAAGAAGTCAGAAGTCAGAAGCCTGCCCTGAATAAAGTCGAAGGGTCAGAAGTCAGAAGCGATGGAGAAACATTAGATTTAATATATGACAGAGAAAAGTTTCACCATCTCAGGGGTAAGAAAGTAAAAGGCGAATATCACGGGACAGGATGTGCGTTTTCTGCGGCAATAACTGCCTGTCTTGCAAAAGGCATATCTGTTTTAGAGGCGACCAGAAAGGCGAAGGAGTTTGTGGATATTGCCATTAAGAATGCCTATAGCTTCGGCAAGGGTATGAGGCTGCTTCATGTCTAAGATCAAAACAGTTTTTCAATGTCAGGCATGCGGATATGCAAGCCCAAAATGGCTCGGCAAATGCCCTGATTGCGGCGCATGGAACAGCTTCTCCGAAGAAAAGCAGAGTCCGAAGGCATTGAAATCCTTCGGAGCCTCCGAGCCTCAGCCATTAAGCAGGATAATTGGAGGCAAGGAAAAGAGAACTGCCGTCGGAATAAATGAATTCGACAGGGTATTGGGAGGAGGGCTTGTAAACGGTGCAATAATCCTCATAGGGGGTGATCCGGGCATCGGGAAATCTACGCTGCTGCTTCAGGCGGTATCAAAAATAGTAAGTCAGAGGTCAGAAGTTAGAAGTCAGAAGTCAGAAAATATTCAACGGGACACGGGGCACGGAACACGGAACACGGTCTTATATGTCTCGGGTGAGGAGTCTCCAGAGCAGATAAAATTACGTGCAGAGCGTCTTTCTATAGACTCTGACAATATTATGCTTCTGCCTGAAACACTGGTAGAAAATATCATCAGGACTGCCGAGGATTTAAGGCCGTCGGCAGTGGTTGTCGACTCCATACAAACCATTTATACAGAAGAACTCACATCAGCACCCGGCTCCGTTGGTCAGATCAGGGAGTCTGCAGCAAAGCTCATGTTCTTTGCAAAAAGATCGGAAATACCTGTATTCCTCATAGGCCATGTAACCAAAGAAGGGGCAATTGCAGGGCCAAGGGTATTGGAGCATTTAGTTGACACGGTCTTGTATTTTGAAGGAGACAGAGGGCATCCTTATCGCATATTGAGGACAATTAAAAACAGATTTGGCTCGACAAATGAGATCGGCGTATTTGAGATGACAGACGAAGGTCTTATAGAAATAACCAATCCTTCAGAGTTGTTTATGTCAGAGAGGCCGTTAAATGTATCCGGCTCAACAGTAATTGCAACGATAGAAGGCACACGGCCTTTATTGGTCGAATTGCAGGCTCTCGTCTCTCCAACAACCTTCGGTATGCCGAGAAGGACAAGCATGGGAGTTGATTTTAACAGGGTGAATTTATTGATAGCAGTCCTCGAAAAAAAGGCAGGGATACATCTTGGCGGAATGGATGTATTCATAAATATCGTGGGAGGCTTGAAAATACTCGAGCCTGCAGCAGACATCGGCATAATCTCGGCAATCGTATCGTCATTCAGAGAAATGCCTATGGATGCAAAAACATTTCTCTTCGGCGAAGTTGGATTATCAGGTGAAGTAAGGGCTGTTGCGCAGGCAGATGCACGGCTCAAAGAGGCTTCAAAGATAGGCTTTAAAAAGGCGATAATCCCCAAAGGCAACGCAGAGAGACTAAAAGATAATTTTGGGCTAAATATCATAGGAGTTAAAGATGTGGAAGAGGTTATTGACAATATCAGTATATAGTAGGGCAGCAGAACGGCTTAAACAGTTCGAACGGTTCAAACTGTTACTTCTGCTCTGCTGGTCTCTATCTTTTGTTGTTTCCTGCGCTCCAAAACATGTGGAATTGCCTTCTTATGAGGGAATTCCCATTGAGAGCGCCCTTTCAGAGCTTAAAGACATCAAATCCATAAAGGCAGTTTTATCAGTTGAATACGAGAGAAATGCCAATGCAGATGTCAGCACAATGAGCGGTGACGCATCAGTAGATATTTCAGAAGACAAACTCAATCTCAGGCTCTATTATCTTGGCTTTCTTGCAGGCGAAGTAAGCGAAGACAAAGGCATTATCAAGAGCAAGCCGAAACTGGACAAAAACAAAAGCACAATACTCATCGACGGCCTTAAAAACAGCTTCTTCTGGTGGAATATAAGAGATTATACATTGCAGGAAAAAGAAGACGTATATGAATTAAAGAATTCTTACAGAAAATTATTCATCAGCAAAAAGACATTGCTGCCGGTGCAGCAGACCATCGAGCTTAATGATGGAGAAGAGTTGAAAATCTTTTATGACGTACCAGCAAAAAGCAATAATGAAGGTATGGAAGAAATCGAACAGCAGAACCAGCCCTCGAATTCAAAACCGGTCTGGTACAACTCGCGGCTAAAAATCGAGTTCAAGAATTATATTGTGAAGATAAAGGTAAAATCGTATTCGGTTGTGAGATAAAAAATAATTTTCAATATGCTAACACAATATCCATTATCATCCTTATCAAATTGTCACAAAGCCAGATACTTAACTATCGCCCTTTTATACTTCTCAAAATCATTCAAATTCTTATGCAGTATTGAAACCATAATCTCATGGTCTACCTTTTCATATTGATGGACAATTACATTCCTGAACTTTGTCATTTTCTCCATTGTATTAAACAAGCTCTTACTTATAACCCTGTTCTCCATTAACACTGCAAATGTATCCGCATATCCTGTTGGCGTCCTCATACCTTCATCGGAAATTATATGATTTGCGATGTCAATGCAGGTCTCTATTAACATCTGCAAAGTTCTCTCGACAACCCTCTGAGTTTTCCAGTTATTCTTGTATGCAGCAGAAGAAATTTTTGAAAACTCTTTAATCTGACAGAGGTAAGTATCAAGCTGGGAGAGTTTTCTTCCTAAAAGAAGCTTATCAACCAATCCCGTACCTCCTCTGAAAAATATCCCTTTCCTTTACTGCAAAGTCAAAAAACTTTCTCCATGTAAGGGATTCATATTCATGCCTTAGAAAAGGTTTTTTATCAACAAGGACTTTTCTGTTCTGCAATATCCTTCCTGTAAGGCTGGTAGATGCATCGTTCAGGATAACAAGATCAACCTCATCAGTTCCAAGAATATCGGCAATTTCCGAAAACAGCTTAAGATAATCTAATTTTTTTGGATTTTTTACATATACAGCAATATCAACATCGCTTAAGGGATTAGGTTTCTGTTTTGCCAGCCCTCCAAAAAGGTAGGCAAAGATAATGTTTGGGCTGTTGGATAAAAACTCGGTTAATAAACCAATTTTCGAATAAATATCTTTTGGAATCTTTTTAAACCGTATCATACTAAAAAATACCATAAAACAGGCAAAAAAGCACTTGCTATGCAGACAAAACTTATCCCTTTTTCTTCTGCTCTATAATCTTTAATAACTCCTCATACGATATACTTTTTACTCCGAGGGATTGTGCCTTCTGGAGTTTTGAGCCTGGCTCCTCTCCAACCACAAGATAATCCGTGCTTTTTGAAACAGAAGATGATGTGTGCCCTCCGAGGGCCTCTATCATGTCCTCAACCTCTTTCCTCGGTTTTGGCAGCGAACCTGTTATCACAAAAGTAATGCCATCGAGGGGTCTTTTCTCCTTCCTTTTGCCTTTGAAATCAGGGTTTGTTATTTTAAGTCCAAGTGTCTTTAATCTCTCGATAGTTCTCAGATTCTCAGGATCATTAAAGAAGTCTGCCACTGATTTGGCAATCTTTTCGCCTACCTGCCTTATCTCCATAATCCTTTCAGGTTTTACATTATAAAGGGCTTCAAGACTTTCAAAGTTCTCAGATAGAAGCTTTGCAGCATACTCTCCCACATGCACTATGCCGAGGGCATAGAGGAATTTAGACAAGGTAGTATGTTTGCTCTTTTCAATGGCATCGATGAGATTTTGGGCTGACTTTTCTGCAAATCTCGGAAGCTGGAGGAGGTCGTCCTTTTTCAGCTTATATATATCGATGAAATGGCTTATGAGCCCTTTTGAATAAAGCAATTCCACATTCTTTTCGCCGAGTCCTTCGATATCCATTGCAGCCCTGCTTGCAAAGTGTCTTATCCTTTCCTGAACCTGTGCAGGGCAATCCAGGCCAATGCACCTCACAGCAACTTCTCCTTCTTCTCTTACAACTCTTGAGCCGCAGACAGGGCATTTCTCAGGAATGGGAAATATTTTTTCCTTGCCTGTCCTCTTTTCTTTTATTACAGTTACAACATGTGGTATAACTTCTCCTGCCCTCTCGACCACTACAAAATCTCCAACCCTTATATCCTTCCTCTGTATCTCATCCCAGTTATGAAGTGTGGAACGGGAAACAGTAACGCCACCAATCCTCACAGGCTCAAGTATTGCAACAGGTGTTATCACTCCTGTTCTGCCTACACTTGGCAGTATTTCCTTTATTCTTGTAGTTCCCTGATGGGCAGGGAATTTATAGGCAATAGCCCATCGCGGTTCCCTCGTCTTAATACCAAGAAGACGCTGCAGGTGAAAATCATTCACCTTGACAACAGCGCCGTCTGTCTCAAAAGGGAATATCCTCCGCTTCTCTTCTAACTCTTTTGCAATATCTATAACTCTATCAATGCCCTTTACCTGTTTCACAATAGCAGGAATTGGAAACCTTGCCTTTTCAAGCCACTTTATGAGTTCCGACTGTTTCTTGAATTCCATGCCCTTTACTGCCCCTATTCCATAACAGGCTAAATGAAGCCTCCTCGATGCAGTTATTGATGAGTCAAGCTGCCTCACAGACCCTGCAGCAGCATTCCTCGGATTGGCAAAAAGCGATTCGCCTTTCTGTTCCCTTTCCCTGTTCAGCCTCTCAAAATCCTCGATGTCCATATATACTTCGCCACGGATATCGAGTTCTTCAGGAATGCTCACACCCTCTATTTTTAAAGGCACTGATTTTATGCTTTTGATATTCGGGGTAACATCCTCTCCTTCATAACCATCACCCCTTGTGGATGCCTTATAGAGGAGTCCATCCTTGTATGTAAGTTCGATGGCGAGGCCGTCATATTTTGGCTCAACTGTGTATTCAATCTCATCTTGAGTCCCGATCAGCCTCTTTATCCTTTTATCAAATTCCTTCAGTTCATCGTAAGAAAAGGCATTGTCGAGGGAAAGCATCGGCTCCTTATGTCTTACCTTCTCAAATTTATCGAGGGGTGGCGCCCCTACCCTATGTGTAGGCGAGTCAGGGAGGATATAACCGTACTTTTCTTCGAGTCCCTTCAGTTTAAGGTAAAGTCTGTCATACTCTTCATCTGAGATAACAGGTGAGTCAAGGACATAGTAGCGATAACAATGATAGTTAAGCTCTTTTACAAGTCTTTCTATCTCATGCTTTACATCTTCAGATATCTTCCCTGTCATTACCAATTACCTCAAAAAGAAACATTAATGCCTGTAATGCAGCCTCTTTTTTGTTCGACTTCCTATCTCCTTTAAGCTTGAGTTCTCTTGCATATGTCTGCCCTTCCCTGCTTACTGCTATATAAATGAGTCCCCTTTCTTTGCCTTCAAGCACATCTGGCCCAAGATTACCTGTAGTCGAAATGGAATAATTTGTCTGCATCAGTGCCCTTATCTTTTCAGCCATCTCCCTTGCTATCTCCTCACTCACCACTCCATAATTGGACATAGTTTCAGGAGAAATATCAAGGATTCTTTTTTTTGATTCCACAGAATAACTCACAACCCCTGCATCAAAAAATGCACTTGAGCCGGGAAGGACCGTCAGATAATGGCTGATGAGTCCGCCTGTACAAGACTCAGCTACAGAGACAGTCAGTTTTTTCCTTGTAAGAAGTTCATGCACTTTACAGATAACTTCTGTGATTTCGTGGTCTGTCATGCTTTTAAAAATATCATAAAACAATATAAAATGTAACTTATACCTAAATTGAGCGATTCTATATTCAGACCTGTCTGCGTGCAACGCACAGGCAGGCCTGCCTTACAAAATCGCTCAACCTTAGATTATATTATGGCGAAAAAATATTTGGGACAGAACTTTCTCTTTGACCCCTCGATCTTACACAGAATTGTTGAAGCTGCTGACATTACGCATAATGACACTGTTGTCGAAATCGGGCCTGGACCAGGAACACTTACCAAAATACTTGCAGGGGTCGCAAAAAAGGTTATAGCTATTGAATTGGATTTAGAGCTTTACACTAAACTAAAAGAAGAAATTGAAAAAATAAAATCCTCTCACCCATTTACCCATTTACCCACTTACCCTTTTAATATTGAACTCGTCCATGCAGATGCACTCAAATACCATTACGAAGAACTTGAGCCATTCAAGGTGGTGGCAAATATTCCCTATTACATAACTACACCTATTATATTCAGACTCATTGAGGCAAGGAAGAATCTTAAGTCCATGACCCTTACAATCCAAAAGGAAGTAGCACAAAGGATCGTTGGAAAACCAAACACAAAAGATTATGGTGTTCTTTCCATTGCTGTCCAGTATTATGGCAAACCAGAGTTGAAATTCATTATTCCTAAAAGTGCATTCAGACCTGTGCCAAAGGTCGATTCTGCTGTGATACACATAGAGATATTCGAAAAGCCGACAGTGACAGTGAAAGATGAAAAATTATTTTTCAGAATAGTAAAGACCGCATTTTCTCAGCGCAGAAAAATGCTATCCAATTCATTGAAGCCAATTTCAAAAGATATCAGGGAAATCCTGACTAATGCTAAAATCGATCCAAACAGAAGGGCAGAGACATTGAGCATCAAAGAGTTTGCAATACTTGCGAATTCTATAGAATCTGCATAACCTGTGTCTCCAAAGGAGGTATTTTCAGGTGAAGAAAAATCTTGGTTGAAAGCCATCGCTTAACTTTAATAAGGCTATCACAATTTTTAGATTATATCCAAATCATAGATCAATAACTAACCCTGCATGTTCATCCCTTTTCTTTATAAGAAGCCACTCTTTATCCTTATCCTTCATTTTTATCAGAACAAAAATTCCCTTTAACTTTTTCCCTTTTAGTTCGAATTCAATCCTTCCAGAATTAATGCTTCCGTCAAGCAATTTATATGTACCTTTGTCCCATATGACAACAGCGCCAGCGCCATAATAACCTTCTGGAATTGTCCCTTCAAAAGAGCCATAATTAAGATCATGATCTTCCACCATGATGGCAAGCCTTTTGATGGACGGATTCATCGACGGCCCCTTCGGGACCGCCCATGACTTTAAGACGCCATCCATTTCGAGCCTGAAATCAAAATGGAGATGCCTCGCATAATGCTTGTGGACTACAAATATCGCCATTTATAAAGTTTACAACATCAGTGCCATAGAAACAATATATACACAGCAGGATGTGGTTACTATTTTAAAATGTCACATTTAATTACTATTTTGAAATGTCACATTGTAAAAAATTTAAAAAGGTAGGTAGGGGCGATTCACGAATCGCCCTAAAAATGAATTTAAAACCTGTAGGGGCAGGGCTTGCCCCTGCCCAAAGGGTTTTTAAACCGATT
>CALGPO010000047.1 GCA_937960465.1 uncultured bacterium
TTTTCATACCACCATATCGTATTCAGCATTGGATTCAAGTCTCTGTTAAAACATTTATACTCTGCATGAATACGGTTTCCTGTCGCTTGTAAAGGCTTTGAAGCATGTTAGTCCTTGCTGTCTATGCAACATTAAGGTATAATTAGCTAAATTGCTCATTGGGGGGCTGACATGAAAAAGCAAAAGACGGCCAAAAAAGGCATTTCAAAGGAAAAGGCTGCAAAAAAAGCAGTTGCCCCTAAAAAGGCCATAAAAAAAATAAAAGCAGTCCCTGAGAAAGAGGTAAAAACAGAGAAAGCAAAACCGACAACAGCAAAAAAGAAAACAGCTAAAAAGACTATCGCAAAAGCTGTTCTCAAAAAGTCTGCAAAGAAAGCTGCTGTGAAAGAGGCCACTAAAAAGGCGGCAAAAAAAGTCGCAAAGCCTGCCGTAAAAAAAGCTGTAAAACTCCAAAAAAAGGAGATAAAAAAGCCCCTTGAAGAATTAACAATAGCAGAACTCAAAACACTGGCAAAAGAACTCGGTATCGCTTTAAAAAGCGGTCTTAAAAAAGCCAATATCATTAAGGTCATAAGCAAACCTAAAGCTAAAGCCGTTGGAAAACCTACGCCTGAAAAGATAAAAAAGGCAATAAAGAAAATTGAGCCTATAAAAGAGGTCACAAAAGCAAAAAAACCGATGACAGCCAAAGAAAGAAAGCCTCTGCCGCCGGAAAAATATGAGGAAATGCCTCCTCTGCCGGTGGGATACGATGCGGACAAAGTAGTCTCCATGCCTGTTACACCCCGGCAATTATACGTCTATTGGGAGATTACTGAGAAGACCTTATCTCAGTACATAGGCAGCCTCAACATTAAGGTAACGAATTTAAAGACAAAGGCATTTTTCTACACCCCTATTTCAGAAAGGATCGGCGAACACTTCCTCGCCGTAGCCCCTGAAGGCGAATATGCCGTCGAGATAGGCATTATCGACTACAAGGGAAATTTTGTTCCGATAGTAAGGTCACAGACTTCAGAAACCCCTGTTTCGGACATGACGACTAAAGAGGCAAAAAAGGAGAAGGAAGTGAAAGAGATAGAACTGCCCGAAGAGTTCTTTGAAACACCGGAATCTATAAGCTCTTATTAATTAATTCCTTTTTACCTCGAACCACGCACTGTTTTTTGTCTGATGACTTTCTTTATCCCGTAAGACTTGCCTGCCGGTCCGGATTGCTGCGGCGGACGGACAAACTCCTTTGAGAGATCGATAAGAAAAGCCCCTGCTCTTCGCAAGGGGCCTTCTTTAGTTAATTGTCAGTAAACTAAATTTTTGTAACGTTGATTGCCTTGGGACCCTTAGGTCCTTTTTCGGTATCAAAGCTGACCCTGTCACCCTCGGCAAGGGATTTGAAACCATTGCCTCGGATGGATGTATGGTGGACAAATACATCACTGCCGTCTTCGCTTGTGATAAAGCCAAAACCCTTTGAATCGTTGAACCACTTTACTGTTCCTTCCATCAGTTGTGTACCTCCTTATGTGTGAATTGAACTTTCAGAAGGGCACAAATAAAATAAAAAAGCCACAAAGCTAAAAGTCTTTGTGGCCTCTTGTGGACAAAAAAACTTCTGAAACTCTATATGTAGAATAACACGCCCAGAGTATAATTAGCAACAAAAAAGGTTACAAGAGTACTAAAGTGTGACGGTAGATGGGGTTGAGCAACACGACAAGGTTATTCCCCTCGTTGTGTAAAGTTCTTCTCTTACCTCCTTCAAAAGCTTCTTATACTCCTCATGCGGTGAAGGTATAGGAAGGTTCCACTCCTAAAAATGGAAGGGTCATAAACCACATGGATAATATAAAGTTCCTACAGTTGAAATGATTTCCTTTTAGCTTTTCCCTTCCACCTTCAACCAAGGCGTTTCTCAAAGATCTTCCGGAAATGAAACCCGTAGATCGAGAGGGTAACGGCCTGTGGAATAAGGCGGGGACGTTTTAACATTGTCCAGAGCAGGAGCCTCCAATAATGAAACCTCTCTTTCCCTATGATCCCCAGAACAATAATAGACCTTATGAATGCAGCAAGGTAGTTGAAGCGGAAATGAAATAATTTTTTCTGCGAGGGGGCATATTCCCTAAGGAATGTCCTGACCCTTTCATAGTAGTGCCTCGGCGAATACAGGGTGCCGAGGACTTTTTTGTAACCGTTTATCAGAAGGTCATAATCCATTACGGGGATAAAATTTGTCGAGAAATCCGTATTGTTCCCCGAGGTCTCTTTCAGCAGCCGCTGCTCCTTTTTGAGTCTCTCATATAGCTTCGTGCGCGGAAGGGCATTGAGTATGCCGACCATTGCTGTGACAACACCACTCTTCTGGATAAACTCAATCTGAGTGTCGAAAATCGTGGGAGGGTCGTTATCAAAACCTACAATGAATCCTCCCTGCACCTCCAGCCCGGACTTCTGGATATTCCTGACACTGGCGAGAAGATCGCGGTTCTTGTTCTGGAATTTGCTGCATTCCGCTAGGCTCTGCTCATGGGGCGTTTCGATGCCGATGAAGACAACATCGAATCCTGCCCTGACCATCATTTCCATGAGGTCTTTATGATCCGACAGTTCTATGGATGCCTGAGTATTAAAGGTAAATGGATGCTTCCTCATATCCATCCATTCGATGATGGCAGGGAGAATCTCTTCCTTCAGTTTTTTCTTGTTCCCGATAAAATTGTCGTCAACAAAGAAAACCTGTCCCCTGAACCCTGACGCGTACACACTTTCGAGTTCCATGATAATCTGGTCTTTATCTTTTGTGCGCGGCGTGCGGCCGCAAAGCAGGGTAATATCGCAAAACTCACAGTTGAAGGGGCAGCCCCGTGAATACTGGATATTGATCGAGGCATAGCGCTTCATATTAATAAGCCCCCAGAGCGGAACGGGTGTCTTCCGCATATCAGCCCACTGATCAGTGGTATAGAAATGGCCGGCAACGCAATTTTCGAAATCTTTCAAAAAACGGGGCAGGGTGATTTCGGCTTCATTCAGCACCAGATGGTCTACTGTCCCGAATGCCTCATATTCAGTCGTAAAAAGAGGACCTCCGGCGACAATTCCGACTTCGGCAGCCTTGCATCTCGCTATTACTTCTTTCACCGACTCTTTCTGGACAGACATTGCGCTTATAAAGACGAGATCAGCCCACTTCAGGTCATCGTCATACAGTCTTTCCACATTCATGTCGACCAGCCTTTTCTCCCACGCTTCAGGAAGCATCGCCGCAATAGTCAACAATCCCAGCGGCGGACTGCTCGCCTTTCTGTGAATGAATTTCAGGGCATACCTGAAACTCCAGAAGGTATCAGGGAACTCAGGATAAATGAGGAGTGCTTTCATTGTTAATTAAATTATACCTTATTTTCAGGTTTTGTAGCCTGTATTATCCGCTCTACATCGACACCATTTAAAACCTTCAAGACAGCAATCTGTTATAATGATGTAGATTACAACATAACTGAGACGACTATTAATAACCACCGACTACTGAAGATGGATAGTCCAAAACTACCACCCTGATTGCTGTCCTATTTGCTGAGACTTAGCTTCTCAGAAGGAGACCTCGACTTGAAGATAAGCAGCAAAGGCCTTTTGGGAAACCTGTCCAATTTGCGAGCGAGACTCCGCGGAAACAGCCGGATACAAAAGTGCGCCGTCACTGAGCCGCCGCTGCGGTCGGAACTGTTCAGCAGTGATCAGATGGAACCGCATGGCAAGACCCTGGCGGGTCAGAGAGAGAAAAGAGGGACAGCGACCCGTTTTAGAAGATATAAGCAAGTAGCCAATAAGCAGGCGCTGTTTCTAATATCCGTACTGCAAATACCTTCATTATCATTTTTTACAAACCTGAAATTTCTGATAACGAGTGTGGAAGTCCTAAACGGCTATTGTAATTCTGTAGCGGTGCGGCTCTGCGCTGTTTGACCTCGAATCTAAAAATCCTTTAAAATCATTTAGCGAGAGTGGCGGAACTGGCAGACGCGCTGGACTTAGGATCCAGTGGGCAACCGTGGGGGTTCAACTCCCCCCTCTCGCACCATTCTATGTCTTTTAATATTGTTCTATCCAGTAAAAATGCATCTGGTTTTCGCCGTAAGCCTGTTTTTTCGGAGCGCATTTCCTTTTGAGCCAGTATTTGCTCAGGTCTACGGCACAGCATATGGTCTCTTTTACCGCCTCTTTGTCGAAATAGATAACCGGCTCCACGTGATTATGGGCATCATAAAAAACCTCCGTGTCGTCTTCAAGTCTTATTCCTTTTCTTTCGGCCTCACTCCTTGCCCATGCCTCAACCTCGTGCCCATACTTTTTCCTGAAATCCCCCCAACATCCGATGTGTAGTAGTTTCAATTTCTTCCTCCTTGTAATTGGTTTTATTTCTGTTCAGCAGCTATGCCTTTAATTGCATATTGTCTTATAACCGCTGCAATAGGTATCTGCAGCGCATCCGCCATCTCCTCGAGTTTTTCAAAGTCTGAGCTCGTGAATCTGACAAGAACGGCCTTCACTTTCAGCTTTTCCTTCGGTTTTCTTGCTTTTTTAATTTTTTTTCCCATTCTAAAATAGTAACTATTAGAAATAAAAAATAACTAAGAATAACTTTTAATATTTATTAGGAACTAATAGTAACTATTATTAACCCGCTTGTCAATAGTTTTTTGCTTTTTCTTGCAGATTGATGTTTTTTTGTAATATACTTTTAATTAAAAGTATGGACTATTCGATAAAGATAGGCGGTGAGGCAGGACAAGGAATTCAGACCATAGGGGATACCCTTGCGCGTGTGTTTTCAAGGGCAGGCTATCATGTATTTACCAATCAGGATTATGAGTCGCGCATAAGGGGCGGCCATAACTTTTTCCAGATCAGATTCTCCGAGAAACCTGTAACAGCATCGAGGGATAAAATCGATATACTAGTTGCATTAGACAAAGAAAGCATAGAACAGCATGAAAAAGAGCTTTCCGAATATGGGCAGATAATCTATGATTCAGCAACATTAAAACAGCAGCACGAAAAATCCTATTTTCTCGATATACCTTTCGTAAATCTTGCCGTCAAGCACGGCGGAAACAAGATAATGGCAAATACCGTTGCCACAGGTGCAGTATTGGGAATGCTGGGAATGGAACTGGATATTTTGCTCGATATTATAAAGGTCACATTCAAAAAAAAGGGCGAAGATATTATAAAAGCAAATATTGACGCTGCAATGGCAGGACATGACCATGCTGTAAAGGAATGTATTAAATGCTCCTTCTCTGCAGCGCCGATCTCCAAGCCAAAAATGTTGATAGCAGGCAATGACGCTATTGGACTCGGCGCCATTGCATCGGGATGCAAGTTCTATGCAGCATATCCCATGACGCCCTCTACAGGAATAATGGAATATGTGGCGTCCAAGGCAAAAGAATACGGCATCGTTATCGAACAGGCAGAGGATGAGATTGCAGCGATCAATATGGCTTTGGGCGCATCTTTTGCGGGGGTAAGGGCAATGACCGGAAGCTCAGGAGGCGGCTTTGCATTGATGGTTGAAGGACTTTCTCTATCTGCCATGACAGAGACGCCGATAGTAATAGCACTTGCACAGAGGCCGGGACCAGCAACAGGTTTTCCTACGAGGACAGAGCAGGCTGATTTGAATTTCGCTCTATACACTGCACACGGGGAATTTCCGAGGGTTATCTTTACCCCCGGCACGCCGGAGCAGGCATTTTATCTCACAAATAAGGCCTTTGATATCGCTGAGAAATATCAGATACCTGTAATCATTCTTACTGACCAATATCTTGCTGATTCGCAGTGGACATTCGATAATTTTGATTTGAGCAAGATTAAATACACTGATTACAGACTCAGGGGCGATACTTTTAAAAACCTTAAACAATACAAAAGACATGCATTCACAGATAGTGGCATATCGCCATTGGGAGTTCCAGGAGATGCAAAACACCTTGTCGTAACAGACAGTGATGAGCATGACGAAGAAGGGCATATAGCGGAAGATGCAGAAACAAGGATAAAGATGGTGAATAAAAGGCTATTTAAAAAGTTGCCTTTAATACAAAAAGAAATCGAGCCTCCTTTGATTTACGGCCATTCTAATCCAGAGATAGTGATTTCAGGATGGGGATCTACTTACGGAGTTATGAAAGAGGCGGTAGATGAGCTTTCAGCGAACTGGGATATTGCCATGCTTCATTTCAGCGAGATATATCCGTTCCCTCCCATAAACAAATTCAATTACCTAAAAGTGTTAAAGAATGCAAAGATGACAATATGCGTTGAAAACAACGCCACAGGCCAGTTTGCAAAGCTAATGAAAGCAGAAACAGGATACACATTCAACACATTGATTAATAGATTCGATGGAAGGCCGTTCACAGTAGAACAACTATTGGGAGAGATAAATGCCATCATTAGATGATTATAAAGGACAAAATCCAACGTGGTGTCCCGGATGCGGCAACTTCAGCATCCTGAAGACATTCAAGGATGCAATGGTTGAACTCGGCATAGATCCCCATCAGTTCACCATAGTCTCTGGAATAGGGCAGGCAGGGAAATTTCCGCATTATCTTAAATGCAATACATTCAACGGCCTTCACGGAAGGACGCTCCCTGTCGCAACAGGCATAAGGCTTTCCAATCACGATATGCTCGTAATCGCTGTTGCAGGAGATGGAGACTGCTATGGAGAGGGAGGAAACCACCTCATGCATGCTATGAGGAGAAACATCAATGTAAAACTATTTGTACATGACAACCAGATATACGGACTCACAAAAGGACAGGCATCTCCCACGAGCATGGAGGGAATGGTTACAAAGAACCAGCCCTTTGGCGTGCTTTCAGCAGAGCTTAATCCCATGGCACTGGCAGTAGCCCTTGACTGCAGCTTTGTTGCAAGGGGATTTGCAGGGGATACAGAGCATTTGAATGGGTTGATAAAGGAGGCTATAAATCACAAAGGGTTCACCCTTGTGGATGTTCTGCAGCCGTGCGTGACATTCAATAAAGTCAACACCTACGAATGGTATAGACAAAGGGTATATCACATCGAACCTGAATACAACCCTAAAAACAGGATTGAGGCATTTAAAAAAGCGCTTGAATGGGGAGACAGAATTCCCATAGGGATAATCTATAAGAATAATAGACCGATATTTGAGGAAAGGATACAGGTGATTAAAGACATCCCTCTTGTGAGACAGCTATTTAATGTAGCAAAAATAGAAAAAACATTAAAAGAGTTTTATTAATCCTGCCCCAATCCTACATCAAGAACCATCATAACGAGAAACCCCGCAATTGCGCCCATTGTTGCAATATCGGTATTTCCTCCCCTCTGCGACTCGGGGATTAATTCTTCCACAACAACAAATATCATCGCACCTGCTGCAAAACTGAGGGCATAGGGAAGGACAGGCTGAGCAATAGAGACCGCCCAAGCACCAGCTATTCCTGCAACAGGCTCAACAATCCCTGAGATCTGGCCATACCAGAAACTTCTGAGTCTCGAAAACCCCTCCCTTCTCAAAGGCATAGATACTGCAATGCCTTCAGGAAAGTTCTGAAGACCTATGCCTATAGCGAGTGCTATAGCCCCTGCTAAAGTTGCTGATGGCAATCCTGCTGCAACTGCACCAAAGGCAACACCCACTGCCAATCCTTCGGGTATATTATGCAGTGTTACAGCAAGGATTAATAGTGTTGTCCGTCTCCATGATGTCTTGATTCCTTCGGCTTCCTGCATGGGAAAACCTAAATGAAGATGCGGGAGTATCTTATCGATAATCCTCAGAAATACTGCTCCCATCAAAAACCCTGCAGCAGGAGGAAACCATTTTGGGATACCCATGCCTTCAGACATCTCGATGGCAGGGGCGAGCAAAGACCAGTAGCTTGCAGCAATCATAACACCGCCGGCAAAACCGAGCATTCCGTCAAGTAGTTTCTTGTTCACGCTCTTCGCCATAAAAACGACGGCTGCGCCCATTGCAGTTACAAGCCATGTAAAACATGTAGCAAGGAGTGCCTGCGCTATTGGACCCATGTCTTTTAGAAGTTCCATCATATCCATAATTATACATAAAAAAAAGTTGCATTCTATTTTTTTCTTGATAAAAGCGGTTTATCTCCAAAATAGTTGCTGCAAATGCATACTGATTATTAACCTATTTGCAACTAAGTTAAGCGGTTATATATGTTATGCCTGCCTGCGTGCAACGCACAGGCAGGCATAACATATATTTATAGAATCGCTCAATTTGGGTTGCAACTAAATGGGAGGAGATAAACCAGAGATTATTATAGACAGCATAAATATTGTAGCAAAGGATAGCGTAAGGGTATTTGACTTTTATGAGGCTGTTGCTGTGCATCAAGGCAGTGTAGTTTTAAAAATCATATGAATAATAAAGTGCTATGCCCTTTTTCTTTGCATATTCCTCTACATCAGGCTCAGATATCATGTGTGTCACAAGCACAGGAAAGACATCCTTAAAAAGAGGCTTAAGTCTCTTAAGCCTACGG
>CALGPO010000048.1 GCA_937960465.1 uncultured bacterium
TCAATTAATTTTTCGGCTCCGAAATCTCGTATGCCTTTATTTTTTTGTGGAGATTGCTCCTTTCAACATCTATGACCTCTGCGGTTTTAGACACATTCCAGTTGTTTTCCCGGAGTTTTCTGATTATGAAGTCCTTTTCAAAGGCATCCCGTGCGTCCTTAAGTGTTTGATGAGAGAAATAATCGTATTCTTTTAAGATCTGCTGACCGAACATCCCGAGTGCATCTACATCTCTTTTGGTGATGACATCTGACGGCACCATTATCATGAGTCTTTCCACGGCATTTTTGAGCTCCCTTATATTGCCGGGCCAATAATAATCCTGAAATGTCTTAACCACATCGGGAGTAATCTCTTTTTGTTTAATGCCATTTTCAGATGCAAACAATTCGATAAAATGCTTGATTAACAGAGGTATGTCGTCTCGCCTTTCCTTCAGCGGAGGAACAATTATCGGAATAACATTCAATCTGAAATAAAGGTCTTCCCTGAAATTCCCATTTTTTACTTCTTCCATGAGGTTCTTGTTTGTTGCTGCAATAATCCTTACATCAACCTTTATATTCTTGCTGCCACCAACTTTCTGAAATGCCTGTGTCTCTATTACCCTCAGCACCTTAGCCTGCGTCTGAAGTGTCATATCTCCTATCTCATCGAGGAATAATGTGCCCCTGTCGGCAAGTTCGAACTTGCCGCTCTTTCTTTCTGTAGCGCCTGTAAATGCCCCTTTTTCATGGCCGAACAATTCGCTTTCGATCAACTCCTGTGGTATGGCCGCACAGTTTACCTCCACAAAAGGCCCGCTGGCCCGCTGGCTTTTCTCGTGCAGCAGTCTTGCAACGAGTTCTTTGCCGGTGCCGCTCTCGCCAAGGATGAGGACCCTGCTGTTGCTCTGGGCAGCCATCTCTATCTGCTGCCTCAATATCCGCATTTTTTCGGAGTCGCCTATTAATCTGTATTTTTTAATTATATTTTCTTTTAATGAGCGGTTTTCTTCCTCGAGTATTTTGCGTTCCAGTGCCCGCTTTGCTGTTATGATTACCTTCTCAAGGGATAAAGGCTTTTCTAAAAAGTCATACGCACCGAGCCGTGTGGCCTTGACAGCTATTTCTATATTTCCATGACCCGAAATCATAATAACAGGGATGTTTGCGTCTATCTCTTTCAGCCTCGGCAGAGTTTCAAGGCCGTCCATTTCAGGAAGCCATACATCCAGAAACACGATATCGGGCATATGCTCCTTTGTTATAGTTAATGCATCCTCACCTGAAGATGCGGTCAGGACATCGTACCCCTCGTCCTCGAATATTCCCGAAAGACTCTCCCTTATGCCTTCCTCATCATCTACGATCAATACTGATTTTCTGGACATTATTTGCTCCTAAGTTATCGGTATTTCCACGGTAAAGATACTTCCTTTTGGATTATTGTCCCTGACAAGTATCCTTCCTCCGTGGTCCGATACTATTTTATGTGCAATAGCAAGGCCGAGCCCTGTTCCGTCTTTTCTTTTCGAGAAATACGGTATAAAGAGTTTCGCCTTCTCCTCATCGCTTATGCCCGGCCCTTTATCTGCTATATCGACGATTACTTTATTTTCATCCATCTTTACAGAAATATCAATGGTTCCTGTATTGTTCATGGCCTTTATAGCATTGTCTATAATATTTATCAAAACCCTTTTAATTTGCTCTGAGTCAACATTGACCATTGGGATTTCATTCTGTACAGTGATATTTATATCTAAGTCTTTAAACCCTTTGTATAGGGATACCACTTCATCTATCGACTCGGTCAGGTTCGAAGGGGCCTTGTTTACTTCGGGCATCCTGCCGTATCTGGAGAAAACATCGACAAGCCTTTTGAGGCTCTCCACCTCTGCGATTATGGTATTTGTCGACTTCTTTAAAACAGCATCGAAATCCTCATCCCCCTGCTGCCATTTTTTTATTAATCTCTCTGTGGACAGCTTGATGGGTGTCAGCGGGTTTTTGATCTCATGTGCCATTCTTCTTGCTACTTCCTGCCATGTTATCACCTTCTGTGCCTGGATAATATCGGTAAGGTCGTCAAACACCACGAGCATCCCCAATGAGCGGGATGTGTATGATTCCCGTATGCCTGATATATAGACTATGAGGGTAAGCATTTTCCCGTTTATATTGACCTTGACCTCCTTTTTGACTTCCCTTATTTCCTTGCCCTCTATATCCCTGGCCATCGCGGATAGGTCTTCGGAATGAAGGCCTGAAATAAACTCCTTATAATTTTTGCCGATTACATCTTCCTGCTTTATGCTGAGAATAGAACATGCCGACTTATTAATTGTCAGGATACTGCCGGTGTTATCGAGGAATATCACGCCCGAATTAATGTTTTCAAGGATGTTTTCGAGGTAGAGCCTTCTCCTGTCAGATTCAATGTATGCCTTTTCAAGGGAATCCTTGCCCTCTTTCAACTGCTTTACCATCTGGTTAAATGAGTTTATCAAGAGACCAACTTCATCCTCGCTTTTCACATCAACATGGACATTCAGGTCTCCTGATGCCACCTTTTCTGTTGCCATTGCAAGGCTCTGTATAGGGATGGTAATGCTCTGTGATATTTTTAATGAGACCCACAGCCCTGTAAAAACTATCATGAGGGTTAAGAAACCGAGGATCAGTATGTAATTGAGCCTCAACGGTTCTTTGAAGGATTCGAGCTTTAAGTAGTCTTCATAAAGGCTCTGTATTTTTTCTGTCTTTTCAGAAAATGTCCGTGGAAGGACGAGTTCCACTACAACCACGCCGCCCTTTGAACGGTCAGGTACCGCAGCCCTTATAATATCTCCGCTCTCCTTTGAAATGACTTCAGAGCCTTCTTTGCCGCGAAAGGCATCTTTAATTGTATCTGTTGCATCAGGTGGCAGTACGGAATATCTGTGAATGGATATATCGGAAATGATAGACTGTTTGCTGTTAGAAACCTGTCTTGCGGTTTCCATAACCCTCTCCCTTTCGAGGTCATAGAATGCCCTGGCGAGCTCAACCGACTTGTTAAACGGCTCTCTCATCTGTGGAGAGAATATTTTGCTGATATAATTGGTTGCAAGACCACTTGCTGCTACAAAGAGGAATGACGACGGTATTAAAGTGAGGATAACGAATATGGCCATGAGTTTTGTTCTGAACTTGTAGCCCAATACTTTATGCTGCTTCTCCATGTATAGCCTGAAGATGTTTTTGCCGACGAAGAACATGAGGGTGAGAAGGGCAAGAATATTAACTGTGAGAAGGGCTATGAGTAAAATACGTGTCGTTATGTCCACGGACGGCAGCTTTATAAAGTAAAGCTCTACTGCTGTTATTGCTGCAACTATGAACAGCAGCCCGAACACGATTATCAATGGCTTGAATATTTTCATTTTTTATTTATCTGGAATATTTGAGAATCCTTTGAGATGCTGAATTCCTTTTCAGGCATAAAGAACAGGAGGTATCCTATAACCGGAGGCAGTTTTCTTATGCGGGAATCAACAGTAATTTTTACAAAATATTCTCCGGGCTCCAGTTCCTTGATGTTGGTCAGTTTTATGTCGATGATATTCATTGCCCATTCAACCATCGACTCTAAATCCTTGAATCTCTTTTCGACCTGCACATTGCCGTCAATGCTTGCCGCAACATACTCCCTTTTTATCGGATTGCTTTTCAATATTTTTACCAGTTTTCTGCCCGTGACAAACTCATCGGGCCAGATGCTCCAGACCCTGAAAAGGTCTATATAGAATGTTAACTCTTTCGAGAGCCCGTTGTTTACGTCATCCATAAACTTCTGGTCGGGCTTTAAAGAGGTTGTAACGTATATGTCATTGTTGTTTATTTTTACATTAACAGCAGAGACCTCTGTGGCATGAGCAGTGAATAGTGAATAGTAAAAAGTGAATAGTAAAAAGAGTGCAACGAGTAATGAGTAACGAGTAACGAGTTTTGTATTCTGTTTTTTCATCTTGACATATAAGGAAAAATTTATTTTCATTATAACATAGACAATAAAAGTGTTAGTGTCAGTGGTCGGTGTCAGTTATAAGGAATTTAATTGCTTTTGGTACTGACACTAATCACTGATACTAACACTTACATGGGAGGTGTATATGGAAATAAAAACAGTTAGGGTTAGTATTCCGGAGGGCTGTAACATAATCCTTGGCCAGACCCATTTTATTAAAACAGCAGAAGACCTTTATGAGATAATCGCCACAACTATTCCCCATGCAAGGTTTGCAATAGCCTTTACAGAGGCTTCCGGGCCATGCCTTATAAGGACCGAGGGTAATGATGACGAACTTATAAGCACATGCATAAAGAATCTTCAGGAAATCGGTGCAGGCCATGTGTTCTGTATACTTCTGAAAAATGCATTTCCCGTAAATGTCCTCAACCCGATTAAGAACTGCGCTGAGGTTTGCAGGATATACTGCGCTACGGCAAATCCTTTAGAGGTTCTTGTTGCCTCAACAGAACAGGGAAATGGTATCATAGGCGTTATTGATGGCTTCCCGCCAAAGGGCGTGGAAACGGCTGAAGATAGAAAGAACAGGAAGGAGTTTTTGAGGAAGATAGGGTATAAACTTTAAAGACAATCTATGAAACTAAATGTTTGACAATTAGTTTAACAGTAAGTAAAATAAAATTATGAAAATAGTTGCTGTTAGAGTACCGGAAGAAATTAAAAAAAAGATGAAGGATGTTCCTGAAGATTGGAGCGGGTATCTCAGGAAAGCGATTGAAGAGAGGATATACATTGAAGAACGGAAAAAGATTTTGCGAGAAGTAAAAAGGCTTCTGAAGGATGTCCCCAAGGCACCCAAAGGAACTGCTGCTAAGCTTATAAGGGAAATGAGAGACAGTGCATAGATTGGTTGTAGATGCAAGTGTATTAACTGCTTTTTTCCTTGGCGAAGAAGGAAGCGAAGATATAGAAATTGTTCTTGAAACTGTATTAGAAATCCATGCCCCATTATTCTGGAAATTTGAGGTTGCAAATGCCATCTGGAGAAGAAAGGAAATTCCAGAGGAAAAGGGCAAAGGGCTTATTGAGAGAATCTGGGGATTTCCCACAAATAGTGAAACTTTTCCTGAAAATGCTAAAGAAGCATTTCATATCAGCAGGAAATACAACCTTCCATTTTATGACTCCTCTTACATAGCCATGGCAAAACAGCTTAATATTCCGCTCTGGACATTGGATAAATTGCAGGGTAATACGGCTATGAAGACAGGGGTATCTTTATGGGGAAAATGAAAATTTTGACAGCAATAGATACTGCTGTATAATATCCGCATAGATATACGGAGATAATATATGCTTACAAAATGATTGGAAATCTTACTCAACCCTGATGAATATAGAGAAATTCAAAGAGAGGCTAAGGAGCGGGGAGAATCTGTAGTTGTAAATAACAAACTCAAAGGTATAATCAGCGAAGACAGTGATTTTGATATAAGTAAAGGTATAAAAAGATTTAAAGTGCAAGGATTTTTAGAATGAGGAAGTCAGCAGATGATTATATTGAGAAGGTTATAGGCCTTTTAGAAGAAGGCATGTAAAAGAGTATAATGTATCTGAATCACTTGTGAGGGATAGTATAAAAAATGGCTACATTGAATTTTAAAGGCAAGACTTTTGTTCAGAATCATCATCTATCTGTAAAGTATCATCAACTTGTCCCGAAGAAAGACAAAAGCCTCACCGATAAAGTCAGCCTGAATGACAATCTCATAATACACGGTGATAATCTCATAGCTCTGAAAGCCCTTCTTCCGACTTATGCAGGGAAGATTAAGTGCATCTACATAGACCCGCCGTATAACACTGGCAATGAAAAATGGATATATAACGACAACGTCAACAGCCCGATGATGCAGGAGTGGCTTGGGAAGATTGTTGATAAGGAAGACTTCACCCGCCACGATAAATGGCTCTGCATGATGATGCCGAGATTGAACCTTACAGTTGCATAAAATCAAAGGTTACAGCAAGGACTAACATGCGTAAAAGACTTTGCCTGCGACACCTTATAAGATTTTCATACCACCATATCGTATTCAGCATTGGATTCAAGTCTCTGTTAAAACATTTATACT
>CALGPO010000049.1 GCA_937960465.1 uncultured bacterium
AGATACAGTCTTGAGAGAATTATATTTGTGTATATTAACATCCTTTTTTTAAACCATGCAACGCTGTCTTTGACAACTATCCTCTTAATTGCAAAAGGATCGGAGGTTTTTTTTACAACTCCGTGTTTTGTTGTGAATATGGCTTTGTAATCTACTGCCCTTGCTATTTTTATAGCGATTTCATTGTATTTGCCATATGGCCAGCACAAGTAGGGGCAAGGTCTGTTTAGCTTCTCTTTGATAATCTTTTTAGATTCTCCGAGCTCTTCCAAAAGTTCATTCTCCGATAGGCTGTTACACCTTGCGTGGCTTTTTGTATGAGAATAAAATTCCACAAGACTGCTATCTGCCATCTCCTTTATGAGTTCCCAGTTAAGCACAACTCTATAATCCTCATTTTTCTCTATGAGCAGTTTTGATTCATTATGAGTTGGAACGACGGCAACCCCCCTCTGTTCTCCCCTTAGTTTTAGTAGAGATGCAGAGGTGGGGATTGCAGATGCCCTTTCTATTCTATCTGTAATTATGAATATGGCTGCGTTGATGCTGTATTTTTTAAGCACAGGAAAGGCATATATATAGTTATCCAGCCAACCATCGTCAAAGGTAACGACTACTGATTTTTCTTTAATGGTTAATTTCCCGCTTATGAAATCCAGCAATTCATTTATCTTTAATGTTCTGTATCCAGATTTATGCAAATACTCCATCTGTCCTTCGAAGACATCAGGGGTTACAGTGACCATGTCTCCTCTATGTGGATTGATGTGGTGATACATTAATACCGGAATAGGTTTCACGGGGTTTTATCCTTTAAAAGGGATGAATAAAGGTCGTACATCTTCTTGCACATCTTTTCTGCGGTATAATTTTGCTCGACAATTTTTCTCCCTTCTTTACCCATAACGCTTAGTTTCTCTTTATCCTGAAGCGCCATAATGATTGCTTCTGCTAATGCATGGGGATTATTCGGCTCCACGAGATAGCCATTTATACCGTCTTTTATTACTTCGCCAACTCCACCTACATTTGTTCCTATGACCGGCTTTTCCATTGCCATTGCCTCTATAAATGATGTCCCGAGGGCCTCCTGTAGGGTAGGGAGAACAAAGATGTCTATGGATTTAAGGATATCGGGAATATCTTTTCTAAGGCCGAGCATAAAGACTTTATGCGAGAGTCCGAGTTGTTCTATTTTGGTTACAATATTTTCTTTTTGAGGACCGCTGCCTGCAAAAACAAAAGCAGCATCCGGAATTTTTTTTAGTATCAAAGGAATTGCCTCGAGCAGTATATAATGTCCCTTCTTTTTTCTTAAGATTGCAATTGTTCCAACCAGCGGAATCTCTGGTTTCAGTCCCAATTCTTGTTTCAGTTCTCCATCGACCTTCTCTGGATCGAACCTGCTTGTATCAATGCCTGTTGGAATTGCGACTACCTTATCTGGAGATATGCCTTCACTTATCAAATATTGCCGCACATATTCACTGACCGTAACAACCTTGTGTGGAAGCACACTGTATGTAGTCTTTGACGTTATGGGCAGGGCAAGATGACGCGTCCTGACTATTACGGGCTTTCTTGTTGATAGCCTTCCTGCAATGCCTGCAAGGAGACTGTCCTTTCCGCTGTGGGTATTTATTACGTTAATGTTTTCGTCTTTAATCAACTTCAGGATATATTGTATGGCGCGGATATCATAACTCTTTTTCATAGTGCATATTCGCACTTCGATGTCTTCTGCAACAGCCCTCCTGCTCAGGAAACTGTCAGGCTGACACAGGATAATTACCCTTACACCAAGGTTCTTCATGCCTTTGGATTCAAGGAGTGTCCTGTTTTCTTGACCTCCCCAACCCTCTGAGGACTCAGTGTGAAGTATGGTAAGCATCTATTTTTTTATGTCCCTTAGTTTTTTGTCCAAGATGGATATAATCTCCTCAGGTTTTATATCTTCAAGGCATCTACTTATTTTACTTCCATTGCATCCGTCTTTTCCACAGGGGATGCATTCCCAATTCCTTTGAATAACAGTATGCATTCCGAATGTTTGCATTCCATTTCTGTTGGAGTAGGGGGTTTCAAGATTTGAGATTTGAAACTCAAGATTTGAAGTTTTATTGTCCCACGGCCCCCAGTTGAATGCACCGCTTGGGCCAAACATGGCGACAACTGGTGTTCCAACTGCTGCGGCAATATGCATAGGTGCAGAGTCAACACCGAAGAATAGATCGGATGCCTCTGATATGGCTCCAAGTTGCTTTATTGTTATTTTGCCGCATAAGTCTAATAACCGTGAACCGTGAACCGTGAATTGTGAACCGACTAAAGACAGGATTCTTTGTGCCTTTCCCATCTCTTTTCTATCAGGAGATGATGTAACAATCACGATTGCATTGTTATCAAGCAGCCATTTTATAATCTCAGCCATGTATTCGTCTTTCCAGCACTTAAAGAGCCATCTTGAAGTTGGGTGAATATGTACAATGTTTGCATTTTCATTCACGCTGTTTTCTTTAAGGATATTTTTTGTAAATGCTCTATCCTCTTCAGGGACAAAAAAATTAACGGATAGGTCTTTTGTATTTATTCCAAATCCTTTCACGACATCAAGGTTTTGTAATACCATGTGTCTATTTCCATTAGGTTCGGATAGATGGGTATAGAGATATTGCTTTCCGATAAAACCTTTACGAGACTTCCATCCCAGCCTGTATTTTGCACCTGACACAAAGGATATTATTGCAGCCCTGTCTCCACCAGTGAGATCTACAGTCATATCAAAGCCATTTGCTCTGATATTTTTGAGGAAGGCTATTTCTTTTAAATAGTGCTTTATGGGTGAGGATCTTTTTATACTCCTGTCCATGGCGATTACTTCATCTATCAGCGAGTTTCCTCTCAGGACATCCTCTGTACCGGAATTTACAAGCGCTGATATGCGCGCGTCCGGAAAAGTTTCTTTCAATGCCCTGAATACAGGTGTGGCAAGAAGCACATCGCCGATGTGCCTCAGCTTAATGACAAGTATTTTTTTTATTCCATCAAAGATCATTTTCTTAGCTGTTCTATTGCAAGTGTGAACTCAGCAACTGCCCTTTCTATTGGAAAGGATTCGGTTTTTTCCCGCGCCTTCTTGCTCATAAGCTCAAGATGCTCCAGTGATAGATTTATCTTTTCTGCCAACTCCTGTGAGTTGAATAAATCGTCCATAACAAAGCCCTCATGTCCATTCTCTATCAGTTCGGCCGCCCCGTTGTTCATGGTTGTTATCACAGGTATTTCTGATGCCATTGCCTCTAATGTTGCATTGCTGAATGGGTCGTAAAGTGTTGGCAGCACAAACAAATCTGATGCTGCATAAAATCTCTCTATCTCTTTCTTTGTGCCGAGGAAAGTAATTTTGTCCGGGACTCCCAGCCTTTCTGCTAATGCCCTGTATTTTTCTATATCGCCCTTGCCGATAATCAGGACTTTAATATTATCATTTTCCACAAAGGGAATGGCATTTATAAGGGTTTTTAGCCCTTTCCTCTCAAAGCCCGAACCGACAAAGAGCAGTAGCTTCGAATCTTCCGATATGTTAAGACTATCCCTTACACCCTCGCGCCATTTATATTTATTTTCCGGGCTGAATCTTTTTAAATCAACGCCATTATAGATTATTGCTATTCTTTCTTCCGGCACAGCATAGTGTTTGATTATCTGATCTTTTACCATCTTTGAGTTTGCAATAATAAGTCGAGTTTTTGAGAATAGCTCTTTTTCGAGATTAAGAAGTGTTATATGAAGAGGATTTATTTTGAAAGACAGTCTTTTATAAAGGGGTTCGACACGGGCCCTTATATTCAGCCATTCGGCATGACATCCTTCGCCAGCCCTGTATATGTCCTGGCATGTCGTCCTCTCAAAGCTTATAATACAGTCGTAAAATCGTGACTCGCGACCCTTGACCCTTGACCTTGTATTGATATCAAATGTCAGCGTGCTGAGGAATGAGGTAAAGGGAATAATATTAACCTTATGAAATGTTATCCCTTCTTCATCGACCCATTGATTTGCTAATACATGTATTTCATGGCCTGAATTTTTGATGTGTTGTATAAGGGTTTGCAGATACCTCTCTGCACCGCCGTGGATAGAGAACCTTTTTTTTATGAATGCAAGCCTCATATAGCCGTGAACCGTGAACCGTGAACCGTGAACCGATTTATCTCCCATGCCTTTGCATACTTTAAGAATGCGTAAAAGCTATAGAGCACAGCAAGTATAAACCCGTGCATGCCGTCCCTGAATCCCTGCTTCAGGAAAAACATCTTCAGGAATGTAAAAATCGGGCTTGCTATTATTTTGAGGGTTAATAAAAGGGAAGATGGCTGCGGAGTTTTTGAGAGCATCTCCTTTGCAGAAAGCGTGGAATAGTTTTCCATTTTTTTAATATAATCTGAGATCGTCCGGTACGTATAATGCTCAAGAGAATTTTTCAGATAGTCCACAGGGCCTTTAACTATAACCTTTTCATGGACTTCCCTTTGTTCCACAAAAGATAGGTTTTTTTTGAAGAGTCTCAGCGTGTAGTCAGGCCACCATCCGCTATATCTTATCCATTTGCCGAGGAAGAAATTTTTTCTCGGTATATAAAAACCGCCGAATCCACTGCTTTTAATTTTTTCCATAATCTCTGATTTCAATTCAGGTGTGACCCTTTCGTCTGCGTCGAGTATTAGAACCCATGGTTTTTCTGCATAATCCACGGCCATCTGTTTCTGTTTTGCGTAACCCTGCCATTCATGCTGAAATATCCTGCTCGTGTATTTCCTGCATATTTCTGTTGTCCTGTCCTCGCTGAAGGAGTCGACAACGACAATATCCTCAAAGTCCCTTATGCTTTCGAGGGCATCGCCAATATTCTGCTCCTCGTTCTTTGTTACTATAACAACAGAAACAGGTATCAAATCTTCTCCTAAGAGTGGATTTTAAAATCTAATTTTTTTATTATACTGAAGTTGAGCGATTTTGTAAGCACAGGCCTGCCTGTGCGTTGCACGCAGACAGGTCTGAATATAGAATCGCTCAATTTTGGTTATATCAAATTAGCTTATATGGGGGTGTTGAGTGATAGAAGATTTTATTTCTGGCAAAAGGAAAATAGCTGTTGTAGGTCTTGGGTATGTTGGTCTGCCTTTATGCATCGGCTTGGGGAAGGTATTCAAGGGAGTGATAGGCTTTGATATAAGCGAATCGAGGATAAATGAACTAAAATCAGGCAATGACTGGACACTCGAGGTCTCACCTGATGACATTAAAAAAACATCTGTTGAGTTTACTGCCAATGCGCAGGCATTAAAAAATGCAAATGTAATTATTATTGCAGTCCCAACGCCTATAAACTCCCACAATATCCCTGATTTGAAACCCCTTGAATCAGCCTCTCAGATAGTGGGCAGTAATATGTCAAAGGACACTGTGGTCGTTTATGAATCAACGGTATATCCCGGAGTGACAGAAGACATCTGCGGTCCTATCCTTGAAAAATATTCAGGCATGAAGGCAGGCACGGATTTTAAGCTTGGCTATTCTCCTGAGAGAATAAACCCAGGAGACAAGATTCATACACTCGAAAATATTGTGAAGGTTGTTGCAGGGCAGGATAGCGAGACAACAGAACTACTCTCCGGGATATACGGAAAGGTAGTGAAGGCAGGAATTTACAAGGCACGGAATATAAAGACAGCAGAGGCTGCAAAGGTTATTGAGAATATACAGAGAGACCTGAATATAGCGCTGATTAATGAGCTCTCCATAATATTTCATAAACTCGGTATTGATACAAGGGAAGTGATCGGTGCTGCAAAGACCAAATGGAATTTTCTTCCTTTTGAGCCAGGTCTTGTGGGAGGCCACTGCATAGGTGTCGATCCTTACTATCTAACCTTTAAGGCGCAGGAGGTCGGTTATCATCCGGAGGTCATACTCGCAGGCAGACGGATAAACGATTACATGGGCAAGTATATCGCCGAACAGACGATAAAGGAATTGATAAAGGCACAGGTTGCTGTCAAGGGAAGCAAGGTATTGCTTATGGGATTTACCTTTAAGGAGAATGTAAAGGATGTCAGAAATACAAGGGTGATTGATATATACAATGAACTTAAAGAGTACGGCGTCAGCCCGTTTGTCTATGACCCGGAAGCCGACAGGGAAGAAGTGCGTTTAGAATATGGCATCGATATAATTGAAAGTCCAGAGAACTCTTCTCCTTATGACGGTATCATCGTGACTGTAAAGCACGATGAATTCAAAGAATTTTCTGTTGAATATCTGCGTTCCCTGTGCAGAAACGGCAGTCCTGTTCTTATTGATGTAAAAGGACTCTTTAATGGAGATGTTTTAGAATCAGCAGGTTTCAGATACTGGAGACTCTGAAATCATCCGCCTATCTTCGACATGGGTTTCAGGTGTGTAAAGTACTTCTCGTGGTTTATGGAGTGCCCTTCGGGTTTTATCTCGATGGAAAGCCTTAAGAGCCTCTCGATTTCTTCATCTGATGCGCTGCATTTCATTGCCGATTTTAAATCGATCTCTGTTTCAGAGAACAAACACGGCCTGAGCTTTCCATCGGATGTTAATCTCAGACGATTGCATGAATTGCAGAAGTGATGGGTTATAGGGCTTATGAATCCTACAACTCCAGGCGCTCCCTCGAACCTGAAATATCTTGCAGGGCCTGATCTCCTGATCTTGACAGGAATCAGCGGTGCAATTTTTGACGCCCTCTCTTTTATTTCCTCTGTGGATATATATTTTTCGTGGTTCCAGATTTCCTTTGCACCTATTGGCATGAACTCTATGAATCTCACATTGTAAGAGGTATTTAACGTCAGTCTCGCAAATTCCTCTATCTCATCGTCATTGAATCCTCTTATCGGAACCATGTTTATTTTAATGGGAATAAGTCCTACCTTCTCTGCCTCGTGGATTCCTTCCAGCACATCATTTATATCCCCTCCCCTTGTTATCTCCCTGTATCTCTCCGGACTGAGGGAGTCGAGGCTCACATTGACCCTCCTTAATCCTGCTAATGCAAGGGATCGGGCATATTTTTTAAGCAAAAGGCCGTTAGTTGTGAGGCTTATGTCCTCGATGCCTTCTATGCTGTTTATGGACGAGACCAAATAGGGCAGGTCTTTTCTTATGAGAGGCTCTCCACCTGTGAGTCTTATTTTTCTTACGCCCAGACCTGCTGCAATCCTGACTATCCTTATAATTTCTTCATAGCCGAGGATATCTTTATGCTCGATTGGTTTTATGCCTTCCGATGGCATGCAGTAGATGCATCTGAGGTTGCACCGATCGGTAATGGAAATACGCATGTAATCGATAACGCGCTGGTATTTATCTTTTATCAGGCTCATTTTACCCGTAGGGGGACAAAGTCCCCCTTACGAAATCCCCCTTTTGTTACTTTTTCTTTTTCTTTGTACTGCTTTTCCCAGTATTGTTTTTAGAGAGCAGTTCTGCAATTTTCTTCTCTGCAAGATCTGCTTCACGTGAGTTTGGATACTTCTCCATGACCTTTTCCAGAAGTACCTTGCCTGTCTTTTTGTCTCCCATTTCTACAAAGGCGAATGCCTGTTTCAGCATTGCACCCTTTGTCTTGTCGTGGTTCGGATATTTTTTCAGAAACGCCTCGTATGCGAGTATGGCGTCTTCGTATTTCTTATCAGCATAGTAGGATTCGCCGAGCCAGAAATAAGAGTTCGGCGCTAAGGCATGCTTTGGGAAGTCCTTTGAGAATTTTTCAAATTTTTGTCTCGCTTCTGCATACCGCTTTTCCTTAAAATCTATCTGGGCATCGTCATATAGTTTTTGGGGATCGGTTGTGTCTGCAGCCTTCTGGTCTTTTGCTTCGGGCTGTGCTGCCTCTGCATCTTTATGGCCTTCCTGAACTGTGGATGACTCTTTCTTTTCTGCGGACTGGCTGCTGATTTTTGATTTGAGCTCCTTTAGTTCATTTTCGAGGCCTGCTATTTTAGCCTGCTGCAATTCCCTTTCGGAGAGCAGGTCTTTTATGGTTTTGTCCATAAAGTATTTATTCTCATCAAAACGGCCCTTGAGCGTTTGCAGATCTTTTGATAAATCAGAGGTCTGGGTTAGAATGGATGATTGACTCTCTTTCATTGCGATTAAGGAATATTCCTTAAGAGTGGTTATGTCTTTTGATATATTCGAGAGTTCGGTCTTTATTTGGGCAATTTCTTTCTTTTGATTTATGGACTCCACCTGAAGACCCGTAACATTGTTTCTTAGATTATCGATGTCAGAAGTGGTTGCGCAGCCGGCTAAAATCAGTAGACAACAGACAGTGGACAGTAGACAGAAGGTATTTTTAATTCCGCCCTTTTTGTTACTCGTGTCTTTGCCCTTTTGACTATTGCCCATTGCCCGTTGCCTCATTGACGTCCCCCTTCAACAAGTACAAAGTGTGCCCTTCTATTTTTTGCCCAGCACTCTTCAGTCTGTTCAGTGCAGAGGGGTTTTTCTTCGCCGTAGCTGATTGTTTCTATTTTGCCGGAGGGGATGCCGAGCGATATAAGAAATTCCTTTGCAGAGTTTGCTCTTCTGTCGCCGAGTCCGAGGTTGTATTCATTTGTGCCTCTTTCATCACAGTGTCCTTCGATGATTACCCTTATATTTTTATCCCTTGAGAGTATGGCTGACACCTCTTTCAATACAGGTTTTGCATCGTCCCTTATATCATACCTGTCGTAATCAAAGTGAATATCCTGAATCCGCGACTGAAGTTCCTTGAGAGAAGGCTGCATATCTGCTGGCTGGGCCTTTGACAACTGCTTTTCGGTGATGGATTCTTTAGGAAGTTCCTTTGCGGCAGCGGCATCGACTGTTGTTTTTTTATCCTCTGTTTTTATTATTTCAGGCTGTGCAGGAGGCTGCTCAGGTGCCCCGGCTATTTTCCTCTGAGCGCATCCGTTTGCCGTAGTTATTGCCAAAATGATAAAAATTGCAATACATAAACGTCTCATCTTTACCTCCAATGCTTTGGTTTATTCTGTAATTTAGCAAATATCTCATTTATATGCAACACTGTTTAATTGCCCTGATTTGCCGATAGAACTTGAAAACCTTTATTCTATTAGTCATTGCGAGCACCCGAAGGGTGCGTGGCGATCTCATTGCAAAAAGACGAGATTACTTTGCTTCGCTCGCAATGACGGCTTTCTATCGGCAAAATAGGGAATTGACTCTGTATTCCCTGTAAGAGTATTATTAAGTAATGCAAAAAAAGTCTTTTAATTCTCTTACAGGCAAGCTTATACTGGCTATAGGCACAATGATGCTTATTGTGGGCCTGATTTTCGCTTACATATTTATCAAACAAAATCCTAACATTAAACTTGAGGTCGTGCTTTTTTACGGAGGATTTTTTGTCGTTGCCATATCCTTTCTCTTGTGCCTGATCCTCTATAATTTCGTCACAAAACCCATATCGCTTCTGGTTGATGGCATGAACAAACTGTCCAGAGGAGATATGGACTACAGGATTAACCTTAATACAAAGGATGAGATAGGAATGCTGGCGAACTCGTTCAATTCCATGGTGGACGAGCTTAAACAGTACAGGGACAAGATGGAGAACTGGACAAAAAACCTTGAGGAAGAGGTGCAGAAAAAGACTGCAGAGATAGTCAGGGCGCAGGAGCAATTGATAAATGCTGAGAAGCTTGCATCCCTCGGCAGAATGGCTGCGGGCGTGGCCCACGAATTGAACAGCCCTTTAACAGGCATAGTTACATTTGCCCATTTAATGGCGAAGCGCATACCTCCAGAAAATGCACAGGATGTGGAGGATTTAAAGGTCATCATAGATCAGGCAGAGAGGTGCTCAAAGATCGTCAGGGGGCTTCTTGGCTTCTCAAGAAAGACTGCATCGGAAAAGGCTCATGTTGATATGAATACATTGATAGAAAATACGTTATCAATGGTCAGGAATCAGGCAAAATTTTACAATATCGCCTTTGATGTCCGGCTCGATAAATCCATACCCGAGGTAAATGCGGATCCCAATCAGATACAGCAGGTATTTCTTAACCTCCTTATAAATGCAGCGGATGCAATGGAGGAAAAAGGCAGAATAACCATATCATCGAGGATGGTAGAGGATGGTGCAGATAGGTTTGTAGAACTCGAATTTACTGATACAGGACCGGGCATTCCAGAAGAAATACGGAGCAAGGTATTCGAGCCTTTCTTCACAACAAAGCCTGCCGGCAAAGGCACAGGACTTGGGCTTGCTGTAAGCTATGGCATTATCAAAAAACATGAAGGGCAGATATTCGTAAAAAGCGAACCCGGGCATGGCGCAAGCTTTTTCATCCGCTTGCCTGTAAATAAAACAGATAAAAGTTAAATATAAAAAGGGGTATTGTATTTGCCTACATTTACATTTAAAATTTAAAGTATATCAAATGCTACATGCAAAAGAACTCACGAGTTGTTTGGAGGATTGAGCAAGATGATGGATTCTATAGTAGAAGGCTGTTTTCAGCTCATGGGCGGAGATTTTACAAACGCAGGTACTGCCTCGAGCGAATTGAAGAGCACATTATCAAAGCTCGGTGTGTCACAGGAAGTTGTCAGACGTGCAGCTATTGCTGCATTTGAAGCAGAGATGAATATTATAATACACGCAGTAGCAGGAACAATGCACTATGTGGTCAGCAGTGAAGAGGTGAGGATAACCCTTACAGACATGGGGCCTGGCATACAAGACATTGAACTGGCAATGCAGGAGGGATATTCCACCGCCCCTGACTGGGTAAGGGAGATGGGATGGGGCGCTGGCATGGGACTGCCGAATATAAAAAAGAATGCGGATAAACTTAAAATAGATTCTGTAGTGGGTGAAGGCACAACCCTCGAAATAGTCATATATACGAGGAAAAATTAATATGCTTAAAGTTAACGACATTATCGAAAAAATAGGGCTGGATATAAGGGTAAGCGGCGATATGTACAAACATGTAACCGGATGCTACATAAGCGATCTTCTCTCCGATGTAATGGCTCACAGCAAGGACGGCGAATTATGGATAACCCTCCAGACCCATCCGAATATTGTGGCTGTTGCAGTAATAAAGGGACTTTCATGTATAGTTATAACGAATGGCAGACTCCCTGAGTCTGATACTGTTAAGAAGGCTGAATCTGAAAACATAACAATTTTAACCACTCCAAAGACAACATTTGAGACAGCAGGACTGCTTTATAATCTCTTAAGAAGTGAATGAGTAAATGAAGCGATTCGTTGCAGATTTGCACATCCACACCTGCCTGTCCCCCTGTGCTGAACTGGATATGACCCCACTCCGTATAATAGATGAAGCAGTTAAAAAAAGACTCGATATAATAGCCATATCAGACCATAACTCGGCAGAGAATGCCGGGATTGCCATGAAGATAGCCGAAGGCATAGGAATTAAGGTTTTGCCTGCGATGGAGATTACATCCTATGAAGAGGCGCATGTCCTTGCCATTTTTGATTCCATAGAGAAGGTTATGGGTATGCAGGAGATCATATATAAGAACCTCCCTAATGGTATAAACGATGAAAGGCTGAACGGCTATCAAGTGGTAGTCAATGAGAATGATGAGGTGCTCGGATTCAACAAAAGGATTCTTTTCGGCGCCACAGGCCTTTCTCTTAAAGCTATTGTTGATGCCATTCATTCCTTTGGAGGAATTGCTGTTGCAAGCCATATAGACAAGGAGATCTTCAGCGTTATCTCTCAATTGGGTTTTATCCCCGATGATATTGCATTCGACGCCCTCGAAATCTCATATAATACAAAAAGGCAAAGGGCTGAGGCAGTGTTCGGGGCTTACAAGGCAATTCCGTGGATAACGTCATCAGATGCTCATCACCTTAATGACATAGGCAGGAGGACCACATCGTTTTTCTTAGAGGAACTTTCCTTTGAGGAGATAAAAATGGCACTCAAAGGGCAGAGAAAGCTGCAATGGAGTAATGGATTAATAAAGTAATGGAAGACCTATCACTTCACATACTCGATATTGCAGAGAATTCTATAGACGCAGGTGCTAAAAAAGTAGAAATAGAGATAATTGCCAGAGCAGCAGATGATAGGCTTATACTAAGGATAAGGGATGACGGAAGAGGAATGGATGAAGACATGATAAGGCTGGTTAAAGACCCATTTTTTACAACAAAGACCGTCAGACAGAAAAAGTTCGGCCTCGGTATACCACTTCTTGCACAGGCCACCGAGGAGTGCAACGGCAAATTCTCTATAGAATCAGAAGTTGGCAAAGGCACAGTTATTACAGCAGAGTTTCAGCACAGCCACATAGACATAAAACCACTCGGTGATATAGGCTCTACGATGACAGTACTTATAGGCGGACATCCGGAGATAGATTTTTTGCTCTCCTATGAGAAGGACGGTTTTTCTTATAAACTCGATACAGAGGAGTTGAAGAGAAAACTGAACGATGTGCCCATTAATCTGCCAGATGTTTTAAAATTAATAAAAGAAGACATAAATAGCGCCTTAAAAGGAGAAACTTAGACTGAATTTGAGCGATTCAGGCATCTTGTTAAGCAATTATATATGTCAGGCAGGCCTGACATATATTTTTTATAGATTAAAATTGCTCAATTGGGGCTTAAAATAGGGAGGGCATAAATGGACAAGGGAAGAATACTCGTGATTGACGACGAAGAGATTGTGCAGGTGAGCTGCAAGAGAACACTTGTTCCCGAAGGATATGTGGTCGATGTTGCTACCTCTGGCAAAGAGGGTCTTGAGCTTTTTGAAAAATACAAATACGACCTTGTCCTCATAGACCTGAAAATGCCGGGTATGGACGGCATAGAGATACTGGTAAATATAAAGAGGCAACGCCCGGAGCAGAATGTGATGATAATGACAGGCTATGATACTGTCGAGCATATAGTCGAATCCATATCATCGGGCGCTGCACATTATCTCGAAAAACCCTTTACACCAGATACATTGATCGAGAGGGTAAAAGAGGTGCTTGGCCAGGAGATGTAATAAGGTAGAATGCTTAAGCAATGCATATAATACCTCTGAGTTGGGAAAAAGAAATAGAGATTCCAAAGACACTGGATGAGTTGAAAGTAAAGAAACATGAATTTCTAAAGAACTACAATATCCAAAGTGAAAGAGGGATTAGCAATACAGCAAAAAATTGACTGCTTTAAATGCAAACACTTTTACATCACATGGGACAAAAGTTTTCCTTATGGATGCAAGGCCATGGGATTTAAGACAAAAAATATGCCGTCTGACGAAGTTTTCAAAGCCTCTGCAATGGAGTGCTTGAAATACGAGGAAAAGACCAGAAATCCTAAAGTCATCCCCAGATAAACTGCCTTGCCTGCTTCTCTGGCAAGAGGTTGTCGAAAGTATAGGTTTTCACGGGTTGTAAAAAACAAAAATATGCTCATGCATTATGATGAGAAAGTTGTGTTGCTTTGACTTTTTCATCCAAAGCCCTGTTGTCAAAATCCTGCTTAACTACGACTTTTTGAGTTGAATAATAGACTCAAGTTTAGGAAGCAGGAAATATTTTTCTGCCAAGTTGCTGACTTTGTGCATATCTATTTTCTTTGCAAGCTCTTTAATGTCAACAATGTCTTGACTGCTTAATGGTATAAGTTTCAGCAATATAAGGTATTCGGGTGTAGCGACTTTAATGCTCCTTCCGAAAACATCGGCAACAACCGCGTTTTTTATCGCATCCACTGCCAAGTCAAATCCGCCTGTGCCTATGATATCTACCTGTATATGCCCGTACATAAAAGAGAATTTCTCTTGTATCGTCATTTGAGGTGTTGCTTTATGAACAGATACTTTTTTCTGCAATCTTGTTTTGATAATAGAAACCAAATCGTCCCAGCTTATCTTTTTTGAAATTATAACCATCAGATCAACATCTCGTGTAGTGCGCGGTCTGATCCACGCTGAAAGTGCAAGCCCGCCGATAAGTGCATAGTCTTCGATAATACCTTCATCTTTCAGCTCATCAAAAAAGGAGATGGTTTTTATAAAGGTTTCTATTATAGACATTACTTTTTCTTTCCTGCTTTGTGGACTGACTTTTTGAGAATCAGAGAAAGCTCGAGCAATTCAAGGGCGATTTCTATATTTTTACCTTTCGGCTTTAAAGGCGTCTTTTTCATGATTGAATTATACATCTAAAGTCATCCCCAGATAAACTGCCTTGCCTGCTTCTCTGGCAACAGGTTGTCGAAAGTATAGGTTTTCACGATTTGTAAAAAACAAAAATATGCTCATGCATTATGATCCTATTTTGCCGATAGAACTTGAAAACCTTTATTCTATCAGTCATTGCGAGCACCCGAAGGGTGCGTGGCAATCTCATTGCAAAAAGGCGAGATTGCTTCGCTTCGCTCGCAATGACGGCTTTCTATCGGCAAATCAGG
>CALGPO010000050.1 GCA_937960465.1 uncultured bacterium
GTGAAGAGGTGAAGAGGTGAAGAGGTGAAGGGGTGAAGTGGTGAAGAGGTGAAGGGGTGAAGAGGTGAAGGGGTGAAGAGGTGAAGAGGTGAAGAGGTGAAGAGGTGAAGGGGTGAAGAGGTGAAGAGGTGAAGAGGTGAAGAGGTGAAGAGGTGAAGGGGGCGCATGGAAGTTTTTCTGCTATTATTAAAGTTTGTGATGAGAGGTAAAAAATGAGCTGGTATCAACTAAGCATCAAAGAGATATTTCATAAGCTCGGGACATCGGAGAATGGACTGACCGATGCGGAGGCAAGCCAGCGCCTTGAGGAATACGGACCGAACAAACTTGCTGAAGAAGAAAAGATAAGTAAGCTAAAAATTCTTCTCCATCAGTTTACGAGCCCGCTGATTTATATTCTGCTCATTGCTGGATTGATCACAATAATGCTGAAGGAGTATATAGACTCCGGCGTAATCTTTGCGGTTGTAATCCTTAACGCGATTATCGGTTATATACAGGAGTACAAGGCGGAAGAGAGCGTGAGGGCGCTGAAGAAGATGGTTGTGCCGAAGGCAAAGGTGCTCAGGGACGGCAAGGAAAAAGAGATAAACAGCGAAGAACTCGTGCCTGGAGACATAGTCCTGCTTGCTTCAGGCGCTAAAGTCCCTGCCGATTTGCGCCTTATACATACCATAGAACTGAAAATCGAAGAGGCTATGCTCACAGGGGAGTCCTTACCTGCTGAAAAATCACCTAATCCAATTAAAGAAGATAACCTTACTCCTGGCGACCAGAAAAACATGGCATTTATGGGCACAGTTGTAGTTAATGGAAGGGCAAAAGGCGTTGTTGTAGAGACAGGGGGTAATACTGTATTAGGGAAGATTGCCAGAGAGGTTAAGGAAGTAGGTATTGTAAAAGCGCCACTTCAGGAAAAGATACATGGTTTTGCTAAGGCAATAGGCTTTATAGTGCTTGGAGCGTCGACCATGCTCTTTTTTATTGGGTTGCTGATTGGAGAAACTGCTAAAGATATGTTCATGACAGCCGTTGCTGCGGCTGTGGCAACGATACCTGAAGGCCTGCCTATAGTTGTCACGATTGCAATGGCTGTAGGTGTGGCAAGGATGGCAAGACAGAATGCCATAATAAGAAAACTCCCCGCTGTAGAGACACTGGGGAGCACCACTGTCATAGGCTCTGACAAGACAGGTACACTCACAAAGAATGAGATGACAGTGAAGTTAATCTATGATGGCAGACACACCTATGAGGTTGAGGGAAGTGGTTATGAGCCCAGGGGTGAGATTCTTTATGAAGGCCTGCCAATAAAAGCAAAAGAGATGAAGCATCTAATGCCTGTTCTGCGCATAGGGCTTTTATGCAATGAGTCAAACCTTTATGAAGAGGAAGGGCAATACAGAGTTGATGGAGATCCAACGGAAGGGGCGCTTATAGTCTCAGCAATGAAGGCAGGATTAAAGACAGAAGAGGAAAAGGAGAAATATCAACAGATAGCTGTTATCCCCTTTGAGTCTGAACGCGGCTATATGGCAACACTTCACAGGCACAGGGGGGAAAAGTTGATATTCGTTAAGGGCGCTCCTGAAAAAGTTCTTGAAATGTGTAGCAGGTCTCAAGTGACAGGACAAATAAATAAAAAGGAGATTTTAAGGATTGCTGAAGATTTTGCAAAGGAAGGTTTGCGTGTCCTTGCCTTTGCATATAAGGAAACGGCTGAAGATCTGGATACTCTTACTCATCATGATGTGAAGTCGGGACTAATCTTTGCCGGCTTGCAAGGTATGATAGACCCTCCGAGGTCTGAGGCAATAGAAGCCATTGAAGGGTGTAAGAAGGCAGGTATAAGAGTTGTTATGATAACAGGCGACCATGCTGTTACAGCAAAGGCTATTGCCAGAAAACTCGGAATTACCAATGAAAAGGCAGAGGTTCTTACCGGTAAAGAAATAGAGGAGATGGATGACCTTGAACTCTTTGAAAAAGTGAAAACCGTCTCTGTGTATGCAAGGGTATCTCCTCAGCATAAATTAAGAATAGTAGGGCAGCTTAAAAAACATGGTCATATAGTGGCAGTTACTGGCGATGGTGTCAATGATGCACCCGCGCTAAAGGCAGCCCATATAGGAGTAGCGATGGGAAGGACAGGCACGGATGTGGCAAAAGAGGCAGCAGATATGGTGCTTACGGATGATAACTTTGCAAGTATTTTTAATGCAGTGAAAGAGGGCAGGATTGTGTTTGACAACATACGAAAGGTCACATTTTTTCTTATCCCAACGGGTGTTGCAGCTATCCTGTCCATATTGGGCACTGTTGTTATAGGTATGCCTATTCCGTATGTGCCTGCCCAACTTCTATGGATTAACCTTGTCACGAACGGGCTTCAGGATGTTGCCCTTGCCTTTGAACCAGGGGAGAAGGGAATAATTGAAAGACCACCCAGGGACCCTAAAGAAGGCATTATGTCCAGAATCCTGATAGAAAGAACAATCATTGTGGGGCTTATCATCTCAGCGGGCGTTGTATATAATTTTGCTACTGCCTTAAATCAAGGCGACACAATAGAAAAGGCGAGGACAGTAGCTGTCACCACAATGGTATTTTTCCAGTTCTTTCAGGCATGGAACAGCCGTTCTGAACTTCAGTCAATATTCCATATAAAGCTTTTAAGCAACCCCTTTCTTTTTTTCAGCATGATTGCAGCCTTTCTTGCGCAGTTGTCGGTAATCTATGTGCCTGCACTTCAGTGGGTTTTCAGAACAGAGCCGATAACTCCTGGTGAGTGGTTGCGGATACTGACGGTCTCTGCTACGGTTGTATTAGTGGTAGAGGCTGATAAATGGCTGAGGAGAAGAAAAAGGAGGAGTCGGTATGTTTGAATATCTGAAGAGGTTTAAAAGGGCGATTATCATCTCTCTTACATTTATGATGGCCTTGGTTTTGCTACTGTCCACCATTGAACTTGGCTGGCTTATTGTAAAGGATATTAGCACCCCTCCTATATTCTTGCTCGATATCAATGAATTGCTCGATATTTTTGGTCTCTTCATGCTTGTCATAATCGGAATTGAGCTACTTGAAACCATAATGAAGACATATCTTGCAGAAGGCGTAGACCATGTGCGGGTTGTTATAGCGGTCGCGATCATCGCTATTGCGAGAAAGGTCATTATCCTTGATGTCAAAGAGTTGCCCAGCCTTACGCTGATAGGAATAGGTGTTATCATATTTGCCCTATCCGCAGGATACTATTTGATAAAACATAAGCGGAATGAAAAAAACAATGAAGAGGTTGGAATAGGGAATATTTAATGGTTAATAGAAAATACTATATAATCGCTATCGGAATATTTCTGGCTGGAAGGATAACAGATGTGAGAGGTATCATGTGCTTTCGGTAAGGGGTTAGGATGGACAAACGCAATAGGCAGGGATTAATATCCTATTTTTCTATGAAGATAGGCTTGATACAAGGACCAACTATATGCCGTCATATCTCTTTTGGACATGCGTTCAAAGATTGACAGGTTTACGAGAAGCCTAAAATGTAGGAACTCAGTTAGATGCTTTCTATAGAATATGTACTGGCAGGCGTAGCAATACTTTTGCTTTTAAGCATCGTTGCGAGCAAGGCTTCTGATAAGCTGGGCATTCCTGCCCTCCTCATATTTCTTGTTTTGGGAATGCTTGCAGGGTCGGATGGCCCCGGAGGAATACACTTCGATGATCCCTTTATTGCACAGTTTCTCGGGGTAATTGCCCTGTCCTATATACTTTTTGCAGGAGGGCTTGACACTAACTGGGCAAGCGTAAGACCTGTTCTGTGGACTTCAATAGCGCTTTCAACAGCTGGTGTGTTAATTACCGCAGTTTTAGTAGGCTGGTTCGCAACATATGTCTTAAATTTTTCGCTCCTTGAGGGACTTCTTCTTGGAGCCATTATCTCATCAACCGATGCCGCAGCCGTGTTTTCTGTGTTGAGATCAAAGAGAGTCAGCTTAAGAGGTAATTTAAAGCCTCTTCTGGAGCTTGAGTCTGGCAGCAATGACCCAATGGCTGTCCTGCTTACGATGGGCTTCGTCAGTCTCCTGCTTGATCAGGGAAAATCTTTTCTTAGCTTGATACCGATGTTCATCCAACAGATCGTGCTCGGCGCTCTTATGGGTTACTTCATGGGCCGTGGAATGGTCTATCTTGTAAACAATCTGAAACTGGGGTACGAAGGACTCTATCCTGTGTTAAGCCTTTCTTTGGTTCTTTTTACATATGGGGTTACGGTCACAGTTGGAGGAAATGGTTTTCTCGCAGTGTATATCTCAGGGCTTGTTATGGGTAACTGTAAATTTATACATAAGAAAAGCCTGATGAGGTTTCATGACGGTCTCGCATGGCTTATGCAGATATCCATGTTCCTTGTGCTGGGGCTTCTTGTCTTCCCATCTCGTCTTATCCATGTTATTGGAACTGGTCTTGTGGTTTCCTTGTTTTTAATTTTGGTGGCTCGTCCTGTAGGAGTTTTTTTGAGCACCGTCTTTTCCGGTATGACCTTCAGAGAGAAGACCATGGTCTCGTGGGTTGGATTGCGGGGTGCTGTTCCAATTATCCTTGCTACCTTTCCACTCCTTGCGGGAATTCCAAAGGCGGAAATAATATTTAATATGGTCTTCTTTATTGTATTGAGCTCTGCGTTACTTCAGGGGACATTAATCCCTGCAGTTGCCAAGTGGCTTAAGGTAGATGCTCCAATTAATTTAAAACCGATTTATCCTATTGAGTGCGAGCCAACAGGAAAGATGATGTGTGATTTAACAGAAATAGTGATCCCTGAAAATTCAGCAGCAAGTAACAAGCGGATATTAGAACTCGGTCTACCGGATGGTACCCTTGTGGTTTTAATCAACAGGGGAAATGATTTTTTTGTGCCGGGTGGTGGGACGGTGCTTCAGTCAGGTGATAGACTCCTTGTATTAACTGACAAGCATACCCTTAATAAAATACATTCTATCATTGAAAGGCGAATTGAGAAGCCGAAGTAAGAGTTCATATATAAAGGCTAGAATTATTCAGCGTGATAGGGAAGACTTTTCTTTGAGTTGCATGACAGGAATTATCTGATACGGAGATGGCGAGGTCTTTAGAATAGCACTATTAAGAACTGGGGATGATAAAAGGTTTCAGGTGTCCACTTTTCGCTGTAAAGAGAAATTAGTCGAATATGATCTTGATAAAGACCTTTCAAGAGTTAGAAAATGAACAGAAACCGATAGGCTTTGAAAGGAGGTAATATTCAATGAAGAGGATCGTTACCCTTACAATGAATCCAGCGATCGACAAGAGTTCGAGCGTTGGCAATGTCGCAGCCGACAGGAAACTCTACTGTACGGTGCCACGTTTTGAACCAGGCGGCGGGGGCATCAACGTCTGTCGTGCCATTAAAAAGCTGGATGGAGAATCTCTTGCTCTGTATCCTTCAGGTGGACCGACCGGTCAAATGCTGCAATTGCTGCTTGACCAGGAGGGTCTCACGCATTATCCGGTCCCGGTAAAGGGATGGTCGAGGGAAAATCTGATAGTACTGGAAGAATCAACTGGCCAGCAATATCGTTTCGGCATGCCAGGTCCTGAACTTAGTGATGGGGAATGGCAGCAGTGCCTTGATGAGCTGTTAAAAATTAAGCCGACGCCTGCTTACATAGTTACCAGCGGAAGCCTTCCGCCTGGAGTACCAGCAGATTTCTATGCACGTATTGCGCGTATTGGAAAGGAAATAAATGCAAAAGTGATTGTCGATGCATCTGGAGAAGCCCTTAAGCTTGCGCTTCAGGAAGGTGTTTATTTAATTAAGCCCAATGTGAGGGAATTCAGAGAGCTTTTGGGTGGCAAAATAAAAGAGGAATCACAGATAAAGTCAGCAGCAAAGAGGATTGTAGAAAGCGGGCAGGCTGAGGTGGTTGTAATATCTCTCGGCGCAGCAGGCGCCATCGTTGCATCAGAAGAAACAGTCGAGCATATAGTGCCTCCCACTGTCCCTATTATCAGCAAGGTAGGAGCTGGCGACAGCATGGTTGCTGGAATTGTGTTAAGCCTGGCACTGGGTAGGCCGCTAAAAGAGGCCGTTCGTTTTGGCATTGCTGCGGGTACAGCAGCGGTCATGACTCCAGGCACGGAATTGTGCCGGAAGGAAGACACGGAACGGTTGTATAAAGAAATATCAGCAGGAATTTAATAATGCGGAAATGTCAGCGAATATAGAATCCCATGCATGGCGCATCTGCAATTGTCTCGGCAATGAAGGACACCGGAATCCAGATTGAGGAGGACCAATAATTTTGCTTAGCAGATTTTATTTCATTATGATCTTATTCCTCACAATACTATTCGGTTATTTGAGCTACCAGGTAATAATGCATTTTCTCGTCCTTTTCTTTAGTGTTATGGGAGGGATAAAGATTTTTGGATTGATAGGGTTTGTACTGGGACCGATGGTCATGGCGATGTTTGTATCGGTTATTGAAATATTCAGGACAATGGAAGAAGGTAGTAATGCCTAAACTATTTCAGTACAAATTCATGCCCGCACTTTTTGCAGCGGACGGTATCGCCTTTTTTCTTGCCTTTGAAATGCTGTGCTTTTTTGCATCTGGGACATTTTCTATAATGACTGAAGATTGATAACAAAATCAGACAGTAATAAAGCATAATCTATGCTACCATAAAAATTATGAAATTTTTAAAATCCGTAATTAAGCTTCTAAATACATGGATAGTAGGTGTGCCGAAAAGCCTTAAATAGCGATACCAGAAATCCAAGTTGAGCGATTTTGTAAGGCAGGCCTGCCTGTGCGTTGCACGCAGACAGGCCTGAATATAGAATCGCTTAATTTAGGTGAAAGATAAAATTTTTAAAGGGAAATAGGGAAATTATGAAAGTTGTTACAGCACAGGAAATGAGAGAGATCGACAGGATTACCATAGAAGACTACGGCATTCCCGGCCTTGTCCTTATGGAAAGGGCAGGGCTTGCGGTTGCATCGAAGGTCAGAGAGTTTTATCCGGATAAGAAGGTGCTTGTCCTTTGCGGAGGCGGAAATAACGGCGGCGATGGTCTGGTTGCCGCAAGAGAACTTCATAATCGCGGCGTAAAAGTTACGGCTGTCATTGTTTCTAACAAAAATTCTCTCAGTAATGATTGCGCTTCACAGTATAAAACAGCCCTGAAATTCGGTGTTGCCATTGAATTTAAAACTTCTTTGACCTCAAAAGATCTGCACGGCTCTGTGGTTATAGACGCTGTTTTCGGGACGGGGCTTTCAAGGCCTGTTCAGGGAAATATCGCAAAGATATTTGACTTTGTTAATTTATCAGATGCCCCAGTCGTTTCTGTTGACATTCCGTCGGGCATATCTTCAGATACAGGAGAGGTTTTAGGAGAGGCCATAATGGCTGATTGCACTGTTACCTTTGGATTGCCGAAGAGAGGACATTTACTTTATCCCGGCGCAGAATATACTGGCAGGCTTTTTGTTGAAGACATAGGATTCCCTGCGAAGCTCCTTACATCGGACAGAATAAGGGCTGATATGATTGACAGGGAAATGGCGTCAGGCTTGATTCCTCTAAGACCGAAATATTCACACAAAGGCGATTACGGTCATGTTTTAGTCATAGCAGGCTCAAAGGGCAAGACAGGCGCTGCACTGATGTCTGCAAAGGCGTGTCTCAGAAGCGGCTCAGGCCTTGTAACTCTGGCTGTTCCGGAATCATTGACGAATATTTTCCATGGCAGGGTCACAGAGGAGATGACATTACCATTACCGGATGACGGCAGCGGAATGCTTTCATCAAAGGCGATAGATGTTATTTTAAATTTTGCTGCTCAGAAGGTCGATGTTATTGCAATTGGCCCGGGTATTGGAGTTTCACATGATACTGAAAAGGTTGTTGTGGAACTCATTCAGAGATCATCTATCCCGCTCGTGATAGATGCGGATGGATTGAACTCTTTTGCCAGAGGACAGAAGACAGAAGACAGAAGACAGATTTTAAGAAAGGCAAAAGCGCCAGTTATCCTCACGCCGCATCCTGGGGAGATGGCAAGATTACTTGCACGCTCTACGCTCCACGCTCTGCGCTCAACGATTATTAGTACAGCGATTTCATTTTCAAAAGAGACAGGGACATACCTTGTTTTAAAAGGAGTTCCAACAATTGTTGCAGAGCCTGATGGGAATACATTTATAAATACAACAGGCAATCCCGGGATGGCTACTGCAGGCTCAGGTGATGTCTTAACAGGCATTATAGCGTCTCTATTGGGGCAGGGATTGAACCCTCTGGACGCATCTTTGCTCGGCGTTTATCTTCACGGACTGGCTGCAGATGCAGCCGCAAAGGAAAAGGGCGAGCACTCCCTTATTGCCTCGGATATTATAGATTCCTTGCCGGATTCATTTTTGCAATTGCTTGAC
>CALGPO010000051.1 GCA_937960465.1 uncultured bacterium
AATAGTAGTATTCTTTGGAGTTATTCTAATAGCAAAAGTAACAGGCACATGGCATTCTTCCGTCTCTCTTGATGAACTGAGAGCCCTCATGCCTTTTATCCATACCCTCGCCCATCCGTAAAAGTTTAGTTCAATACATGATAATATTATCTAAGTTGAGCGATTCTATATTCAGGCCTGTCTGCGTGCAACGCACAGGCAGGCCTGTCTTACAAAATCGCTCAACTTAATTTCTAACAATTAAATTTTATGACGCAAATCATAAGCCGCTATATATAACCGCGGATTATAATTAATCATGGAAAAAATTAATCGCTCATATATCAGGAAAATACGATATGCTATTCAGTGGACAGTATTCCTGATAGTCATATATTCAGGCTATAAGTTCTATCTCTTCACTCAGGCGCTGGAGCAGGGTCTGATGCCTGCTGTCAACCGTCCTCCATCGGTTGAGGGGTTTATGCCAATTGGTGCATTGATGGCATTAAAGCTCTGGATTACAGAGGGCATATTTGACCCGATACATCCAGCAGCACTCGTAATATTCATCGGTGCAATACTATTGGCAATTCTGCTGAAAAAATCCTTTTGCAGTTGGATATGCCCCGTAGGAGCATTATCCGATGCAGTATGGAAAATAGGCAAAAGAATCTTTGGGAAAAATTTTGCAATCATCAAATACATAGATTACCCCCTTCGTTCCTTAAAGTACATTCTTATGGCATTTTTTCTTTATGTCATTATTATTAAAATGACTCCTGTACAAATAGCAGAATTTTTAAATACCCCTTATTGGAGGGTTTCCGACATAAAGCTATTGAAATTCTTTACGGAGATATCGCTCACAACAAAGATAACCCTCGGTGTACTATTTGGATTTTCCCTTTTATATAAAAACTTCTGGTGCAGGTATCTGTGTCCATACGGAGGATTACTCGGACTATTAAGTTCAATTAGTCTGGTAAAAATACGAAGGGATAAGACTAAATGCATTCAGTGTGGGTTATGCACAAAGAACTGCCCTTCCCTTTTACCAGTGGATAAAAAAGAGGCAATACATTCTCCTGAATGCACAGGATGTCTCACATGCGTAAGCCATTGTCCTGTTAGAGATGCATTAGATGCAGCCATCCCGAACAGAAAGGCATTAAGACCGGAAGTTTTCATTTCTGCAGTAATAGTAGTATTCTTTGGAGTTATTCTAATAGCAAAAGTAACAGGCACATGGCATTCTTCCGTCTCTCTTGATGAACTGAGAGCCCTCATGCCTTTTATCCATACCCTCGCCCATCCGTAAAAGTTTAGTTCAATATATGATAATATTAGATAAAAGCCGAGGGGGGTAAGCTATGCCTGAGCTTAGACTGAATCTGATAACACGGGAATGGGTTATCATTGCCAGAGAAAAAGGAAAAAGGCCTGAAGATTTCATAGGCGCAAGGGAGCGCAAAAGACTTCCGGAATTTGTCGATACATGTCCCTTCTGCCTCGGAAACGAGACAAAAACACCGCATGAACATTACAGAATCAGCGACGAAAAGGGATGGAAGATAAGGGTCGTGCCGAATAAATTCGCTGTACTTTCGAAAGAAGGCGAAAGACAAAGAATAAACATCGGATTGAAAAAGAACGTCAACGGTGTGGGTCTCCACGAGATCATTATAGAGTCGCCTGCTCATAATCTCACCACAGCAACCATGCCCGTCGAACAACTGAAGGAGGTTATACAGACCTACAAGGACCGCTTCATCGAGATATACAATGACTGCAGGATAGAACATGTAATTATATTCAAGAACAACGGCCCTGCATCAGGCACCACTATAGAACATCCCCATTCCCAGATAGTCGGGGTTCCTGTAACACCTCTCCAGATAAGGGGCAGGATAGAAAACTCCATGAGATATTTCGATGATACAGGAGAGTGTCTTTTATGCAATACATTAAATGACGAGATAAACGACGGAAGCAGGATACTCTGCACCACAGAACACTTTGTATCCTTTGTCCCTTATGCAGCCCTCTCTGCATTTCATATATGGATATTTCCGAAAAGGCATTCGGGCTCATTCTCTGACATAAGACCGGAGGAGATGTGGGACCTTGCAATAAACCTCAAAAAAACGATGTCAAAACTTTATTATGGCCTGGAGCATCCGGATTTTAACTATGTAGTAAGGTCCGGAAAGCCGGCCAATTCGTCCTCTGAATTTATACACTGGTATATCAGCATAGTTCCGAGGGTTGCAATGGCATCTGGATTTGAACTCGGCTCGGGCATGTATATCAATCCGCTCATACCGGAAATGAGCGCCGAATTTCTGAGGGGCGTAAGAGTACCTGCCAATGAATAAATTGACAAGCGAAAAGATTCTTATAGTAGAAGACGAAAAAAAGATCTCCGACATTGTCGGGTCATATCTTGAGAGGGATGGCTTTAAGGTAACCATAGCAAATACAGGACAGGATGCCCTCCAACAGATCAAAAATAATTTCGACCTCATAATCCTCGATTTAATGCTCCCTGACATTGACGGCGAAACCATATGCAGTTCCATAAGGGAGTTCTCTGATGTGCCAATAATTATGCTCACTGCTAAAAGCTCCGAGGATGACAGGATAAAAGGGCTTGGCATTGGCGCCGATGATTATGTTATAAAACCATTCAGCCCGAGGGAGCTTGTGGCAAGGGTAAAGGCACATCTAAGAAGGACTAAGAAGAACGAAAAAAAGCTATTATCATTTAACAATGGTCTTCTGCTCATAGACACTCCTTCAATAGAGGTCAAAAAGGGCGGAAAGATTATACCCCTTACATCCACAGAGTTTAAGATACTCTTGAGCCTTGCAGAAAGGCCGCAGATTGTTTTTACGCGTCTTCAGATTGTAAATGCGGTTCAGGGATATGATTTTGAAGGATATGACAGGGTTATCGATGCACACATTAAAAACATACGCCACAAAATAGAGGACAATCCCCAGAAGCCCGTGTTTATAAAAACGGTATACGGTACGGGCTACAAATTCATAGGTATTCCAGATTAATGAAAACAAAAATATTTCTTGCGTTTATAATTGTAATCCTCGCAGCACTTCTTTCCAATTTTATCTTCCAGTGGCTGATAATAAAGGATTTCGACAACTATGTGAGCGGCGTGAAAGAAGACCAGTTTTACTGGATACTTGCATCGGTCGAGGGCAGCTATTGCAATGGAAGGTGGGATACAAAGGCATTGTCCGAATCCATTCACTGGGCAATGATGCTGGGGCTGGACATAAAGGTCTTTAATGCAAATGGTCAAGAGATTATTTCATCGCATGAGGTTATGGGTTCCCTCTCTGATACAATGAAGCGCAGAATGGAAGGGCTCTTTCATATCCACAAGACCAAAGGCAAATATGAAACGTATCCAATCTATATTCAAGGAAAACAGGTAGGAATGCTCTTTTTGAGACCATTTGAGAAGGATGCGATAAAAGAAAAGGAAGCCATATTCAGAAGGAGGGCAAAAAACTTCATCCTCGTCTCATTCCTTATAGCAGGCGGAGGTTCACTAATAATGGCCGTGTTCTTCAGCCGGTATCTGTCAAAACCCCTGACCAATCTCAAGACAGCAGCAGAGAGGATTGCAAAGGGCGATTTCAATGTGACAATAACACCGAAAACCGGTGACGAAGTCGGGAGGTTGTCCGAGAGCTTCAATATTATGGCAGAATCGCTCAAGAAGGAAGAAGAATTAAGAAAACACCTCATGTCTAATATTGCACACGAACTGAGGACGCCGCTGACAATAATAAAATCCCATGTGGAAGCAATAGAGGATGGAGTAATCGAATCAGGGAAAGGTCTGGAAAATATAAAAGGCGAGATTAACCGCCTGATCAGACTCATAAAGGGCATAGAGGATATCACAACTGCAGAGGCGAGTTTCTTTGCCAGGGGGGAGATGGCAGAAGTCAATTTCAAGGAATTCATATCAGAACTATCCGAAGAACTGAGGCCGGCATTTAAAGAAAAGCGCCTCGATATAACTATCACAAAAGAGGATGACCTGATTGTTTTCACCGATATAGAAAAACTGGAGAAGATAGTAAGGAATATAATATCAAATTCTTTAAAGTTCACAGAAGAAGGCGGTGTCTGGATCGATTACGGGACAGTAGAAAACAATTTCTACATAGAAATAAAAGATTCGGGAAAGGGTATATCGGAAAACGAAGTGCCTCACATATTCAACCGTTTTTATAGAATTGAAGGATCAAGAACCGATGGACTGGGACTTGGACTCGCCATCGTAAAAGAACTGGTAAATGTTATGGGCGGAAGGATTGAGGTGGAAAGCAAGGTGAATGAAGGAACTACATTCAGAATCTATCTGCCAAGAGGCATTTAATCTAAATTGTGAAGGATACGACATATCATACGTAAGACGATACTGTCGTAATTTGGGTTTAACGAAATGAAAATAGCTTTGATACAATTAAATATTGCATGGGAATCGAAAAAAACAAATTATGAAAAGGCAGAATTCTTCGCAAGAAGGGCTGCTGAGAAAAAATGCGATGTTGTTGTCTTCCCCGAGATGTTCAATACCGGTTTTTCCATGAATGTATCTGCCATTGCAGAAAGCGAAAACGGAGAGACAAATTTGGTGCTGTCAGAAATAGCAAAAAAATACGGCATGTATCTGATTGCGGGTTTCCCCGTGAAGAAGCAAGATGAAGAAAAGGGTAGGAATATAGCGGTTGTCTATGATAGAAGAGGCATTCGCATTGCTGCTTATACAAAAATGCATCCCTTCTCTTTTTTAAATGAAGACAAATATTATGCCGCTGGAGACAATACCGTTACTTTTGACATAAACGGTATGCCGTGCAGCGTATTTATCTGTTACGACCTGAGATTTCCGGAGGCGTTCAGGAGAGTAGCAAAGAAAGTCCATGCGATATTCGTTATTGCCAACTGGCCATCCTCCAGAAAAGATCACTGGGAGACATTGCTAAAGGCCAGGGCAATCGAGAATCAATGTTTTGTGATCGGCGTTAACCGGACAGGGACAGACGGCAACGGTATTCATTATCCTGGGGCATCACATATTTTTGATCCATCAGGAAATGACATCCTCTGCGGTAACGATAAAGAGGAGTTCCTGTCAGGAGAGATAAATCCATCAGAAGTTGCAGAAATCCGCTCGAAGTTTCCATTTTTAAAGGATATGAGGATTTAATCTTCATATTTTCTTCAATATCTGATGATATTTTAAATACATGCTTAATATGCAAAGAATGGTACAAAGTGCATAAAAAGCACTATCACCATAATTATTAAATCAAAGTCAAAAAGGGGGTAGTATGAAAAGATTAGCTATACTCACTTTAATCCTGATTCTCATCGCAGGAATCGCGTACGCAAAGGATTATGAGGTAAAGAAAAAGGCAGGAGAATATGATGTCGAAATAAAGATTGACAAAAATCCTCCTGTTGTTGGTGATAACAATATCGAAATAGAAATCAAAGATGCTGCTGGCAAATATGTCACAGATGCAAAGGTAAAGGTCGAATACTCCATGCCGGCAATGCCCGGAATGCCTGCGATGAACTACAAGACCGACGCAGAATTAAAAGGCAGCGAATACAAAGCGAAGATGAACCTCTCGATGTCAGGCCCTTGGAACATTGCCATAAAAATCACGCGTTACGAAAAGACAACAACAGTAAGATTCAATGTGGATGCAAGGTAAAAAAATAAAGAGCAACAGAGCAGTAGAGCAACAGAGCAGTAGAAAAAAATATTCTTATGATCTTGCGCTGCTACTCTCTTGCGCTGGCGCTCTATTGTCAGCTTCATTTGCCTTTGCCGAGGAATTAGATCTCCAGAGTCTGATTGACGAGGCATTGAAGAACAATTATGAAATCCTTGTTGCTGAAGCAAAAATAAATGCCTCGAAATTCAGAATACCACAGGCAAAGAGCCTTCCCGATCCCATGTTTATGTTCGGCTATCAGAATGAAGGCTTCAGGAAACTCTATAACTTCTCTGATTCCCCGGATTCCCAGTGGATGTTCTCTGCATCGCAAACATTCCCTTTTCCGGGGAAATTATCTCTAAAAGGTGAAATGGCTTCATGGGATGCAGAAAGTCAGAAGGCATTCTCCGAGGTCATCAAGCTAAGAACTATAGCACGTGTCAAAGAGCTTTATTATGAACTGTTTCTTGCATACAAGAATATCGACATTATCAAAGACAGGGCAATTTTATTGTCTACAATAGAAGATGCAGCGCTTTCACGATATTCAGCAGGCATGGGCTCACAGCAAGAGGTATTAATGGCACAGACAGAAAAGTATATGCTCCTTGAAAAAGAGGAGATGCTCAGACAGAAAATACAATCCATAGAAGCGATGCTTAATACCACTATAGGCAGGGATGTCAGTTCTCCCCTTGGCAGGCCAGGCGAACTATCATATACCACATTACCGCAAAACATGGAGGGGTTAATCAATACAGCATATGCAAATTCTCCAGAGGTAAGGCTCAAGGAGAAACTGGTCAGAGGGGCAGAGGCAAAGGTTAAAATGGCCAAAAGGGAATACTATCCTGACTTTACAATCAACGGCAGCTACTTTTTAAGGAATAAAGAGATGCCTGATATGTGGAGTCTTACAACTACCATTAATATCCCTATCTTTTATAAGACAAAACAGAAACAGGCAGTCAATGAGGCAGAGTCAGCATTATCAGAGGCTCAGCACGAACTCGAAGGGATAAAACTTATGTTATCTTCAGCAATCAGGGACAATTACTCCATGCTCAGGACAGCAGAAAAATTAATGGAATTATATAAAAACGGCTTAATTCCAAAGACATATCAGGATTTTGAATCAGCCCTTTCAGGGTATATCACAGGAAAGGTTGAGACTATTACTGTTATATCACGGCTGAAATCCCTTATTGAGCTTGAGACATTATACTGGAATCAGTTTATCGAAAAGGAAAAGGCAATAGCACGGATTGAGGCGATAGCTGGATTTAAGGGTCAAGGGTCAAGAATCAGGAGTCAGGAGTCGGAAAAATGAAAAAGAAGAATCTAATCATCTTTGCCGCATTGATTTTAGTGTTAGGTCTTTTATTTTATTTTTCAAAGGCAATATCTCTGAACACTATTTTTAAAACCAAAAGTGCAGAATCTGCAAAAGCACAGTCTTCGGAACATCAAGGCCATACCGGCGAAGGCATACCACAGCAGCAAACAACAGCACAGGGACAAACGCCTGAAGAGCCTCCCACAGTAGAAATACCTCAGGACAAACAGCAGTTGATAGGAGTAAAAACAGTCGAGGTGTCCGTAAAACCCATCCAGAAGATCATCAGGACAATTGGGCGCATTGAATACGACGAAAGAAGACTTGCCACTGTCAATACCAAGTTTGAAGGATGGATAGAAAAACTTTATATAGACTATACAGGCAAATATGTTAAAAAAGGAGAGCCTCTCGCTGATATTTACAGTCCTGAGCTTTTCGCAACGCAGCAGGAATATCTGAATGTCGTCAAATGGACAAAACAGGGCAAAGAGATAAAGGATGAGCGCATAGGCAACCTCCTCTCAAAGGATGCAGAGGCTATAGTTGAAGCCGCAAAACAACGGCTAAGACTCTGGGATATAACAGACGACCAGATTAAAAAAATCGAAGAGACTGGAAAACCTATAAGAACACTTACTGTTTACAGCCCTGTAAACGGTTATATCGTGCAAAAAACGGCATTGCAGGGCATGCGTATAATGCCCGGAGAGAAACTCTTCGATGTTGCAGACCTTTCTACCGTATGGGTAGTTTCGGACATCTACGAATATGAACTGCCTTTGATAAAGGTGGGACAGAGGGCGAATATAAGCCTGAGTTCTATCCCCGGTAAAGATTTTTCATCAACAATAGATTATGTTTACCCTACCCTCTCAGGCGAAACAAGGACAGCAAAAGTAAGATTCACAATCCCAAATCCCAGCGGACAGCTTAAGCCCCAGATGTTCACCAATGTTGAGATAAAGATTAACATAGGCAACAAACTTGTTATTCCAGAAGATGCAGTAATCGACACCGGCACCCGCCAGATAGTCTATGTGGACAAGGGAGAAGGATATTTTGAGCCGAGAGAGGTCATGCTCGGATTGAGAGCCGAAAGATTAAGAGAGGTAATAATGGGGCTTAAGGCAGGCGAGAAGGTCGCTTCATCGGCCACGTTCCTTATTGACTCAGAGGCCCAATTGAAAGGCATAAAACCACTACAGAGACATTAGAGGTGAATTAATGTTTTTTTGCTTCCATCTTGCGGTCATGTCTCCAGACAAGGAAAATACCTACAAGACCAATGATAATCATCAGTATAAAAAAAATCTCGAGGTTATTCATCTTGATTCCTCCCTTTTATCTAAAAAATATCCAAAGACAAGAAAAATTATAGCCGCCAATAATCCTAACCCAAAAGCCCTTGTGGAAAATTTTTCTGATAAAATATTGCCCACAACAGGCGCAGCCATCATTATTTTACTTAAATCGTATGAGTATTTAGTAAGATTCTTCCTCTGCCTTTTATTCATAATCCAATCGTATCACAGCATAATAACATGATTGCAAAAATAATCGAATACAGCGCACGCAACAAGTTTATCATTTTTCTGCTCGTGGCTTTTCTCATCGTATGGGGATACTGGGCATTAAAAAAGACCCCTCTCGATGCCATACCGGATTTGAGTGACACACAGGTAATCATCTTTACTGAATGGCCCGGAAGAAGCCCTGACCTTGTGGAAGACCAGATAACATATCCTATAACATCAACTCTCCTCGCTGCTCCTAAGGTGCAGGTGGTTCGCGGATTTTCGTATCTCGGCAGTTCGTTCATATATGTCATCTTCGAAGAAGGGACAAATATTTACTGGGCGCGAAGCAGAGTACTTGAGTATTTGCAGGCAGTCAAAAGCAAGATACCTGCGGATGTAAATCCGGTACTTGGTCCAGATGCAACAAGCGTGGGATGGGGGTTCTCTTACGCAGTGATAGATGAAACAGGCAATCATGATCTATCGCAGCTTCGCTCTGTTCAGGATTACAACATAAAGCTTGCTCTTGAAAGCGTCGAAGGAGTTTCACAGGTTGCAAGCATCGGCGGGTTTGTTAAGCAATATCAGATAACAATAGACCCGAACAGGCTTCTTGCTTATAATCTCCCTCTGCCGAAGGTGTTAGAGGCTATAAAAAAAAGTAACCGCGATGTCGAAGGGAGGGTGCTCGAATTCTCTGGTATCGAGTATATGGTGAGGGGAAGGGGCTACATCAAAAGCCTTAAAGACCTCGAAAACATATCCGTGGGCACCAACGGGGCAGGAACACCTGTATTTTTAAGAGATATTGCAAATATACAGCTTGGCCCTGAAATAAGAAGGGGTATTGCAGAGCTTGATGGGAAAGGAGAAGTGGCAGGGGGAATCGTAGTTGTCAGATTCGGAGAAAATGTCCTTACTGTTATAGAGCGGGTTAAAGAGAAAATCAATAATGACATTGCGCCAAGCCTTCCAAAAGGAATGAAGATTATTACAACCTACGACAGGTCTGATCTCATACACCGCTCAATCGATACCCTTAAGGAAGAGATATTAAGGCTTTCAATAGCAGTCAGCGCTGTATGCATCGTATTTCTACTTCATCTGCCGAGCGCGCTTGTGGTAATTCTCACCTTACCCGTTGCAATAATCATATCATTTATATGCATGTATTACCTCGGTGTAACCTCCAATATCATGAGCCTAAGCGGCATCGCCATTGCTATCGGGGCTATGGTGGATGCCTCCATCATAATGGTAGAGAATGCCCATAAGAGGCTTGAAGAGTGGGAAGCTACCCCCCCTGAATCCCCCCCTTATCAAGGGAGGGAAGTAAGGGGTGGTAAAAGCAGAACGGATGTAATAATAGATGCCGCAAAAGAGGTAGGCCCTTCCCTGTTTTTCTCGCTGCTCGTCATTACCGTAGGATTCCTTCCTGTATTCACACTTCAGTCGCAGGCAGGAAGGCTCTTTAAGCCCTTGGCATACACCAAGACCTTTGCAATGCTTTTTTCATCATTCCTCGCTATAACTCTGACGCCTGTATTAATGACCCTTTTCATCAGAGGGAAAATAAGGCCAGAGGAAAAGAATCCGATAAGCATCATCCTTCATAAAATATATGAACCCATAGCGGGCCTCACACTCCGTTTTAAAAAGACGGTAATTATCATTGCAGTTATTATTATAGTGATTACAGCATATCCTTTTATAAAGCTCGGCTCGGAATTCATGCCTCCATTATATGAAGGCACGCTCTTTTATATGCCTGTAACAGTGCCTGCCGCTTCAATATCGGAAGTCTCAAGCCTATTACAATTGCAAGATAAGATACTGAAAGGAATTCCTGAAGTGGCACAGGTGTTTGGAAAGGCAGGCAGGGCGGAAACTGCTACAGACCCTGCGCCGCTGGAGATGTTCGAGACAGTGGTCAATCTGAAGCCTGAATCCCAATGGAGACCCGGCGTTACAGTAGAAAGTCTTAAGAATGAGATGAACGATGCCCTCACAATACCAGGAGTTGCAAATAGTTTTACAATGCCGATCAAAGCCCGTATAGATATGCTCTCTACAGGCATAAGGACTCCTGTGGGCATTAAGGTAATGGGTTCGGAACTCGAAGAGATAGAAAGATTGGGACTGGAATTAGAGCACCACATCAAAGAAATTCCAGGCACAAGGAGTGTGTACGCAGAAAGGGTGACAACAGGATATTTCCTCGACTTCAATATAAAAAGGCAAGAGGCAGCAAGATACGGTCTAACAGTCGATGACGTGCAGGAGATAATACAATCTGCCGTAGGCGGCATGAACCTTACCACTACAATTGAAGGCAGAGAGCGATATCCTGTCAATGTCCGTTATTCGAGGGAATTAAGAAATGACGTGGAAAAACTAAAAAGGATTTTAGTGCCTGTAATGAACAACCAACAGCCTGCTAATAGCGGCCAGCGTCCGGCTATGGGAGGAGTGCAGCCTGCGGCCATGAATATTGTTCAGGTGCCGCTTGGAGAACTGACCGACATAAAGATCGTAAGAGGCCCTACACAGATAAAAAGCGAAGAGGGACTTCTGGCATCGTATGTATATATAGATTTCTCAGGCAGGGATGTGGGTGGATATGTTGAGGAGGCAAAAAAGAAAGTTGCATCTTTAAAGATTCCCGAGGGCTATCGCCTCCAATGGAGCGGCGAGTATGAATACCTTGTTAAGACACATGAAAGATTGAAACTCGTTATTCCTCTTACAGCGCTCATAATCTTTGTACTCATCTACTTCAATACAAAGTCCGTTACAAAGACAATGATAGTCTTGCTCGCTGTGCCCTTTTCCCTTGTCGGCTCTTTCTGGCTTCTTCATCTGCTTAACTATAATATGAGCATAGCTGTATGGGTGGGAATAATAGCCCTTGCAGGTCTCGACGCTGAGACTGGGGTTGTCATGCTCCTTTATCTCGAATTAGCCCATGAAAAATGGAAAAAAGAAGGCAAATTAAATAGTATTGGCGATTTGAAAGAGGCTGTAATGTATGGTGCGGTAAAAAGAATCCGTCCAAAGATTATGACCGTAAGCGTTATACTCGCAGGTCTTGTTCCCATTATGTTCAGCCACGGCACAGGAGCTGATGTCATGAAGAGAATTGCAGCTCCGATGGTCGGCGGAGTGATAACCTCCACTATCCTTGAGTTGATAATTTATCCTGCAATATATATGATATGGAAAAGCAGGGAGTTTAAAAAAGCAGAGTAATGGCATGGAATTTATAAGCAGTATTTTAAATTTCCTTTCCGATAAAGAGCTTTCAATCCCTCTGGGGCAGGTTATTATTTTTGTCATAATCAACTCGTTTTGCCTCTTATTAGGCAAGCATAAGCTGGGGCTCCTGATCTCTTACTGCTTTGTAATGTACTGGGGATTTATATTCAACCACACATACTTTATAAACATACTTGGGAAAACAACATGGGGTCTGTCGATTTACATCCTTTCAGGCGTAGCCATGTTTATCCTCGCCGTTATCGGATTTTTTCAGGACAACAGGGGATAATGTAATCTTAAATTTTAAAATACAGTAGGGGGGGCAACCCTTGCGGTTGCCATCAAAATGGTAGGGGCAACCCTTGCGGTTGCCCGTAACATTGCAGTTGCCCAAAATAATAGGGCAGGGGTAAACCCTGCCCCTACAATTGGAAATGGGATAAAAAAGGCAGGGGTAAACCCTGCCCCTACAAGCTGCCGCTCATTAGTGCCTTATAAATAGTATCGTATAATTTATTGACTTCTTATACGATACTATCGCATAATTAGCTATGGAAGATATTCTTTACCGCTATAACCCGTGGTGGGAAGAGCGATCCCTGCCCGAGACAGCCATAGAAAGGCCAGCCCTGCTCAAGGCGCTAAAGACGCATCTACCCACACGTCAAATAGTTTTTGTTACAGGCTTAAGAAGGGTAGGCAAGAGTACCCTTCTTAAGCTTTTGATAAAATATCTCATAGAACAAGAGAAAATCAGTTCTAAACATATCTTCTATGTCAGTCTTGATGATTATCTGCTGTCAAAAAAGAACATTCTTGAAATTATTGAGGAGTACAGAAAGCTTCACCGCCTTAGCGTTAGAGAAAAAATATTTCTTTTCCTTGATGAGATAACATATCAGGCTGATTTTGAACAGCAGCTTAAAAACCTCTATGACAGCCAAAATGTAAAGATATACGCTTCAGCTTCAAGCAGTTCAATTCTCAAAAGCAAAAAACCATACCTTACCGGTAGAAGCTCAGTTGTTGAGATACTACCGCTTGATTTTAATGAATACATGATTTTCAAGCAGATTATAGTAAGCAAAGCAGATAAGCATCTATTGGAAGGATATTTTGAAGATTATCTTCAAACTGGCGGTATGCCAGAGTATGTGCTGCGTGAAGATATAGAATACCTCAAGGAACTGGTGGATGATATAATTCATAAAGATATTGCCGCGTTTCACGGCATTAAGAATCCGGCAATATTAAAGGATTTTTTCCTGCTTTTGATGGAAAGGGCCGGAAAAACAGTGAGTATCAACAAGATAGCCAATATCCTTAAAATATCTCCAGATACAGCTAAACGATATATGGAGATGTTTGCCGATACTTACCTTATATTTCTCGTGCCCCGATGCGGCAAAACCAATGAGAGGCTATTGTCGCCAAAAAAAATTTATTCAGCAGACCTTGGAATAAGAACTCTTTTTACAGGCTTCAGAGATAAAGGCAGCCTATTTGAAAATTACGTATATTTGAAGATAAAGAGGCTGAATCCGTGTTATGTCTATAAAGACAGCACTGAGATTGATTTTTTGACGGATAGCTTTGTTCTTATAGAGGCTAAATATCGCTCTGAATTATCGGACGCCCAAAAACGTCTCTTTGAAAGTTTTAAAGCAAAACAAAAGATAATTATCAGCGGTATTGAAGACGTGCAAAAGCACTTTCCGTAAATTCAAATATTAGAGATATGCCTGTCCATTATGATTTATCCGTACCTTTTAACACCTTCAAGACATTTCTGCTTTATCCTTTTCCATGATTGTATAGCGAGACCTATAGCAATATACCTTTTTACTGTTGTGCAGTTTTTGGGGGAGATTATAGCAGGACGTCTCCCAGTGGTTCGATCATCATATGCAAGCAAAAGGAAAATAAATGTCAGACTAAGTTTACAATTTTACACTTGTTTTGGACAGCAGTGAATTTTACATATTAATATATTGCCGAGAGAGTGCAGCTTTCGCAGTTTTCTTTGCTGCATATTTTTGATATTCCTTGATGACAGAGTGCAAAGTCGTATTTGAGAGGGTCTTCAGGATCAAGCCATTTCAAAGCCTCTGTAATCTCAACAGCCGTCTTCCAGTCCTGAGATGACCTCTTCGTAAAACCGAGACATTTAGATATTCGTGCTATATGTGTATCAAGAGGGATGACAAGCTTATTTTTTGGAATTCCCTTCCAAATTCCGAAATCAATGTCCCTGTCCCTAATCATCCACCTTAAAAATAGATTCATCCTCTTACATGCACTTCCTTTCTTAGGTGAAGGAAAGAACTGGAGGAGCCCGGCTGTCCTGATATTTTTCCCATATACAGGCGATGTATCCATGCTCAATAAAGACTCTACAAATCCTGTTAATCCGATACCGATATTTGGATCATCATTCCAGTAATGAAGCTTAAAGAGGACATCAAATCGTTTATACCTTTTTAAAGCCATGCCAAGCACATATAAAAGACAAATAATATCAATTGTCTCATTGAACCTGTATTTGATGCCTGAAAACAAATGTCTATGTTTCTTTAAGTTGAAGTCTAAAAGAAAATCATAAGGACCCTCACCCATTGTGGAAAGTATCTTCTTTACCACGGGCTTGAACAGATCCACCCTGCCGTAAGCAAAGCATGATGCAATAAAACCGGAGACCTCAATATCTTCCGGTCTCTTATACTGATG